>NZ_ASWH01000005.1 GCF_000407545.1 Enterococcus gilvus ATCC BAA-350 | reverse complement strand
TACACTATTTTTGACTCGATAATGTTATTTCGCTGATTAAACGCTATTTAACGTTGTTTTTCAATTCCCCTACCACAAACAACTGTATGACTATGCTTTTATTTTATTCTTCATCAAACCTCGTGTCAACACCGCAAAAAAGCCAATTTATCCTACTATTGTTATTACAACAATTTAACATATCGTTATTTTATGTGCTTAAAAAAATTTTTTAAACTTTTATTTCGTCGTAAGGATGAATACTCTTCGTCTCATAACAAGCGGTCTTCACAAATTTATGAACAGTACCTACCTATTTTTAACACCCTATTAACTATTTTATATAATATTTTTTAATATATAAATTACTTTTAATAACAATTAGGTTTAATTTCAATCCATCCAATTGTGTAAACTTACATTCGGTAAATTTTCACTGTCTTGTGTTGCTTTTTTTGCTTGGATTGGATATTCAACAAACCAGTTTTTCACATAGGTGAAAATGACGTTCTGTATATCTTTTACTTCTTCGGTCTTTTGTTTCTGATAGGCGCGTAAAACCGTATTGTATAATCCTTGATCGGGATTTGCGATATAATCATCCATTTCCTCGTAAGCCATTTTTATTCCAGCAATCTGTTCAGCTTTGTTTTTGGCATTATGAATGGTTTTAACTGTTATCTGTGCCACGCTGTAGCTAGGAGAAAATGTTTGAATTAGCTTTAAAACATTATCAGGAACAAACGTCGCATTGACTCGTTGAGAGTTGCTGTTGATTTCAACGAAATTTTCTAAAAGGAGTTTATCTTGCAGCTCGTCTTTTTCAGAGTCTATTATGTGTCTATTAGTGTCTAAAGAAATAGTTTTATATAGATTGTGTGTGATTTCCCCACTTTCGGAGAAATGCTTATTTGACGCGGAATTTCCCCAAGATGTATTAATTACACTTTGGGAAATTTCTTTGATATTATCATGTTTTTCCAAAAGTGTGATTTCCCCACTTTCGGAATATCTAGCGTCCTCACTTGATTTTTTTTCAGTGTAAACATCCGTTGCTGTTAGATCTAGCTGTCCTAAATACAGTCTAGCTGGCACTCCTTTTTTACTGCCATCAGGCAATGTTTTTGGCGGCATTCTTTTTGATAGCAGTAAACCGTAAGAAGCGAGTTCTTTTTTTATGGTTGCCACTTTATTATTACCCACATGCAATAGATCCATTAACTCAGCAGTAGTGAAGATAAAATATATATTTCCGTTTTGATCAACCCAGTCATTTTGTAAGGAATACTCACAACGATCTTTTAACATTGCGTAAGCAATTTTTGAGTCATTAGACATTTTCATGTATTTGTCACTTTCGAAAAGGACTTTTGGTAATTGATAAAAAAGAGCTTTCCGAGTTTCGTTTGCTGAAATAAAATTAAAGTCTGTCATAAAAAACCTCTCAATTTTTAAGTTAGATCATCTCGAAATTATTTAAGCGGAACGCCTCTAGCTCCTCGTCTGATTCGATAGACTCTAACTGTTCTTTTATTTGGTTTAAATCGTATTCATGAACTTTTAGTAAAGGTTCATACTTGCTGAAAACTAGTTCTTCAAATTGATCTAATGCGGTTGCTCCGAAAGAACGAGTTCCATTGTCAAATTCTCTGACAAAACTTAAAGTAAGTCCGATTGCTTTTGACAGTTCAGGTCTGCTGATATAGTATTCTTTTATTAAAAGTTTTAAGATATATCTATCGTATTCATTTCTAAATTCTTTAGTTCCTTGTTCCATACAAGAACCCCCTGCAATACGTTGTCACAATCAACAACGAATCTGTTTTATCACAGTCTATCATCTATAATCCTCAATTTCAACTACTATCGATAACAATCCCTACGCGATTACGCTAACCAGAATAAGGCTATATAAAGCTTCTTGTCTCAACTACTGTCAAAAATGCATTACTAATAAAATACCAATATATTACTATTAATAATTTATTACTATTCCTTTCATAATATATTAGATTGTTTGGTTTTTTTATTTGTTGTTGCAATCGACTACAAACTATGTTACCTTATAGCCATAGAAAATATTATTCATGAATTGCTTTAAGTAATATTAAAGTAATATAGCATACGACTATTTAGGAGGAATGAAATATGGCGTTGAAACTTAGTGTTTCGGCAAATAAAGGTGGCGTTGGTAAAACGCTCATTTCAATAAATTTAATTGGAGCTATTCGAAAGTCTTTTCCGAGTGCTAGAATACTTGCGGTTGATACTGATGCGCAAGGGAATCTAACAAAGTCTTTTAGAGTTAAGGTAGGCAAAGAACAAAATACAATTTATGATGTGTTTATGGGTCAAGCTAAGGTTGAAGAAACTATTGTTCCAACCTATGACACACAAATAGATGTGCTGCCGGCAAACTCTGATAATAATTTTTTAGAGTTTGATAAGATGGAAGAGTTTAGAGATAACATCCTCGAATGGTTTGTATCATTAGTAAAAAAATCAAAAGACAATTTAAAGGCAATATCTAGTGTCGCCGGACTAAAAAAAATCCTAAACAAATCTATAGATCCTAGTTCAAACTATTTCAATGCTCTAGAAGGTTACTTTGATAGTGTTGAGGATAACTACGATTTTATTATCTTTGATACACCACCAGAATTGAAACAAGTAACATCATCAGTTTTGACAATATCTGATGTTGTGATTATCCCTTATGAACCTGATATGAACGGTGTTGATGGAGTGGTTCATTTGATTTCTAGAGTGAATACTTTAAAGGAGAAATTCAATCCCAGCTTGAGAATTGGCGGTGTTTTAGGGAATAAAGTATACAATACGAATGTTCATGCTAAAATGATCAACGCTATGATGAAATATACGAATAGAAATGGATACCACTATTTTGATACTGAGTTACCACGCTCTATTAAATTTGCAGATAAACTTATCAGGAGTGGTATGCCAATTACTATGAGCTTCCCAGATAATCCATTTGCACAACATTTCTATAAGCTACTTGATGAAATGAATCGGATCGGTTTGTTATCAGCTAAAGGTGAAACCCTTGATATTCCTCATAACCTATTTAAAGAAAGTGAGGTCGAAGAATAATGCCTAGATCTAATAAGAAACGACCATCAGCAGATTTTGAAACAGCATTTGATGCTGATTTGGACGCAATCGAAACACCCGAGGATTCTCTAGAATTTGATACATCAGATCAGTATGAAGCTGATCCAGAAGAAGTAGTTCAAATTGTTGAGAATACGTCAAGTAATTCTCAAGCTCAAAAGTTTGGTTTAACGGCTGCAAAAGAAAGTGATTCAGTTGAAAGTATCAACAAGACTTACAAGCTAAATGAGTTTACTGTGAGGAAGCTAGATAGTCTGATTCATAAGGATAATAAAAATACCAAAAAGCTTGCAGGAACTAAGGGATTTCTTTCAGATTTTCTAGAGAATGCAATTTGGCAACACTTCTATCAACTAGGGCTAATTGATGAAGACGAAGCCAACGAACACATTAAGGATTACGGAAAGTACCCTCTTAATGTAGAGAACTTTAAAAATATAAAAAAATAAGTTATACGACTAAAAGTAATATATTGCATTTCTTTTAGTCGTATTTAATATTTCTAAAAATATTACTTTATATTTTTTAGATCGTAAAACTACTAATAGAATACAATAAGAAATAGAATGGTACCATATTACTAATGTAATAGTAATATACTACATGTCTATTATGATCCTTTTATATTACGTATTGTATTAGAAAGGTGTACAATGAATCGTCAAAAACGAAAAGTAAATATCGCAAGTGAGATTAGTTGTATACCATAGGTATTTAGCTTATACATTTATTGGATATAAAGAAAAGCAGCAACCCAAAAATAAATTTGGTTGCTGCTTTATTAGGCTCTACTTTACTACGAGCGCATATTTTCTAGCATTGTAGATATTTTAAAATGTAGTTCTACTTAACTCTAGTTTTCTTTGAAGCTTCAATCGTTGTTCTTTCTCACTCTTGTTCACTATCAATTATCCCCTGGTTGTCTTCTCATTTTTTTAATTCTGTAGAGTGTACTCCGACTAAAACCGGTTCTTTCTTCTACGTCCTTGTAATTCATGCCTTGCTGCATAAGCTCGTAGGCATGTTGCTTAGGGCCCGTCAGCGTTGCCTTCGGTCGTCCTTCACGATAGTTTGGATTGTTCTTCTTCGCAAAGGCTTTGCCTTCTTGTGTACGCTCAACGATCATATCGCGCTCCATTTCTGCTACGCTCAAGAGCGTTCGAACGATCATGCGTCCCATAGGAGTATTTTCGATCGTTCCTAGATTTAACACTTTAATGGTAATATCGTCATCGAGCAGCGGTTCAATAATTTCCAACGCTTCACGAGTATTTCTAGCAAATCGATCTAACTTGGTGACAACGATCATATCGCCTGAACGCAATTTGTCTAACATAGTAGTGAATGCAGGACGATTACTTTTCGTTCCAGTAAATTTATCTGAATAGATGTTTTTCTTTAGCACGCCAAATTCTAGTAACTGCTGCATTTGCTCATTGGTACTTTGAGAAAGGGTAGAGACCCTGGCATATCCATATTGCATTTCAAAAGTCCCTTTCTAATATAAATTGTTTCTAACTTTTTCCAACTGTTCGACAGCGAGCGAAAAAAACTCTTTTTCAGATAGAACAGAAATAGGGTGTCCTTCTGATTGGTATTTTTTGGCTAATGCTTCTTTTTTAGAAAGAGCGTCCGTCTCAAAAAGGGTCTGGTGGTGAACACCGACGACAAGAATATCTGTTTTTTTGGTGACGGCATGTTGCACGTCGCCATTTAGAATAGAAACTAAATGTTGCGCTTTTTCTCTAGTCATCGTTTGTAAGGTACCTGTGAAAACAATTTTCTTTTGAAAGAGTAAATTTGTTTCAGAGGGGAGGGGAGACCCTAGATTTTCGCCCAAAATAATCACCACTTTTTGACATTAGTTTCTGACACGATGTTAAAGCTAGTATAAAGCGTTTTAGGTATCGTGTCAAAAACTATTAAGTTTTTGACACGTATCGGAACTCATTTCTTTTTTTGTATCGCACGTCTTTAGGAATTAGTGTATAAACTTGATCTTTGTCATAGCCTATATAAAGTTTTTCTCCTCTAATTACAAACGGTCTTTTTATTAGGGAGGGATTTTTTACCATTAGTGCAACTAATTGTTTCACGCTAAGCGGCTCAATATCCGATTCAGTTAGGTTCAATTGATTTTTCAATGAACGAGTGCTAAGAATCTCTTCAAAGCCATTTTCTGTAAAACTCAGGATGTTCAATAGTTCTTTCTCTGATAAAGGTACTTCATCAATATAGCGTTTCTCATAGTTAACCCCTTGTTCATCAAGCCAATTCAATAATTTTTTACAGGATACATGACTTTTTTGTACAAACACTCTCAACAATTTATTTGCCCTCCCTAATTTATAGCTGTTTTGTATTTTTAGAATCCTACTTTATTGATCGTAGTAGCGTCTCCAAATTAAATATTTGTTTGACTATGGTTAGTAGGTGCAAATTGATTATATCGAACACAAGTTTTATCTGAAAGAGTGAAATTAAAAAAAAATTAGATTGTTAATGAAAATGTAATCGTTGGGAGATTAGAAAAAAGAACCTCCGCTCTCCTCGAGCAGTGGCTCTTTCTTGTACCAGCAGTGCTTATCAATTTATTTTAAAAGAGAAAAAATCTCCATAAATTCACTAAAGGTAAATAGCAAGATTCGTTTCGTACCCAGTCGAACTAGAATCATGCCATATTCAAACGTTTCATTCCCCGAAGGAAGATCAATGACGGCGCGCCCCGATTCTGTATTAATTTTACTTTTCTCAATCGAAAATGGAAGACAAAATTTCTGCACTTCTTCCCAATTGTCCCTTACATATAGAATGTAGTCTACATCAACATTGAGCTTACAGGAACCGCTGGGGTGAGAAAGTAGACTTTTTTCTGCTTCACTTAAATTCATAGAACGCCCGCTCCTTTCAGACTACATATATTTTTCAACGAAGTATTTTACAATCTGCTCGAATTCTTGCTCACTTAAATTATCATAATAGCCACCTTTGTAATAAGACAAGCCCATTGTTAAAGATTGTATAGGCGTAAATCCAGAGAATTCAAGCTGGCTCTCCATTAATTTTAAAGCAGCTTGTTGTTCTTCATTCATGGTGTATCCTCTCCTCAAATATTTTTATACCTATATAGTATCAATAATTTTTCAAAAAAACACACCTAACAGTGAAAATACAAGCCTGTCTGCTATAGTATGGAAACGCTGCTTTTCCGTTTAAAAAAACACATTTAAAAGTAACATATTTTTGAAGCTGGAAACTTGATACAAAGGACAGATCATATACCACTTATAGGTATACCCATAGGTAACGTGTATAACTTATTTTGAAATAGGTCGTATAAGGGCATACCGCGCACAGGTGAGAATTGAATAATAGAGTGCCTTATTTTTCAGGCCAATTTCAGGTTATTTAAGTAATATTAAAGCATGGGTGAAACAAGTAGTTTTCTCACACTTAATCTTTTTTCAATTATCAATTTATGAAGCAGATTATCCCCATGATCCTTATTTACCATTGTCTGACCGTATTTTTTAATCAAACGACTAACGTCTAATACTTGTTCTTGTTGGATATTTGGTCGGTAATCATTATAAAAGAAGATGAGCTCTACTCGTGATAAATAAATATCGTAATAATCGAATATTGATTGAAAGTAAGAATAATCTGCTTCACTTAATGAATGACCATAGAAAATTATTTTGTGAATATCCTCTTTATTTGGCAAAATCGTTTGCGTCTGATTAAACCAACTGTCATTTTGTAGTAATTGTCGATATGTTTTTGTAAATCTGTAAGCAACATCCTTAACATTAACTTTGTTTTGATCTATCCCGAGGATAATGTTGTTTTCTTCTAATCGACCGTGAATATTTTGCCATTGAAGATGCTTCACATTTAAAACATTAGACGTAAAAGGTCTAGTATAGTTAAAAGACAGCACACTAAGGCGAACTGGAAATTCAGGGTTGGCTTGTTTTTTTATATTTTCTAAAAGATGTTCTGCATTTTCTTTATAGCAATACATGTCGTGAGGGTCATCTAAACTGTGCAACAAGTATTCGCGAAAATTATTTTCAAACTTCTTTAATTCAGATAATAGGGTGCTCTTTGAAGTTGAAGGATCAGGTAAATTAAATAATGAAGCTACAAATATAATTAATTGTGAATAAAAGTATGATGAATATTTATTTTCTTCATCACGTATCTTATCAATTGTATATTTTGATTCTTTTATTTGTATAAAATTCGGAATTCTTCTTTTTGATTCAGAATTGTATGGCTCATAAACCAAAAAGTCTAATATTCTTGACTCTACATCATTCCATTTATCTGGAATTCCTTCTTTTCCGTAATAGATAATCAAATCCCAAATATTAATTTTTTTTGGTTTTTTATAATCGTTAAAATAATCTTTAGCCTCAGAATAAAGGGAATATCTTTCTCCTCTGTTTTCGCCCGATCGCTCACAAAATAGTACAAAAAATTCTTCGAATTCTTTCTTTAGACGATCCAAATCCAAAGTTAAATCATCACTGAATTTTGAATGGAAATATTGCTCATATTTAGAACGTAAATTACAAGTTAAATCAAAGCCATTGCCTAAAACTAATAGATTCTTCATGTTCAGAAGCTCACTCCTTCATTGTATGCTGTAGTTGATTCTTATATATTTTCTCTAGTAAGTCCACTTTAGTAATCAGGTTCATTTCCTCCTTTACTGGTGAAAGAACGTAGGGAATAATTCGTGAACAAATTCAACACTGTAAAAAGTCAAAAGTTCACGAACTGTCTCAAGTATTTGTCGTTGCAGGTGTGGCTCAATTTGTTCTTGTTTCAATAAACAGGAGACGTGCTGAAGATATTCTTCTTTACTCATACGTATTCACTTCCTAAAGTATCTTTATAGTTATCATATCAGCAATTGCTCATCAAAACATCGTTGTCAGTAAAAATAATTGACTTCTCTAAGAGACCGTGTTTAAATTATACCGAACATACGTTCTTTTGGAAAGGGGTATTTCTATGGATTGGAACGATAATCCACTATTCGACTATGAAAAAGAACCCAGTCGCGATATTTTGTGTATCGATTGTAAAAGCTTTTATAGTTCCGTTGAGTGCGTAGAACGTGGACTAAACCCTTTGACAACTAAATTGGTGGTCATGAGCTATCCCTCGGACAAACCAGACGAGCGGGGCAGTGGCCTGATTTTGGCTTCGTCACCAGCTGCGAAAAAAGCCTATGGAATTTCCAATGTTTCAAGGGCAAGAGATTTACCATTTCCGTATCCAGAGGATCTCATTATTGCAGCACCTAGAATGTCTTACTATATGAAGAAAAACATGGAGATCAATAATATCTATCGAAAGTATGCAGATGAGAACAATCATTCTGTCTTTTCCGTAGACGAATCCTTTCTTGATGTGACTGACTCCTTGAAGTTATATGGCTGTACGACAGCAGACGAACTCGCGCGGTTAATACAAATTGATGTTTGTCGATCCACAGGCATCTACACGACAGTAGGGATAGGGGACAACTGCTGGTTGGCCAAAGCTGCCCTTGATCTCTATAGTAAAGCTAGTCCGAACATGCGGGCGGAAATTCGCTATGAAGACGTTCCTGAAAAATTATGGTCGATTACGGATCTCACGGAATTTTGCGGCATTGCGAAGCGAACCAACAGAAGGCTTCAACAGATGGGCATTCGTACAGCTTATGAGTTGGCACATGCCGATTATTGGCGGCTAAAGACACAACTTGGCGTAATAGGAACCGAGCTTTACGCAAAAGCTTGGGGCATCGATCGAAGCTTTATCGGTCAGAAATACACGCCTAAATCAAAATCGATTGGCAACAGTCAAGTCTTGAATCGAGATTATACTCGTCGAGATGAAATCGAGGTCGTGATTAAGGAAATGGCGGATCAAGTCGGTACACGCTTGCGGCGAGCAGGAGCGAAAACCGAATGTGTTTCTTTATGGATCGGGTACTCGATGGGTTATATCGATCCCAACTATCCTGAAACCCGAGGGTTTCACCAACAAATGAAACTGCCATTGACGAATGCCAGTAAAGAACTTGCAGAAGCGTTGCTGATCCTTTTTGATCGTCATTATCATTTTCAAGATGTCCGTAATATTGGGGTGAATTGTTCCAAGCTCAGTTTTACGAATGCCTTGCAACTGAACCTTTTTCAAGAACCCGAAGAGCAACTCAATAATTTTAAACTTGATTTCGTCGTCGATACGATCCGTAAGAAATATGGCTTCAAATCGATTGTTCATGCTCATAGCTATATGCCTGGTTCAAGAGCGATCGCTCGCTCTACGCTGGTTGGAGGCCACGCAGGGGGTCAATCTGGAATCGAGAGTGATCCGCATGGTTAAACGAACAAAAAAAGAGTTCAAGGACTATAACGACTTTCATGATCGCGAGTTTGGCCTGAAGTGGGGAACTGCCTATGCCTTAGATGATCTCATGAAAGGTGTTCGTGCCAACGAAACTTATGCGTTAAAGACCAACGCTGCACGTCCTCAAATGACTAGAAAACAGATCGACACTGTTTTGTCAGATTCTTTCCTTAGTAATAAAGAAATTATTGTACAACTGAACTTACTGGATGAGTTTGGACGACTTCGTGACGATCTCTCCGGTTTTTTTAAAGGAGAAGCCTATCAAGACTATTTCGTCTTGAATGATCTTCCTGTTTATTGGGAAGATGTGCGTCACGTTGCCTTCAAAGAAACCACCAAATGGTTCGAAGCTGATCCGTTTAAAGAAACGAAGGCACCGAACGTGCCAAATCAAGCAGATAGCTTGCCAACGCTTGAAAAAGATGACTTTTATCAACCTTTTTATGAGGAAGAAGGGGCGAACGATGGACGATATGACCTTGATAAAGATGTATGAGTTGGGGTATCTTTCCCGTGAATTCTTCTTAGAACAACTCCTTGGTTGCGGTCAGCGAACGCTTGCAGCAGAAGGACTTGCGCGTTTTTGCTTTTACATCGAGCGATCAGCCGGCCGGATACCTTATGATTACTACATCATTCCATACAAACAACACCGCCTGCTTTAATATGCAGACGGTGTTGTTTTCTTCTTGCGGAGGGGATACCCCTCTAGCTACTTTTAGATGGATTAAAGTGTTTAGGGGAATAAGAATAGTAAGGATATCAGTTAGTCATAAAACGCATTTGCGATATTAATATTATGCTATTTCTTTTGCATTCTTGATCAATGTTCGGAAATACTTGAAGTATATTGGTTGCCAGGTACAACGATTGTACGGTATTCGTCTGATTATCCCTTACTGCAAAGAAGTAAAGATTCACTATTTATCGCTTAATAGCGAACAACCTTCTTCCATCTTTATGCTTTTTCTTTACGATTTTCCCCATTCCACGTGAAAATCGTTATTGAAGAAATATAGTTGATCTTTCGGGTTTCTATTTCATAGAGCTTTTTCCTAGCTTCGTCTTCATTTTGTGCCTCAACGACTTTTGATTGTCGCAAGTCTGAATTGAGAACTCTGTTTGGATTTTCTTCCACGCTATAGGAAACCATAAATTCTGACATGCCGCTTCTCTCCATTTCTTCTGCTATTCCCGTCACTTGCTGACGATTTCAATTTGATTGATTGGTAGATATTTAACAGTTCCTTTGTTCAAATCCCGTACTTTAACATGTGGCGTACTGCTGATGAACGAGCAATCATTGACACCATGCTGTACGTATTCAACAAATTGAAATTCTTTTCCTGTAACTAAATCCTTTACAATTTTCATGATGTACCTCCGCTGTACCGTCCGATTGTGTAGCTAAATCTTTCTAGTTTTATACGTGATATTCAACTCGACATCAGTAACGAATGATTTTTTACAACAACTACACTCGACTCCGACAGTCACTCCGTTATAACTTATTAGCCCCGTTGTTCCTAGTACCGAACTCTTCCGGTTTGCTGATTTACAATAAGGACAGATAGGTTCGTCTTTAGATTTGACCATTACTTTTCCTCCCTTCTTTTCTACTTGATAGCCCCAATTAACATACTTTTTTGATTTCATTTAAATTGATTTTTTGGAAGTGCCAAGTCTGGCTAAAATCCTTTTGTGACCAACAAACTGTTTTTTGGTCCGGACTTCCTATTTTGACTACCTTGTCAACGCTCTGTGCGTTCTCCCACTTCATTTGGCACACTTGAACCTTTTCTGCAAAGCACTTGATAGCTTTGCTCCTATCGGAAAACACGCCCAATTCCAATCCACTATTTTCTTTTTCTTCTAAGAAAACTAAATAGACCACTTCATCCATGTTATTTCCTCCATTAACCGACTATTTTAGAGTCGAATCATTTACCTTTCTTGTTAGTTATCATTGCAGCAACACTTGCGACAACCGTGAGTATGAAAACACCCATTACAAAATAATACCCAAACATTTATATCAACTCTCTTCTACATAGCCCCAGATCATGCAGATTTTACTTAAACATTCTGCTAACTGGATTTCATTGTCTTTTAAGTCTATCACTTCTTATTTCACGGAAAAGCCTATACGTAAGATTAGCCTGTATAGAAAGAATAGTAGTATTTGCTATGACCCATAATAAAATGGTCCAAAATAAACTAGTAAATCCGGATAAATAATTTAAATATAGACTACGCACAACCACGATTTCCCAATATAACAATACTATGATAATAAGTGTCATAATAATAAAAAGGAGTTGTTTTTCGGAACTTTCTCTATTCTTAGAAATGTCAAAAACCTTTTTCATTGTGATTCACCTTGCCTACTTTCAATAAAAACCATATCTATTTTACTAGTTTTATTGGTGCAGATTCGCTATCATCATTTTGGAAAAGATCTCCTTTGATAGTCTGCTCATCCTCGATTTTGATATTTTTAATCGTACTTTTCACGTCTTCATAATCTTCCATAACAAGTGTAAGAGACGTTTGCTCTTCATTAATTGTATAGGACATTTTTTCAATATCACCATCATCATCAAGTTTTGCTGAACCATCTTCGAAAAACTCAATGTTTCCTCCACCCTTTGGAGTGGACATTTCCCAACGGCCGCTGCCTTCCGTCAACATTTCCTTCAAATCATTTTTTGACCCACATCCTGCAAAAAGAATGACTGAAAGCAATCCTACCAGTGTTATTACGAAATACTTCTTTTTCAATATGATCTCTCCTAATTGTTTTATCCGAAAAGTGACAATTGACTATTTGGTTCAAAGTTACACCAAACGACTTCAGTACGACTAGATTTTCTTTCAGTTGTAATTCCTACCTTTGTTTGCTGCTCAATTCGAGTCCAGCTGCCTAATTCTACCGAATACAATTCGCTATCATATCCAGATAACATAACCGGCCCTGAGTGATTCTTTAAGACCTCCAACAAGCATTCATGATTCTCCAGGGTAAGATCATACTGATAGTGTTTATCTACCAGGGGCGAACTCACGTAAGGCGGATCACAATAGATCAACGTGTCAGCATTATTGTGTTGCTGAATGAGTTGTATTGCATCCATCTTCTCGATTTGGGCATCTTTTAATCGTGCAGCCGCAATTCCGATACGGTTATACATATCGTTCCATTCATAGGTGTTATATGGTCCATTCCATGATATATTTTTTCTAAAACCTGGTATAGAGAAAGTTTTCCCCCCGACCGCGAACCATAACCGAACCATCATTCGTCTGGCATCTTCAAGCATGTCCGACGACTTTTCTTGAGACAATATATACTCCTCACGGGAATAAAGTGTATGCATAATTTGATACTGAAGATCTTCAGGTATGTCTCGCATAGCTTTGAATAAATTCACTAGTCGGCCATCTATATCGTTAATTGTTTCAAGTGTTGCTTTAGGTTTGGTCATAAACACAGCACACGATCCACAAAACGGTTCTAGATAGCTCTTATGAGTTGGCATATTCTCTATGATTAAATCTGCCATTCTCCACTTGCTTCCAGGATAGTTTAATAAACGCTTCATTGTTTCACTCTCCGTTAATCACAAAACATTTCTTTCATTTGATTAAAGTATTTTTCGATAATATTTTTTTCAGGTTCCAATTTATGTTCTAATAGCGCACGATCCAGTCCACCTAATAAGCTTCGATAAGTTAATAGCGTTTTTTCCGCAGATATGCGATCAAAAACAATTTCATAGTGAGTATTTCTAAATAATACAACCGAATCACCGGTACGCATTTTTTGTATTTCAACATTTAATTCAAAGAGATTTCCTGAATGACTGACTAATTTCGAGGGAAATATATAATCTGGCAAGCTAATTGTATAACCGTGTTCTTCTAGTTCGGTAAACAATCCTTTTCTCCAGGCTTCTAACGAATTATATACTTGATGTTTAGTTTGGAAATCAACATGAATTAACGCATTATTTGTCTTTGTTGAGTACGATTCCTTAGTCAATCATTTCGCCTCCTTCTTTTGTTGGACGTATCCAATCAACAATCTGCACTAACTTGTGGTAGAGATAATAGAAAATTCCAAATAGAGCAATCCATCCAATTAGAAAGCGCAAAACGATATAAAAGACTGGCAATATCACTACTACAAAAAACAAAATATGTGGGGCAAAATAGATCAAACTAACAATCCCTACAACTAGTATCAGTCCTAAAAAGAACACAATTGGGATCGCGATATTCCCAGGGAGTTCTGAGAAACGCGCGCCACACCACCCTAAAAAGGAATAAAGAGCTGCTAACATTCCCTTTACCAACTGGAGAAATAACCATGCAACTCCATCTACTAAACCAAAACAACACCTAACAAGTCCTTCAAGTACCATCATTTTTTATTCCTCCTTTAGTTTTTCCTCCTGGTCCGCCAGGTTCTCTAAATAAACCTTCCGAATCTCATCCGCCCTATCAGGTTCATCAGCTGCTAATTCCTTCACTCTCTCAACGATAGTCTTTTGGAAGAGTAAAATATCGGATAATTCTGCATACTTAGTGAGATACATCTTTGCTGTTCTACGATACGTTTTTACCTTTTCTTCTTCTTTGTTCGCTTTTCGATATTTCGAATTCGCTTTCCTTTTTGCTTCTGTTGTCTTATATTCCATTTTGTTTATTCCTCCTCAAAATGATAATACCACGTATACGTGGTATTATCAAGAATAAACTTAACGTTGTTGTTCGACAAGATACGCGTTTGATTGCTCATCTACATGGGTTTTTGAAGAAATTTCAATTGTTGGTCCAGTCATATTGGATTGCTTGTTATCTATACTCGATGACTTATCGCCCATCTCAATCCTTAAATTTATAGCCGTCTGTTGTTTCAGTAATTCACTTAGTTCTTGATCCTGATCGAATGATTTTTGTAACTGTACTGTCGCTTGTTCCATCTTTTTAGTAAGGTCTGCTTGTTCATTTCTAAGATCATTCAATTGATCTGGCAAGCTTTTAAGAACATTTGACATGCGAATAAATGATCCTTTTCCATCTCTTTCAACCGCCACTTCGTAAGCTCCCTGATTTTTCAAGGTTAGTATTACTTGGCCAAATTGAGACTGTGTTGCAGTAATATCGAAACCACAATATTCTCCTAATCGAGTAGTAGTAAAATCTCCAAACTTGCTAGGTAATAGTGCGTTAAAAACGTCTAACGCTTCCTTCTTATCCTCATAAACACGATCATTCAAGACGATAGAAAACTCTTTAGACACCTGTTCTGCTGCAAGCTGATTGTCCTCTGACACATGGTTCAATAACGCCGATAATTCGTCTAACCGCTTTGGATATTCTGTTTCTACCCTTTGATTCAAAGCAATTTGATTTGTTTGCCAGCTACTTTTCAATAATTGAAGATTCATGACTTCTTTATCTACATTCATTTTTTCTAACAACAATGGATTACTAGTAGCTAATGCTTTTGCTTCAGCAGCATTCAATGCCGTTTGATCAATATCATCTGCTGTTCGTGCAATGCTTTTACCAGACATGATTTGATTAATGAATTTCAACTTATTTTCTTGCGTCTGCCAAAGATACGAGTCGAAACTATTTCTCGCTACATATCGATACAACTGTACTTCGGTATTTTCATTCCCCTGCCGAACGATCCGTCCGTCTCGTTGTGTAATGTCACTTGGCCGCCAGGGAACATCTAAATGGTGATCTGCGATAAGCTTATCTTGTATATTCGTACCAGTACCAAGTTTTTCTGTGCTTCCAAAGAGAATACGAACCTCACCTTGTCTGACTTTGTCAAATAATCTTTCTCTTTGGAGATCCGTTTTGGCGGAGTGAATGAAGGCGATTTGTTCATCTGGAATTCCTTTTTCTATAAGCAATCGTTTCATTTCATCATAGACGTTAAATTTACCAGGCTTTGGCGTTCCGCTATCTGAAAACACAATTTGAGTTGATTGGGTTTCTGAATAATCGTTCCAGATCTTATAGACGTTTTCGACACATTTGAAAAGCTTTCCTCCTTCATGTACTGGTGCCTGTTCTTCCAAAAGTCGTGCATCGATGGCCATTAATTTGGCTTCATTGGTAATTTTCAACATATTATCTTCCCTAGGATCTACATTGTTCGTACGGATCTCATCTGCACGATCGGCTAGTTCCATCATTTTTAGTTCCTGGTATTCACTTGGTTCAGATACCACTAACTTTGGTTTGCCATTCTGTACTTCGGGTACAGGTAAATTCAACATATCACTCGTCTGAATATCTGCGACTAAAGAGAATGAACTCATCAATTCCGGTAAATTATGGAACTTAGCAAAGCGACTTTTCATTCTAAATCCGCTACCTTCTGGGTTAATTTCAGGTGCGGTCACGACTTCACCAAAGGTTGATGCCCAACGATCAAAGGTTGTCAAATTCATACGTGCTAGTTCATCCGGTTGTAAATACCGTTCTAACGTATACAATTCACTCATCGAATTAGAGATCGCTGTTCCGGTCGCAAACACAACACCACGGCCTTGATGTTTCTCTAATAAATACTGCGTTTTCATGTACATATCGGTTGCACGTAGACTATTTGAGGTATTTACGCCTGCGACATTGGACATTTTTGTGTACGTATAAAGGTTCTTATAATTGTGCGATTCATCCACAAAAAGAAAATCAACCCCAAGTTCTTCAAACGTTAGGAGTTGATCTTTGTAATCTTCATTTTGCAGGTTCTTCAATCGCTCTTTCAATTTTTTCTCAAAACTAACCATTTGCTTCAAGCTCCAACTTTGGCCAGACTGACTTTTCTCTAGGCTAATCCCTTCTTTCACTTCGTTTAACTCTTTACGTATCACGGCTTCTTTCCGTTCTTTACTCAGTGGAATCTTCTCGAATTGACTATGTCCAATAATCACCGCATCATAATCACCGGTCGCAATTTTAGAAATAAATTTGTGCCGGTTCCTTTTCTCAAAATCTTTTTTTGTTGTCACTAGCACTTTTTTTGCAGGATAAAAACGCAATAGTTCTTGCCCGAACTGTTCTGTTAGGTGATTAGGCACAACATACATTGGTTTTTGAATCAATCCCTGATCCTTCATCATTATGCCAGCACTAATCATGCTTGCAGTTTTTCCTGCACCTACTTCATGAGCCATCAATGCACGTCCATTTTCAACAATTCTAGCTACTACATTCTTTTGATGGGGTCTCAATTCAAAGTCCTGGTTCATTCCCTCAAAAGATAAATAAGAGCCATCATACAAACGTGGTCGAATGCGATTAAATCGATCATTATAGATTTTGAGTAGTTCTTCTGCTCTATTGGGCTCTTTAAATAGCCAGTCTTTAAAAACATGATGGAGCTGTTCTTGTTTCGCTCTGGCCATCATCGTTTCTTTGATGTTTAAAATGGAGTCTGTGACTCTTTCCCCATTAACGTACTTCACTTCTTGATCAAAGATTTGAATCGTTTTTAAGTTCAACGATTTTTCAAGTAGTACAAACCCATTCGCTCGCTCAGTTCCATATTCATTTTCCAACAAAATGGAGTTGTTTCCATACCCTTTCCCTTCTATGTGATAATGATCCGAAAAGCGGTTGTAGACTACATGAACAGTCTCATCATCAATTAGCGGTTTAGGAATATCAAATACTTCCTTTATGAACTGGTGATACATATCTAACGGTAGCCAGCTGGACCCGATATCATAATCGATCTCCGATACTGTTAAATCTTTTGGAATCACTTCTTTTAAAGCCTGAATATTCTTTTCAAATAGCGATTCCTCAGAAACCATCATTTGTGCTAAATATAGTTTTTGTTTTACATCTCCTGAAAGATAAGCGTCCTTCGTTATGTAGGAGGAAAAAATATCTTTCTCATTGTTCAAATAGGTTTCTACATCAACGAAAATATGCGCATCCAATTCTTGAATGATCTTATCGATCTCTATTGAATAGATACGCTGCATATAGTCGAAATTAATCTTTCCATATTTCGATAGACTATGATTCAATGCTTCGATTGCGGTCCCGACTTCTGTGACAGGTTCAATTGGCCGAATCGTAGGCTTTTCAAATATGTCAGCCTTTGAGTAACTGCCATCTTTATTTATTGCTTCAATAGACGACAATAAAGCAGAGCGGTCGTCTTGATAGAATAAACGGGTGTTTGTAGGTGTATTTAAATACCCATACTCCTGGACGAAACGATCATAAGTATCATTTAACTTTTTCAAATGCTCTTGAAACACTTCTGGATCGTAATCGATTTGCTGCTGATAAGAAATGACTTGGCTTACTTGATCTCTTAAACCAATCATGCCAACCATTCTTTTTTTCTTAACGCCCTTTAATTCCTGCTGTACTAGCTGCCCCTGTTCATGCAGGTAAATTTCCCCTCCATGTTCTATGAACGTATATGGCGGTGCATCAACATCTATTGATAAATCTGATTGCTGAGTATCGGGCAAAACATCAGGCAAATTAATTTTCGCAGTGGCTGCTGAAATGAAATAGCCATTCAGCTGTTTCAATTGATTTGAAAGAAGTGGTTGCAAGGCTTGACCCTCTTTTGGTGCTACGGTATAAGTGCCCCCACGAAAGTTCTTGAAAGCAAACGATCCTAAAACAGAACTTGGTCGGCGATCGTAATAAGTATTTATCGTCATAGGCGGTTGTAGTGAACCGTCCTCGCGACGGATACCGGACGGTACTTCTGTTGTCTCAACCCACTCAGGTTTCTTACTGTCTTTTTGTTCCAGTTCTTCTGCAATCGCACGATCTTTCTTTCTAAAGAAAAGAATATCCGTCGTCACTTCAGTCCCTGCAATTTCCTGAAACGTATTATTTGGCAATCTAACCGCTCCAAGTAGATCCGCTTGCGAAGATAATTCTTCCCTAAAATAAGAGTCCTTCTTATCCATTGTTCCTGATGAAGTGATCACAGCAACAATTCCGCCTGAATGTACGAGATCCAGTGAATGCTTGATAAAGTAATCGTGTATATAATATCGATCAAGAGTCTTATTATCGGTAATTCGTTGATCAGCAAACGGCACATTTGATACGACAACATCGAAGCTGCCCTCTAAGAATTTGGTATTTTCAAAACCTGATTCTTCGATATGGACTGTTTGGTGTAGCTGCTTAGATAGTCTCGCTGATAAAGAATCAATTTCAACGCCATACAAAGAAGAGTTTTCTCGCATTTCTTCCGGCATAGCTGAAAAGAAGTTCCCTGAACCCATTGCTGGATCAAGAATTCTTCCTGAAGAAAAGTGAAACCTTTCTAATGTGGAGTAAATTTCCCGAATGACCATAGGATCAGTGTAGTATGCAGTCAGAACGCTTTCCCTAGCACTTTCATATTCTCCGTCAGTAAGCAATTGGCGCAATTCTTCCCGCTCCTCACGATAACTGTCTTTAGAGTCGTCAAAGATAACAGACAGGCCACCCCAACCAACATATTTTGCTAGAACGGTTTGCTCTTCACTATTCGCTAATCGATCCTCAGATTCTAATTGCTTCAGTAAGTTTAACGCAGCAAGATTATCATGTAATTTTTCTTTAGGTGTTGAACCATAGAATCCTTTTGTATCTTCTGGAAAGGTAAAATCTATGCGATCAATAGTTGGAATGTCTTCTTTTCGGGAGACATTTGCTCTTTCAGACCCTACCGGATCACTATAGGAAAAATCAAACAGGTTGATAGTTAGCTCTTCTTGACTAGTCTCATGATCCGTTTTTTTCGAAATCTCCGTCTTTTCAATTGTTTGGTAATACGTTTTTCCATTTTCAAATAGGACATTGACGGGATCTTTTTCATATTCTCCTTTTTCGTTGATTAAATATGATCGACCATTGATTTCTTGATATCGGAAATCATCTGGAAGTTCTGTCCAAGCTGCTGAATCAAACAAGGTAGAATCTTGTTCTAAGCTTTTTGTATCCTCCATTCGAGTAGACATTTTGTTATATTCGGAAGTCTTTTCCTGTTGTTTTTCATCCAAGCGCTCGTGATATGCAATTTTTTCATCTGCAGTTAAATACTTACCTGACGAGACTAATAACTTTATGTGATCGGCAACTTGATTCCAAGACAGATGGATAGCATTCTCATTTTCAGTAAAACGATGACCTATCCTAAAGCCTTTCCCATCAAATTGAATCGTTAATCCTGTGCCTCCACTATTAGACATTCCTCCAGTTCCGTATTCATTTTTCAGAAAATCAACCAATTTTTTAGTGTTCGTTTCTTGAGAAAAATATTCTTGAATTCTTAGTTTCCCCCCTGAAACACCTGAACCAACCTTGAGAACAGCATTAATTTGATTAAATGAAATCTTCGAAGGATTTTCTATTCCATTGGAAGAATCTGCTGTAACACCGTTTCGTGAATCTGTTGCTTCAGTTGATTCAGTTTTCGAGTTCGTTGTAGAAGATCCTTCGGAAGAGTCGGTGCTATCGCCTCCATTTGTTTCAGGTATTCCGTCTGTTCCTTTGTTTGGATCTCTTGTTGTTTTTGATTGAGATAAATCATCAACAGCCCCGTTAGTTTCAGTTCCTGATACAAGGTGGGTCTCTGTTCCTCCAGATACAGTTGTATTGTTTTCTCTGCTGGAGTCAGATCGTGATTTTGTACTAATTTCGCTACTTCTGGATACATCAGACCGTCCTTCTCCTGATAATTCATTTGAAGTATCGGTTCCGTTCGTCTTGGATATTCCTGGTTGATTTGTTTTTGCTGCTGATTGTACTCTTCCAATTTGTCGAGATTGTTGGCCATAGTCTTGCTCCTTCGTAAATTCATTTTTCGTTGCTGCGATAATAGATAGTATATTCCTATTGGTTTTAAGTATTCTTGGCAACGTGGCCACTAATAAATCAGGATTATTTACTAATGGCTCTACACATTCGATGTAGTCCTTCCAGCGTGGGGATTGCCCAAGCTTATGCTGTAACATAAACTCAGACAATTCACCGTAAAAAGGAAAGTCGGATGCATGGTCAGTCGCTAAATCTTCCAGTGCATAGTTTTCTTGTATCCCCTGCCATAGTGGATCATCCTGAGATTCATTGGTCGGAAACGCATTATTTACTACTTTTTGATACTCGTTTTTATCCATTAACCAATTAGGAAAGTTTATCTCTCTCCCTACTGTTTGAGAGACATCAAATAGATTTGAATGATAAAAACGGCCATTCTCCGATTGATGAAGCACTTTAATCGCCTTGGACCCTCGTTTTACTGAGCGTTGGACATTCTTCCATGTTTGGAAATCTGCTAAATAGGTTGCCATTGGATTCTGTCCATATGCGAATAACAAACTATCCATTTCGTATTTGTACAACTGACTGCTATATTCGAGGAACTGTAATATTTCAGGTTCGCTGCTTGTCACGCTCTCGATAATTGTCCGATACATTCCTTTTAAATCCTGGTGTTCTAATCGGCCAGGTTGATTCTCCCAATAATCTGATAAACTCATCGTGTCCTCCTATCTGCCAGCTTCTCTTGCTGAAACTGTCTGTCTTTCTTTTGTTTGATCAATTCCATATTTTTTACGATCTTCTTTATCCACTGCTTGGAAGCCATAGTTCTTCACTAGCATTTCTGCTTCTAGTGGATTATCTGCTTCAAAGAAAGGCTCTCGATTTGGATCAGACAAAGATAGTGCGATATATTTTTTCTTTTCCTCATCACGAATGATTTTCATCTGTTCCTGATCCCTATTATGGTAGATCGAATTGATTATCTGCGCTTCCTGGCCAACTAAGACTTGATAACGCAACGCATCATTCCAGTCCTTAACCAAGACATCGGCAGCGTGATACCCAAAATCACAGTATTCTCTATAATACTGTGTAATTTTTCGTACGATTCCATCGATAGAAGTTGTAGGTAGCTCCTCCTGAACTTTAAATATTTTTTGTAAGTCGTAGGTTTTTGTGTCAATTTCATGGTCAAGCAAAGTTTCAGCAACTCGCTTTGTTTCTTCAGCTAGATCAAACCCTTCCTCAGAATAAAAAGTCTTCACCTTCCACGAATTTGCCATTTTTCCTTCATCGGAAAAGTTAGTGATTGATTTATGGATTGCTGCAAGCATTCGCCAATCGACGCCATAACCGTTACCAACAGCAGTGTATACTTCCAAGTTGCTTTTCGGAATATCCCGATCATGCGGGATCATCTTTTGAAATGAAAATTCTTTTCCGGTAGGATCTACATAGGAAAGCTTCGAGAGATTATCAAAAAAACGCTGCCCCGCAAAGTCATTATCTACACCTAGATAAATGCCTTCATGTGGCAACGCTCCTTTTGATAAGTACATCTGCTCAATAAATTTATAAATCGATTGTTCTTTTAAGCCTTCCATTTCTGCAAGCATACAGTTGTTCAATGTTGGATTCATTGTCCAGTAACTAAGCATGTCTATTGGTGATTCAAACACATACAGACGATCGGGTGTACCCAGCGTTACATTGAATCCATAATTTCCTTCGCTATTTAAAGCGATCCCTTTAAATCTGCCATATTTCTTATATCTCAGCGGGTTATATTCTGTACCAATGACTGACGCACCGACAGCTTTTCCTGTATCTGACCAGGCAAATATCGCTTGCTTATACTTATCCTGGTGAATAAATTTCTTATCATGCAGAGCGTCTACTAATATTCCCGAAAGACTTCGTTCATTCACTAAATAGTTTCTTACTTCCTCAAATGATTGATCATGTTTGAAGTAATAACTAAAAGGCTCTTTCGGTTTCATATCCATCGACGTTTCCGTTAATTGATCGTGTCCTTCTTGCGTTAAGTAATTTAAAGCCTCCATATGACTTTTGTTGAAGAACACACCTAAAAAATCAATTACGTCGCCACTGACAACCTTCCCATCTTCCACTTGTGAATTCCAGTAAAATCTGTTTTTTCTTTTGTCTATCATTAAGCTGTCATGTTCTATACCCTGGGCAAAGTTTCTCATATCAATATAGCCCATTCCCTGTTCATCCATAACAGAGACAATAGAGATTTTTTTTGCTTTTTCTAGTAACTGCTTATAATCACTTTTGCTCATTTTACACCTCCAAAAAAATAAAAAAAGAGGTGAGCTATTTATACTCACCTCCATCAACCTATTCCCCTAGCGGTCTAATTCATGTGAATTAGTTCGGTTGGTTTGTGTATTTGTATTTTTCATGCCAATTTGAACAGTAGGAGCTTCAATCTGCTGAGATTTTTTACTAAATTGGAGATCTTTCCCATTAACTTTAAACGATTCTTCATCAAACGAAATTTCGAAACTTTCCATGACGGTTCCTTTATACACCCGCTCTTCCTCTCCAGACCAATTATCGATCCACTTCACTTCATCCGGCCCAACTACGAGATAATCCTTTTCAAACTCTAGCGTTGACAAAACAAATACCTTTTCATTGTCTTGATGTTTTATATCAAGACGGTCGAAAAAACGATTGTCAGCGATCGATAATTCCGAACTGGGTATTTGATAAAATCCATCTTCTCGTTGGCCAACAGCATTTATTAATTCACCTAATGTATAAGTCTGTTTTTCCATAGATATTCCCTCCAATTTTTTCTTTAATCGATCTTTTATCTATCAACATATTCTGTGCTTGCTACTTACCGAGTTATGTCTTTTGAAGCACTTAATCCACCATTTTCAGCACTGGCATTTCTACGAATTTCAACAACCGGAGCTTCAACCAAACTTTGTTCGTTCGATTGGCTCTTAGCTACTTGGTTTCCTAATTTAGAAATCATTTTCTGCTCAACTTCATTTTTGAATTCAGAGAAACCATCAATACTAAGTTCCCAATGCTTATCTTCAAGATTTTGATGTTCTATGTTTCCATCAAAATGAATTTCATATGAAGAATAACTTTCTCCGTCTGGGGACTCTAGGCAGCCACTCCCATCAGGATATTCAACCCACATCCACCCTTCTGACAAAGCTTCAGCTTGAATCCTATTGGGTGGAGCATCCGGATCGTAACCTGTAAGAGTTTGATCTTCATCCATGAAATCATTGCTAGGATCATCCATTTCGGGTTCTTCAATTATTGAGATTATTTCTCCAACGCTTAGTTTGTTCTCATTATAAATCTTTTGCAACTCATTAACAGGATTAGGGATATTGAATTCATATTTCTCTCCATGCCAGGTATTCATTTCAGGGTTATAACTTAATGTTTCATAGGGCAAGTTGGCATCGTTAAAAACATGGACTGTAGGAACATTCTCAGCTTCACTAAACTCCGAACAATAATTTGCATATGAAAATGGAACATCCTCTACTGCGAAGTCTACCTTATCTAATTCTTTTAAAACTTCCTTTTGAATATCGGGTGGAGTTTTCGTCCATAACTTTTCTTCTTGCGCGAAAGATACAATTTCCGCTACTGATGGGGTAGATTCAAAATTCTTTTCTATATAACCTTTTAGATCACTTTCATAAACAAGTTTGACTCGAGAATCGTTGACTTCAGTTGCTGAATATAACTCAGCATTAAGGTACAGCCCTTCTTTACTAAGAAGCTCAGTCGCATAATCTAGGCTATCATTCGTTTCAGCTGTTTTTGCTTCATAATCAATGATATGCTCATATTGATTTCTAAAGTTAATTCGTTCCATTTCTAAATTGAATAGCTCGGTTCCTACTCCTTCGCTTTTTGCTCTTGGTGCCATAAATGAATTTCCAACAATTTCAGCCTGTCTCTTCAATAGAGACTCTTGTTGCTGTATTTTTGCCATATTCCGCTCGTACTCTTTTGTACTATTCATATTCAACCCATCAGCTTCATAACTCGAAACAAAATCATTCGCGTTCCTTATTTCATCTTCCATTTCTCGGATCTCAGCTCTGTTAAAAAATCTAGAAATAGGGTTTGACATATTTCGCTCATACTTATTCCAAAATTTTTCATCGATCATTTTATTCCCTCCCTAAACGATAAAAAAGAGAAACGATAACATCGTTTCTCCTAAGGTGTCTTTATATCAGTTGTATTGTATTTCCAATCAAATTCAGGATTGACTATACTCCAATTTTTTTCTCAACAATTGCCTCTGTTAGTGTCTTTGAAAAATTCAAATCTAAATCTTTACCAAGTCTGTTTGCCCATTTAGGAATAGTTAGCGTCTTTTTCACAGGGTCATTGCTACCTAGATATTCTGACAAGTCAACACCAACCATAGAGATAAATGACTTTTCTGGATCATATTCATGATTAAAGTCGGGATCGTCTTTAAATGGATTATTTTTATCAAGTGATAAGGAGCTAATCAGCGAAGGTTTCGGGACCTCACGATCATCCTCAATATCATCAGCTAACATAATTCCCAAGTAGTCAGACGCCATTTCCAGTGCTTCCGAAATCGTTGAACCACTCGTACCTCCCGTATTAGGAAAGTCTGGAAAGAAAACAGAAAAACCAGGGTCATAATCTTCACTATTCTCAAAATAAAATAAAGCAGGGTAAGAAACAAGCATCAATCATTCTCCTTTCTTCAATGAAGCACAGCAGAGTTACTTTAACCCTGCTTGCTTCAAAATACCGTTTTCTGTTCCTTTAGGTAATTTCTGAGGAACAATGATCGGTCGGTTCACTCCTGGAAATCTCACTTTAACATGAGAACCTTTGCCACCTTTGACTTTTACGCCACCGTGGTCAAGTAGGAGCTTTACCATTTCATTTTGTGTCATTGGCATGTGCACTATACCTCCTGACAATAATATTATAACACGTGTAGCACGTGCTGTAAATAATTGAGCATCAATTTATCGATCTAATCCTTGATCTAGCTGCTCTCTTTCCCGCATATTTTTCAAATATTCTTGCTGATTCTTCATACTTTGAAAGTCTTTTTTTAACGCCTTTTTGATTTTATTTAAATCGGCGTCTCCTTGTCTAGAAGATTCTTGCACTATTGGAAATTCTCTATTTGAAGTTGAAACATTCATTCTTTGACTTTGTCTTTCTTGGATCTTCTGCTCTTTCATTTCTCTCAATAAAGAGTTCCCTAACAACGTAAACAATTCTTGATTTTTATTCGTCATGAAATCATTTGCCCGTTGATATTCTATCGTTCCTTCTCCGTAGACATTCATATAAAATTGGCTGTTCTCTTTTAGCAAACTTTGTAACTCCTGGTAGTTTGTCTGTTCATACGTTTCGATATACGTCTTAGAAAAACGATCAATCGTAGGGCGAATAGAATCTAAGGCATTCATGTTGTATTTCCATTGGCGCATATCTGACGGTAAATGGGAATAAATTTCACTGTACAGGTATTGCAATTGTGAATCTGGCAATCGTCGCATCTGTCCTTTGTGTCGTCCAATTTGGTTTCGAACAAGTGAGGATATTTGAGCTAAAGGCTGATCTCGATCTAGCAACTGACTCATGATTTGACTCTTGAAACGATCAACACTTTTCTTTGATCGAAATCCTTTTCTCGCTTCATACGTTGACCCATCACGACGGGTAAACGTTCCATATGGACGTGTAGGTTCTGGCTCAACGATTGCTAAATGAACATGGATATGGTGTTTCTCGTTATAATGAATTGCCCCAGTCCAGACCGCACTGTTTTCTAAGTTTTCCAAACGTAATTGTTCCTTCATTGCACTTCGCACAGCATTCATGATCTTTGTTTCATTCAGTACCTCGGTTTTTGGATCATAGAAGTCTTGTTCAATCAACCATCGAGTGTCAAAACTGACAACGTCCTGCCACATGATCGACTCATTCTTCTGCGCCTTTTCAAATAGCCGCTTCACCTCTTTTCGCTCGTCTTTGGTTAATTGGTTCTTATTTTGCGTGAACAGTCCAGAAGACTTTTCGGGATTCTCCATGTACTCATTGAAGCCATCTGTTGGCAACACGTTGTACTTATGAAAGTTTCCTGAACGTATTGCTTCTTCTCGGTCAATGTATTCAATGTATGACTGAAACTGTTTCGCACCTGACTGGACGAATTTCCACTTCGTAAAAATTGCCGCCTTAATCATTCAATAAGACTTTCAGTGACCTTTGGATCAGCAGCACTCTCTTCAAATTTTTCTAAGGCCAACGACTCATTGTTTCTATCTGTTTCCACCTCGGACGATTCCATGCGACTACGTTTTTTCAGTGAGAGTTGCGTATAATAATCTTGGACTTCTCGAGTAGCTTTTTCTACTGGTGGTGTCACCATTTCAGCCATTGGAAGGTAGTCGGTCACATCATTCACATACATAGAATTATTCGCAAGGTGCAACAGCGTCCGAGCACTCTTCTCTGCGTCACCTGCACGTAACAAAGTGAAGTGGGTCTCTTTTTTAAGGTCAGCTAATTGTTTGTCTAATGAGCTTTGTAGGGTCAGAATACTTTCAGCAATTCCCTTGTAGAGTTCATGCTCTCGAAATATTTGCTCCAGCACGACATACAATGGCTTGCCCGAATGCTTTTCCATGTAGGGTTTTAGATACGCCCATCCATAATCTGACTCATCAGCTTCACGAAAGTTAATCTCCGCTTTCTTCATCGATACTCACCCCATGTAGTTCTAAAAATTTATTGATGATTTTTGAATTGTAATTCAGCGACGCAAGCACGTTCTCTGTCACTGACTCGACTAGATTTTCGTATTTTTTGTTCAGTCCTTCGACTTCAATGTACATGACGTGGTGATCCAACAATTGTCGGATGTACTCCTCACGAGACAACGCCGACTTTGCTGCAAGTTCGTCTAGCGAAGCGACTGTTTTTGCAGGTAGATTTCTTACTTTAATATCCATTAGATTGCCCCATTTCTAAATCTAAATATTCAAAACAAAAAATCCGATCGTGATCGGAGAACTTAGAAATCCCCGACTTTGTGAAACAAAGTCAGAGGGATTTTCTAAGAGCATAAGGGAAACCTGCCCCCAAAACATGGGGGAACCCGCAGTGCGGGTTGGTTTTTAGTGACCCCAAGAATCTTTGTGAACCATGCTCGGAGCATGGTCGTTTCTGAGTGATTTCTTAGAACACCATGCCGTCGGCATGGTCAAAAACAGAAAAAATATTAATGACCAGGTTCTCAGCATGGTCGTTTTTCATTACTTTTCTGTAAACCATGTTCAGAGCATGGCCTTTTCTGAGAGTTTTATTAGTTCGCCATGCTTGTAGCATGTTGGAAAAATCAAAGTCTTTCTTCGTTTTCCCAACCTATTTAGTTCTGTTTTCTATAATATTTTGCTTCTGATCCAGTTCTTTTATTTCCTTTTCAACGTCAGCTATTTCTTTCTCAAACGTTGTGATCTGACTCAAATTTTGGTTGATCGTTGATTCGATTTCTTCTTTTTCACTGTCCGTTTTTGTGCTAAGAGAAGCGGTTAACTCCTTGTTTATCTCTTCAATCTTTTTAATATCTCGCTCCTTCTTTTTAACAATTTTCTTGTTCTTTTGAATTTCCTTTTTAACACTATCCAACTCAAATTCTTGTGTAGAATGTTCCAATTCTTTATCAGTCAATGAATGATTAATGAACCCTTTTTCTTCTAAAAAATCTTTCGTGAAATGAAATTTTTGATCGTTCGCGAGATTATCCGGCTTCCGGTCACTTGGGTAAATGGATACTGTGACTTCCTTCCATTTTTCGCCCAATCCATTTACTGAAGCAACGTATAGACGCTCATTTATTCGTTTTATCTTTGTCGAATACTTTTGTTCATCAGTACGATATTGCTTTGCTTTTACCTTCAATTGTTCGAGTACATTCGAACTAGTAACAGGAGAAACAAAGGCGAATGTCAGGCAGTCTTTTGTTTCTGAATAGTCTATATTTACAAGTGTCATTTTTCGTGTATCTAGGGAAACTTCTTCCCCTATCTTAGTTGCAACAGTCGACACTCGTGGTTTTAAAATCAATCGACTTCCAAACAAAAGCCCGAACACGCAAGCAATAATTAAAACCAACTTTTTATATTTCTTGCGTTCATTTTTTCTCAAATTCACTTTGTTTGCCAACTAGGTTTTCACCTCGATTCGTTTAGAATTGTACCTATTTTTTTCTGATCTGTTCCTTCATATTTTTGACTCTTGTGTACAATCGTAGGAACGCTTTTCACGTCATAAATTTTGATATACTTTCTGTTTTCTTCCTGGTTTAAATTAACGAAAATCATATCCTTATGACGGACATCATGCCAAAATAGTTGGTTAAATATCTTTTGGCAATCTGGACAGTCGTCTTTGTAAAATACAATTTTCTTCTGTTCACCCCGATCAAGAACAACGACTCGCTGATCCTTTTCCTTTTGATCAATGATTGTTCGTATTCCTGTGTAAAGAGAGACAGAAACCAACACGATTACCATTATTACCTTGATTCTGTTTTTCATCTATTTACGATCCTTCTATTCCATTACGGCGACTTAACGCTGCCAAGATTCTCTATCGAAACAAATTTTTGCGTCAGCTGATTGAATGTAACCTTGTACAAATTCGTTCCCATCTGTTTCTCACTCTCAGCAATCGAAATACTGTAATCTGTCCAAACTAATGCGCGAACTTCCTTCTCATCTGACGACAATAAATACACTTCAGGTGTCTTTTCCAGTTTTGAAATTGTTGTAACTGTTGCAGCGCCTTTATCCGCATCTTTTGGGAAAATCCCTTCAAGCGCGGAGGCATCTGCAACCTCAGCTGCACGTTTTTTTCGTTCGAGTATGCTATCTTGTTCTTTGCTTGTGTCGTATTCAGAAACAGCAGAAAACAATTTATTTGTTGCGGTCAACAACCGATCATTTGCTAAACCATTTTTTTCTTTGTACAAAGAATCATATTCCTTTGTCAGCTGATCGATTTGGCCAGTTAACTCTTCTTTTTCTTTTTTTTGCTGTGAAATAGTTGTTTCTAGCGCGTTAATTTTGTTGTCATTTTTTTGTCTATCTTTGTTCCAGGTAAACGCAAAAATAAATATTACTACGCCAAATAGTAGCGCTATTTTAGCAGTCATTGATGATAGTCTCATTCTGTTTACTGCCCCTTTCCTTGAATAAAATCGACTTGCGAAACAGTCTCTTTACTGATGACACGCCATGATCGTGTACCCGATCCAATGTTCACCACATTCGTCTCACTTATCAAAATACTACCGTCTGGATTCACGTATTCCACGACCGCGATATGCCCGTATGGTGGCGTAGATCCTGCGAGTCCACCATAGAAACTAGCCGCCCATCCAACTTCTGGTTTTCCTTTTATTACTGTATACCCTCGAGCCTTCGCTGACGCTCCCCACGAGCCGCCATTCCCGCCGTCACCGGAGAACCACTCAATATTTTTTCCAAGTTGCGCCATGCGATTATAAGCACCGTGTGTACACTGTCCAAATGGGTAGTTGTTCCCTGCATAGTTGTTATTATCAGGTGGTGGTAAAGTCAGTTTTCCTTTGTATTCTGCGGGAACATCTAACGTTGGTGCAGAGTTTTGACCAACGATTTGACCTGAAGTATCTGGTGTATCCGTAGTCGAAACTTCACAGTTCGAATCTGTTGAATCGTTGCCTTCTGAGTCTTCTCCTAAACCGTCTAAAGTACCAAACCAGTGATCTCCTCGTAACGGAACTTCTTGGCATACCTGCCCTGGTTGTGGTTCTTCGATCATCTTATTATCACCTGCGTAGATTGCTACGTGGTGCGAGCTTCCTTTCGCCCCCCAAAATACAAGATCGCCACGTTGTGCCTGATCTTTGCTGATTTCCTTTACAAAGGTTGACTGTGTCTCAGATGTCTCAGGGAGTTCAATTCCGACACGTTTATAAACGAGCAACGTTAGACCCGAACAGTCCATTCCTGTCTCCCAATTTCGACCACCCCATACATAGGGAATCCCTAGCCGACTCTTTGCTAATTCGATGATTTTTGCTCTCTTTCCAGAGTCCATATCATTAGAATCATTTCGTTTATCAGCGATTGTCCCAGAGCCTACACTTGGTAGACCGCCAGCCTTGTATGGTGACGTTCCATGTTGGGCGATTGCTTCTTGATCGAGCCATTGATACTTCTTACCTAGCGTATTGTAGGTACTTTGAAGTTTCATTAAGTAACTTGGATCAGTTGCCCATCCGCCGTTAAATATTGCTGTCAATGCAGCTGCGCCATCTGTGTTGTTTATTGCACCAGTGTAGAGTGTTTGGTGCGCCATAAACTCAGCTTTTCCTACAATTCCTGCACTGTAACTTTTAAACCAGGTGTAGGCTCCGCCTGTATTATCACCAACGTTTGTTCCTGGTTTTGTTCCAGTTATATCAACCGAATCGTCACCGAACGTTGCAAGCGTCACAGGGAAATCGCCTTTTTTGGATGTTTTCACGCCACCCATGTTATGGGCTTGCCAGAACGAAGTTCCCGATGGATTTGTAAAGTTAAACCCATTCTCTACCATTGTCTGTGAGATACTAGCGGAAGGTAAAAAACCACCTGCTTTCCACGCCAGAACATACGCATCTTTATGTTGCTTGACAAATTCATCTACAGAACTCGGTACAGCTCCACCTTCTTCTGGTGCGACGGTATTAAATGATGAAGACTCCGGCTCACATTCTGATTGATTACTTCCCACAAGCATCATAATCATTGAAACAATGATTATGAATGCCATGAGTAGCCCTACAAAGTTAGAGAACAAAAAAGGCAAAAGAAACTTTTTAGCAAGTAGTTTTTTCGCCCATTTTTTCATTATGCACCTCCATTAAACAACGCTAGTTCTTCATCTGTTACTTGGAAAGTCATTTGTAAGTTCTGATCACCAGAGATACTTAAAATTCCTTGAGACCCGCCTATCTCTTTACTAGTTTGAAATTGCGGGATCATGTTGTATTCTGTCTCCGTGAATACGTCTCCGAATATCTTACGCAGGAAGTTGATCGAAGTAATATCTTGCTTCAGTAAAATTTTATACTGCGTCAAACCAAATATTTCCCTTAGTTTATTCGCTGCTTCTACGGTGTCTTTATCTTGTGCGTTGTCTGCATTTGGAAACATTCTTTCGACACGTTGAGTAGCAAGCGCTAATCCGATGAACAGCTTCCGTGCTTCGGACATAAGTGTCACAAACCATTTAGCTGCATAAGCTTTTTCAATGTTCAGCATGTTGTGGCACTCATCAACGATAATCAGACAACGAATAATATCCCACCAGTTTTTTTGTTTGCGATCATACATCATCTTTTGTTCTTTTCCGATTCGATTGACGTTCCCCATAATATTGTTTAATGCCAGGAACAATTGACAGTCAAAATGCTCGGCACTTTGAGAAGAAATTCCCGCAATATCAAAAAAGACGATCTGCTGATCGCCTAAGTCGGGTACGCTTGTTTTTCCATTGAAAATACGTGAGAACTGTTTCGTAAGTGGTTTTATTGTGATCTTGATTTTTTGAAGATATGCAACAAGATCCTCGTCGATCGTTGGAGTGATCTTTTCCAAGTAATTATAAAAATCTCCGACAGTCGGATACTCCTCATTTGATAGATCCGTGATGTCGATACTCTCGTCTTCTTGCCAAATCCCATAGTCAATATAGAAATCCCAAACAATGTCAGTAAAGACACTTACAAGCTCAGAGTCGGCTTTTTTATTCAGGATTTGGAACAAAATTCCCAACATAGAAATATGTTGGGAGAACGAACCGCGTATATCCACTTCGTGTGAGTCTTCCGTTAGTTGTTGAGATACTAATGGATAGACCTGGAACATATTTAACACACCCGCGCTGCCATCTAAAGGAATAGATACCCCTCCGTATTCTTTGACAATATCGTAAAATTCCCCTGATTTATCAAAGCCGCGAATATAGTTCCCTTTCGACGCGTTATCACGAAGTAACTTCTTTAGAACCGTAGACTTACCTGATCCCATATCACCAGCTAAAAAGAGATTGTAGTATAAGCGTTTGGCCGTCTTAGTAAACATGTCCCAGTAGACGGTCCCACCAGTACGAGTAAACCCATAATAAAATCCCATTTCGTCAGACAATGACGTTTGATTGTGCGCAAATCCAAGTCCTAATGCTTCTGCCTGAATATCCATTCCTTCTCGTCGATTTCTCAACCGCCGCTGCTCATTGAGTGGTAAAAATAGTGATTGCCATTCTTCTTTTTGCTCTCCGAGCAAAACAGTTCCTACGTATCCTTCCGATTCAATGTTCTTTAGAATATCGTTTACTTGTTTTTCTAAACTATCAATCGTCGGTTGCGTAACATACATGCGGATCAAGCACTTTTTTATTTGTTCCCCCTGGCTTTTCATTGACGAGTTCAGCATTCTTAAAATATTGATTTCATCATCCAAATCGTCTTGCTCTGTGACCGTTGCTTTTTTCTTCCGTACTTGTAATTCTTCGATCGAATCACTGACCTCTTTTTTGTAGGGAACATCTGTATCGATCATGGTATCAATTGTTGTAATCACATTTTCTGTTGCAGTAATATCCATCATCCAAAATTCGGTCATGATTGTTGGCGTCGCAATTAAATGAATGGTTGTGCGATAGCCGTCGCCAAAACGGATATAGAAATCGTCTTTGAAAGAGATACCCCCTCTTGGCTGCGTTTGGTAGATGAATTGTAAATCTGTGTCAGTCGTTTTCTTCGCTGCCATAAAGTTCCATTCCTCCTGAATTGTTTAATAAATTAAAAATCTGTTCAACGTGATCTCGCTCAAGAATCGTTTGTTGAAACAGCCCTCTAAACCGATTCATAAACTGAAGCCGATCAGATAATTCTTTTTTTGTATTTCCAAACAAACACAGATAAGAAGCGGATTTTTTATACTGCTTTTCAATATATTTCAATTTTTCCAGTTCTGATTGAAGAATCCGCATCTGGTGAAGTTCTGACGCTTGATCTCGTTTATATCGGACATATTCTTGCTGTTTTTGATTCTGTTCTGGAAAGTTCATAAATATTTCTTTAACTGAATAGGCATATTGTTTGTGAAAACTCCAATAGCTTTCTGTCACTCGATCGACCTCAGCTTCATCAAGAAGTTCTAAATCATATTTTTTAGGGTCTAAAATAACGCAGTAGATATCCTTCCCGCGAACACGAAGTTTAACGAATTGGTCTTCAAAGCCGGCCACTGGATAAACTTTCGTCAGTCGAGAAATTTCTTTTGTGACACCTCTCGACTTTTTCTTCTTTTCTTGCTTCTTTCTTTCTACTGAATCAAAGTTCATCTGTCTCCTCCTTTGACTTCGGCATAGCTGGATATGTTCGATTGTCTTTAAAGAACAACTGTATAACTACCTGGTACGTTTTTTTATTTGGAACGTCGCTAGGTGATAGTAGAAAATACAGCGATATTGGATAGGCAAGCACATACACAACTTCTAAGATTTCTGGTACTAAAAATTTTGTTAAAAAGCCGACGATTGCGCTGCCCATGATAATTAGAACATCTGCTAAGTCTAACTTTCCTTGTTTGATTTCCGTCACCGCTTCTTTGGGTCTGGCCACTTCTCTACGCATGGCGTACCTCCTTGCCTATTTAATCTCTGAACTTGCTATCAATTCGCTTAGTAGTCGCTTTTGATACGTCATAAACTTTACGTGTTCGAGTTGCCGTTTCACCAGAATATAGTCGTTTCGCAGTGTCTGCATAAAGATTTACTGCTTTGTCTCCCAATGATTCTGTATCAATTGGGCGTGGTGCCTGGTCTTTTAGTAAATTATTTTTTGCCTCTTGAACATTTTTTGGCAATTGATCCCCCGATACTTTTGGAACAGGTGGATGTTGCGGTTGGCCTTCTAAAGCTTTCCTTGCTTTTGAAGCGCTGGAAACGTCTGATAGTGGTTTTGTGGGTGAGATACCTTGTTTTGCCAGATCAGCTTTATTTTTCTCTGCCTGATCTCCCAAATTAGCCAGGGGTGGTAATGGTTTCGGCATGTCTGTAGCGGCTTTATTCTCAGGTATATTTTGATCACTTGGCGATTCCCCTGGTGATCGCCCAGGTAATGAGTGGTCATTTCCAGAAGGCGTACCTGATCCCTGTGGAGACGTGTTTGGTGTACTAGGCGTTTTTGTCGACGGCGATCCGTTTCCTCCGCCGCCTTTGTTCCCTTTTCCACCTTCTGGTGGTAGTGGTGATTTTCCATCAGGTGATTTTGGTTTGAAGCCATCAAGTGCCCCTTTGATCGCACCGCCCGTGTAACCACCAATACGTGCAGCACGTCGGCCTGCACCCGCAATTTTAGAAGGCATGGATTGAATCGCTGATTTTGCTCCTTGAGTCATACTCTTACCGGCCATAATCCCTTGTGACGCAGCAATCACTGACCGTCCTACGCTAGAAAGTCCTGCATCGTAACCAAACATTTGTTCAATAAAATTAGGTCCATCTATCACCAGACCCGCTCCCGCTGCTACAGCGATCGGCTTTACCCAACTTGACATTTTTGAGCTCGCAACAAAAGCACTCCATAGGTCAAAGAAATTAATAAGAAGAACCATAAAAAACATGACAATGAATGTATCTCGAATTTTAGTTACTAGTTGTTTATTTCGTTGACCATCTTTTATATCTGTGAGTGATATTCCCATGGTGACTACATACAATAACCCGACCTCATTCATTAAGCGAGCAGACTTATAAATTACGAAAGCATAAACAATGCCCTTCGTAATCAATTCGATGATTATCAGAAATGGATGCCAGTCGTAGCGGTAATACGCAGGATCACCGATTTTCCAAAAGCTTTTCATTTTTCCTTCTTCATATTTTTCACCGACTTTGACAAGTTTTTTCTCTAGCAGTTTCTTCCCATCGTCTGATAATGGAGAATCGCTAAAAAACCATCCGCTCGTATCAACTTTTTCAGTAATATCTAGTAATTCAACATCAATTTTTTCTTTGATGTCATTTTGAACTTCGGCCGACTTCCAACCATTTTTATCAACTTTATAAAGATCAGTGATGTTAGCTTTAAACACTTCCGTACTTGCGGTACTTTTCCCTTCGGAAAGTGATTTCACCCCACCACTAGTCAATGCAGAAAATTCACTCATTCCCCAGGGCAATAAAAAAAGGATCGTGAACGCCAATACCATATTATTTAGTATTTTGTCCCGATCCAGTTTTCTATTAATAATTAGTTGTAACCCAAAATAAGCAATCGCGAGTGATCCTAACGCATAAAAAACTGGTCGATAATCACTAATTAGTTTTTGTACTGGTGCATATTCAAAAAAATTGATTAGTTGAAAAACCTCTCTTGCACCACCAGAAATGAAATCAACTGCGCTTCCTAAAATCACCATAAATCCGTAGCTAATTGCTCGAAGAATGTCCCAAAAAATATTCGCGACGTGCAATAGATCTTTGAATTTTATTAACTTTTCTACCATGTAGGCTTAACACCTTCTTTCTGAGTTGCCGTCCTAACCATTGATGTCAACTACTCCTTGATGCTCGATAAACATTTTACGCAATGTAGGACGTTTTTCGGTATGGCAGAACACTTTCAATTCTTCCAAGGAAGTCAATTCTTTTAGTCGCTCTTTTTCGCGAGTCGTCAATTTGTCCAAATAGGCCGCATGCATGAACTTATTAAAGCTGACAGATCCCATCTGTTCCGAAAGTGTTTGATTTGTCTTTGACTCTAGCAAAACACTATCCATTGATTGTAAGGTTTCTTTCAATTGTTCTTCCTCCTGTCTATTCTCTTTTTCTGAGTGTGGATGCTGCGTCTGTTCTAAATCGTGTTCATCTACACGAACACGATCCCATTTGACAATGTAATCAACTAAATTTATTTCTTTCTTGCCTTTGACGGTCAAATCCATTTCATCTAAATTTTCTTTCCCGTCAAATCGAGGGAGCAAGTATTCATAATGAAATTTCATATCTGTTCCCATTTCTATACTTGCAAATATGGGATAAGGTTTGATCTTTCTGCCTTTTAAATCTCGACGCATCTTCGTTCTGTCAAGCACCCATTCTCCTTCTTGCAAATCGCGCAGCTCGTTCGCATTCAAGAGTTCTCGGCCTTCTTCTCGTTCGCCGTACGATTTATCCATACTTAAAGGATCTCCATGCCGATCACCAGTAACAATCGTTTTACTTCCAAGCTTTTTCGAGAAATAGTCTGCGTCTTCGTATTCATCAGACATGATATATATTTGATTCCCGCAGGCTCCAGTAATCGCTTTACTCATTTTCTCACCATATTTATCGTCCATCTGAGCGTACGATTGAACGATCAAGTGATAAACTAAGTTCCTGGCGAGACCTACGTTCATCGATCGACTCAAGCCATCGATTGCTGGTATGTTGGCCGCTTCTTCCAACCAGTAGCGAACACGGCGCTTAGTTCCTTTACCTGTTAGCGTCGCTCTTTCTGCTAATACCTCGTTTACCTGAGAGAGAAAGGTCGAAATGATACTATAGTTACTATCATTCCAGTCGGGATAGACAATAAATAAAGCTATGGGCTTTTCCCCATAGCCTAAATCTTCTAAATTAAAATCACTATCCAAGGTTAATTTGGCAATAGCATCATAAGTATAGTTTTTTAATTTTGCCATTGTTCCTGTAAATATACCGCTTCGAGTAATTCCTTGCGAAAACTTGATAGTCCCATATTGTTTTCTGGCCACACTCGTTACTGGTAATTGTTCAAAGAATTCATCAAGTGCCGTATTTCCTTTTTCGTCTGGATAGGCTCCTAATTCCTCTAGCATACTTGTCACAGCATACATATTGATAATATGCGTTTTCTCCGATTCTATACCGATTTCACAAATAGCAAGGATCAGTGCATTTAAGAGCGATATACTTGCTTCTTCCCACATAGGTTCCTTTGCGTTTGGATTATGATACAAACTATAGGATAGGCTATTGGCAAGCATTTGAGCTTTCGTTGTATCGCCACGCATATAGGCTTGCTTAACCAAATCCAATGGATTATAGTGAATACCGTTTGTGGGATCAACTAAGTTAAGACAATAGACATCATAGCCAAATCTGACAAATTCCGCTTTCGTGTTTTTCAACATGTCACCTTTTAAATCATTGACAATAACGGAGTCTTTTTCCTTTGCTCGCATAATCAGATCCAGTGAAGGATAAGAAAACAGTGAGGTTTTCCCCGATTGTGTTCCTCCTACAGTGAAAGAGTTTGTATTTTTTGTATCAATGAACACATAGTCCATGGATTTTTTAAAGCGGCCGAATCCTTTTTCAACAGTTACACTGGCCACTGGAATCCCTGACTTCCCTGGGTATTCTTTATCGTCTAGTGCAACCATTTTGTATTGCCTTTTCAGTTGAGCGATTGTGGTAAATTCTTCCGATCCTTTTGTTAAATGGTTCAAATCTCGATAAGATATTCTCATTTTATATAGTCGTAAGAGTATGAACACGATCACTACCCCAATAATTCCCATATAGGCTAAACGTAGCCACAATAAGGGAAGCTTTGGAAACTGAAACCATGTCGAGCTGACTTGAAACGGTGGCGCTCCTCCATATTCAGTGTAATATCTGATCCTGCTAAGAATCCCTTGCATTGAAGCAATGCCATTAACCAAAAAATTAACTAATAGTACAGCAATTGTAAAAAATATCACGCCAACAATTCCTAAAACAGCAGGATGAGCTAAAATGGTTTTCCATTGTTTTATTTCTTTATTCACTACACGCCGTCCTTTCGTCGAATCAACCAACCTTTCACTTGATATTTAACTGGTTGAAATTCTTGTAACATGACACATATACAAAACAAGCAAATAGTGATATACATTATCTTTTGATCGGATATAAAACTATTTACGCATAGTACGAATAGACATATCGAAAACACCAAATATGATAGTTGACTTATTAACGAAAACGAATCTGCCGACTCAGCAAGGCAAATAACTAAAGATACGAGAATTGCTATTATAAGCATGAGAGATCCTCCTTTCAAAAAAGATAAAAAAAATAAGCCTACTTTACTGTCATCGATTCTTTTCTGAGATCTGACAGCTTCAGATAAGCTAATTTGTTTCATTTATTCTTAATATGGTAGTTAAAATCACTTGATGTCGTGGATCTTTCTCTCCACAGCAACATCATGCATAGATTGAATTTCTTGCAGTTTTTCTTCCCACTCACTAGTTTCAGTGGATTGTTTAGTAATTGTTTCAACTTCTTTTTGAGCTTTTAGTTTCAATGTTTCCAAGTCTATTACTCTATTACCGCTTGTTAATAGATCCCGAAATATCCCTTTGTATTGTTCTATTTTTTCAAAGAAAGGTTTCTCATCAGCTAAATAAAGCTCGAAAGCACTCGGTTGTTTCATAATGTTGAATATTCCGGCAATAGTAACTAGATCATTATTCACTCTCACGTTTGAACTGAACAACTTCTTGAAGTCATTCGCTTCATGATAGGGACATTCAGTGATATTTAGAAGAAACCAATCAACACTAGAACCAATATCAAAGAATAGATCCAGTGAATCTGTGAAATGTAGCGAATTCTCTCCCAACATTTTTAAAAAGATGTTGCACTCATTCAATAATGAATGAAATTCTAAATATTGCTGCTTGGGATAAATACTGTTTATCATTTTCTTTCTATACTTAAACGTTTTTTTTAACCAATAGTGAAGTTCTTTGGACGTAGTTGCTTCCGAGGTATGACTCTTTTCCTTGTTTATCGAGTCCTCGTAAATGTACATGTCTGGTTTCAACAAGAATTCTCTAAAACTTTTTATTGTTTGTTCTAATTCCCTGTAATGATCTTCAAACTTACAGCTTGTACTTATTCCTCGAATATTTTGACGAGCACCTTTACTAACCAAATTATTCAGGTAGGATTTCAAACTATAAAAATACTGATAAAATTTTGTTTTGAATAGTAAATCATTTTCAATATAAAAATGACTGCTATATCTAAAATCCTCTGACAACAAAAGAGCGGGCTTGGCATCGAAGCTCAACAGAGTAATCCCACTGAAATTGATTTCTGGTCTAACCGTCGGTATTACTGGCTTTACATAGTATTGTTTTGTCGAAAAAGCCACAAATACTCTCCTTTCCAATTTTTGAACAAATACAGTTTGGTGAGCTATTTCCACCATCTTTGCTATTACTCATGATTGTATATTTCAGTTTTAATGTAGTTTTTGAAACTCTTCTTTTAATTTTTTATCTACCTTCAGTTTCATTCTTCTACTTGCTAAATAGATAAGAATATCGACAAGCATAAACCAAACTAACCAGTTGATATTGATGGTTTTAACAAGTCGAGTGAAAAATATACATACTGCTGTTAGAGCTATTAGTACGATCACATACATGAAATAATAAGTAGTCTTTGAAATACAACTCCACATTTTTTTCCTTGCTAAAAATTCTTCTTTGCTAATTGAAATCACCAACCATTCATTTAACTATTTACGCTCAATGCAATAGATCTATGCAATTTCCTCCATTTGCGTTATGTGTTCAGCTTATTAACGGAATATGACTTTGAATACGTACATCCCAAGATGACCAAAGAGTATAAATAGAGCAGGTTGAAATAGTGTCAAAACTATCATTGATATCCAAATAGTCTTATCTTGGGAAGAGCCTTTCCTCTTTGCTAAAAGTTCTACCGCTTTTCTGCCACAGCCTTGTATCTGAAAACAAATATAGAAACATACAGGTAGCAAACAAAGTAAATATGCCCACTGTAAAAGTAAAATTATCATCCTTTCACCTCTTTAATGAAATACTCTTTCCCAACTTATAAAAGTAAATTCCAATCCGAAATATGCTATCGTTGCAGCAAAACCTAAGATTATAAATAGTAGGAAAACAATACTCCACTTCTTTACTCCTACTTTGTTTGCTCTTTTAATTGTCTTAAAAGTTCCAAATTCCACATAATGTAGGAACTCTATGCGGACTATCAGATATACTATTCCCATGAAAAAGAAATTAAATAAGAGGTTTTCCCATTGACTGAATTCCTTAGTGGACGTTTTAATAAAATTCTTGAATAGTAAAAATAACGTTCCAGTACTAAAACCAACTCTTATCGAATCATAAATGTCATTTGAATAATCTTCCTGATCATTGTCATCTTCCTTGCTTTCACTATCTTTGAGTTGTATTGTCTCTTGCAACTCACGATAATCTCGTTTTCGCATTCGTAATTCCACCTTTACTGACTAGATATCTTTTCCTCCACAATATCCTCCGTTAGAGTAGTATTTCAAAAATACTCTCAAAAATATTTACTGGTATGCTGTTACCAGCTTGTTTGTACATTGGCATTCTAAAGCGTCCGTTTCTTTCGACTGTTGAAGCTGCTGCAGAATAGTCGTCATCCGAATAACCTTGAAGTCTCCAACACTCTTGTTCCGTTAGATACCGGAAGCGCCCAGCCCCACAATCAATTATTTGTGCTGGTGTCCGATCTTGTCGTGTTGTGATAGTGTATGCAAAATCTTTGATCACTGTCGCTCGCTTTATTCCAGTCTTCCCGATAACCGATAAGACACTAGGTTGTGTGACATCGTAAACTCGACTTACCTCGTCATTTTTTAAAAGAAACTCTCGAATATCTCGCATTGGTGTCCGATTTAAAGTACTAAAATTAAACAGCGGTTGATCTAACATTGAAATTGTAAAAACTCGTTGCCTTGCTTGAGGGATTCCGAAATCTCTTGCGTCTAGCAATTCAAAAGAGTTGGAATATCCTAGCTTTTCCATTTCATCCAGATAGCGGTTAAAATTCTTTCTCATGCGCTTCTCGGTAACTGCCTTAACGTTTTCCCAAATCACTACTCGTGGTCGCCACATCCCCATGTCTTGAATGATACGTAACGTTTCCCACATTAAACTTGATCTAGTTTCGGAACCTTCGTCAGCTCCTTTCTGGTGCCCTGCAATAGAAATATCTTGGCAAGGGCTACCATGTATGAGGATATCTGGTTTCAAATTCCAATTAACTACTGATTGGACTCTATTTTCATGATCGTTAGCAAAAATAGCATTGTAACTATCGACTGCTTTTTGATCGATTTCAACATAATCAATTGATTTTGTTGGTATTCCCATATTTCTGAGAGCGATTCGAGGGCTTCCTATCCCTCCAAAAAGTTCTAATATTTGAAGCAAAGTTTTCCCTCCATTTCCTCTGTGATAGCCCCATCTAGCGGAACTACCCTGTATTTCATTGACTACTTATTTGGTTAAAAGAAAATAAACGAGGGTGGCCACAAAACAAATCGATAATGCTAAACAACAGATTAATAAGAATGCCTTTAACCAAATTGGTGATTTCCTCCACTAGCTGACATTTCTTATTAATTTGCGTTTAAGGTATTTCGCAACTACTTAGAAGATTTATCTCACTAATCGTTATCGACAAATTTATTAACTCTGTGCAAGCATTCGTCTAATATCTTTGTGAAGACCAACAACTCACTAAAGTTATTAGTGAACACTTTTGGTATATCTACTTCATATCTGACAAATTCAAGTCCTTTGATTTTTTTTATTTGTAAACTAAACGGTGTTCCATAAAAAATATCTATCATTTTCTTTAACGCAGGCAGCTGGTTAATAAATATTCCATCTCGATCTTTTGAAACAGCAAACATTTTGTTGTAATAGATCGTAATATCGACACATCCTAATGTACATAAAACTTCTGGATCAATCCATAAAGTGTACCCCGCCCCTACCGACCATAGGTCTATATAATCATTAATTATTTTATTTGATGGTCTGTATTCTATAATGTCATATTCGTCTACTTCTTCCCAGCGATCTTCTATATCTTTTTTGTATACTTTAAGCCTTTTACAAAATTCTTTTTCTATCCTTCTGATTTCTAACACTTCCTTCTACTTTCTAAATATAAATCATCTAGTTCTTCGTAATCCATTGCTGCTTGTAAAGCTTGGTATTCGTCGAATCTTTCTTCCCCTCTATCACAACATTCTTCGCAATTGACAGAACTAATTTCATATTTCACATTTGTAAAATCAACCTGGGCAACGGCCATTATTCAACAAAAAATTCTCTAACTGTTGAATTACTTGAGCTGCTGTCTTCGAATCTCCACACCTTCGATTCAAGTAGTTATAACTATCTATTTGGATAGCTTTTCTTAAAAGAGTCACTTCATCAAATGCTTGAATTATGCTTAAAATGATGGGAGTCACTTCCTTTCTTTTACAACGACTTCAATCAAATATCTATTGCTGATTTTTAACTCTTCCCATACGCTACCTTTTTCGGGAATATCTGATTGTTTTCGACCTTAAAATGAAATGGCGTATAACGGATACGATAGCAAGCAACGAATTTCCCGCCATACGATTCCTCAAGCCAAGTCCCACCACTACCCAATTTGTACGTTTTTACAGTCTCTTTTTCTCCAAATTGATAGATTAGATAGCTTTTCCATTCGTCAGGCAGCTTCCATGTATCACCTTTTAACGAAAGAGCAGTTTCTGATAGGGGAAATATCTCCAGCTTTAATTTTCGATCTGCTACCGCCGATAAACGGCGAAGTAAAAAATAGCACAACAAGTTACCTAATAATTGTTCGAGTTGATTCATTGATACATATTCAGTTTCTATGAACCCTAAGTAAAATACTCCACCCAATAATACGTACATAACGAAATAGAGCTTTACTTTTATTAGTAGATAATTCTTTGTAAATTCTCCCGAAATAAATTTAGTCCCAAAAAAGAAAAGTTGAGCGATAATAATCATGCCCGCAACAAAGTGGAACAACGTTGAGAGTAAAACCGTTGTCTCAGTTCCCTCCAAAAAAACTAGTTTCACATTGTCTCCGACTAAATTCCATCCTTTTATAGCCATATGTAATAGTGAAATCAAGAGCGCAAGATAAAGAAATCCTTGCGCACACTTTCTAGCCAAAAGAATGGAAAATTCTCGTTTAATTGAATTTTCCATCAGTTTCTCCTTTATTTAGTTATTTGCTGTGTTTCATTTGTTTGTTGCACAGGGGTGCTAGATACAGGCTGTTGAACAGATTCTGCGGGAGGCTCTTGGCTTGCAGGAGTTGGAAGAGACTGATAATCGTCAACAACCGCCGCTACATTCTCGCTCGTTGTATCTACAGCTTCCTTCACCTCTTGAACCGTTGTTTCAGCGTCGCTTACAGCTTGCTGAGAAGTCTCGCCATCCATTTTGTTGAATTGTTCTGTTACGTCATTATTCGTCTGCGTTAACTCATTTGATGCTGTTTCAGCTGCGTTCACTTCACTGGCAACATTTTCTGCGACCTTGGGCTTGTCGTTTGCTGTAGAAACTGCGGTAGTGATCTCATTTTTTGCTTGGGCAACTTCTTTTTGTGTCCCATTGTTAAAATCTGCTTTCTTATTTTCAAACTCATCACTCGTGGATTTAGCAGAAGCGACTGTATTCTCCATGTCCCCAACAGCTGTATTCGTCTGTTGTTGTACCTGCTGAATCTCAGTTACCTTCTGTCCAAGTTTTTCATAGGTTTCCTTATACAGTTCATAATTAATTGGCAAGACCGTTCCATCAACCTCGATTAATTGTTTAATCTCAGCCGACAACGCATTGTATTCCAATATTAAGGCAGCTACTTTATCAAGATCACGTTGAATATCTTCGGCACTTTTTTCTGTCGCTTCTTTGATGGTTGCAAGCTGTTCCAATTCCTCAGCTACTTTTCTGATGTCAGAATTTAAATTATCTGCCTTTTCCTTTGCAGCATTTAATTCATTTTTTGATTTTTCCGTAAGTTCTGCCGTATTATCCGGTTCTACCGGTGGTTTTGGGGGATCAATCGGTTTTTCCGGCTTCTCTACAGGAGGGTCTACAGGTTTGACTGGCGGTGTAGGTTCTATTGGAGATTCCGGTCCAACAATCACTGGCGCTTCTACTTCTTTATCTGTTCCTGGAAGCTTAGGTAACCTATCGTCAGTTCCTAATTTTTCGCTAGGTTTCGTTTCTCTAGGAATTTCTGCCGCCTCAGCAACATTTCTCTTTGATAGACGAGCTTCAACTTTCTGCTCCTGTTCGTCAATGGCTACTGCTAATTTGTTTAACATTGGTGTTTTTGATTTTTTTATTTCCTTTCCGAACACTCGCGAATCTTCACTGTCGTCTTCTCCAACAATTACTGCAAGCACTTTATCTGTAGTTGTCTTCTCTTTCTTTTTTTCATTCTCTGACTCACCTGTTACCTGTTTTTCCCAAGCTTGTTTCTTTTTATCTTTTTTGGGAGTCGTTTCACTTTGTGCTGTTTTTGGTGGTTCTGTCTTGTCCGCATTGTTCAAACCATAGGTGATTGCTCCTCCAAAAAGAGCCAATGAAAAAAGACCGATCAAAACAAATTTTTTATTTTTTTTAAGTAAATCCAACCGATTGTCTTCACTCATTTTCGATTCCTCCTAATTGTTTTAGATTTTCTTCCCACATTTTGTAGTTCTCGTCTGCTTCTTTTCTCTCGCTATCCGACAATTCTTTATTGTTCCGATCTGATTGGTACTTGTTCAGTAAATTAACGATACTTTTCGTCACTTTTATATCTTCTGTTAGTTCTGTATCTTTGATAGTAGAATTTATTTTTTCTGCTGCTTCAACATCCTTTTTCTTTAATAACTGATATGCTTCAACTTTCTTCTGTGTATTGATCTGTTCAGTCAACGTTTCATTTTGGATCTCTTTATTAATGATTTCTGCTTCCGTCACCTTCTCCTGTTTCAAATAAGCGTATCCCCGCATGGCTTGAACCGTTTCATTCAGTTTTACGTCTTTCATGGAAGTCACCTTCTCCCAGTTTTCTTCTAAGAAATTGAGATAAAAATCGGCTAGTTTCGATTTTTCTTTACTAGATAGTTCTTCAAGAACTTCTCTGTTTTTATCTATATATAAAGTTTCTACCAATACACCCTCCTTCTCTGGATACTGTTCATACGCTTCTAGGTATTCTCTTTTCTTGAGTAACATTTCATAACTATCTGATTGATCCGCTGTGCTCGTCGAACCATTGAGCCAAATAAAAGACAATGAGCCGATAGTTAGTAACAATAACGAAACAACTATCGGCAATTTAGCCCTTTTAAGTAATAAAAAAAAGCCTTGTTTAGATACAGGCCATTGAATAGGTTGATTTTCTTTTTTTTCCTTTGGTTGTCTTTTAATACCTTCATAAGATTCTATCTCGATCTGCTTAGTTGGCGTTCGTTCTTCCTTCAATGCGTGATTGATTTTTTGGAGGAGTTCTCTTTTTTCTTCCGGACTTTCATCGGGAAAATTCGCCTCTAACAGCTGTTCAATTAACAAAATTATATTATTTGTTTGATCTTCTCCAGCTTCAAAATCACTTCGGAATATTCGATTTTTCTTATCCTCATAAATTTCAATGTAAAAAATATTCTTTTGCTTTGTTTCTGGCAATGCACAAAGCTCTTTCAACTTAGTATCGGCTTCAGTAATCGAATAATTTTTACCGGAAGAAAGCAGACCATTCAGACGTTTTTTATCTGTTTGAAAACGAACGTACATGCGTTCTCCTCCTTCAATCCATTATTTGAAGAACTGAATAATCATCTCCGCACCACCACAAATCAATAAACCAACAATGATGTTTTTGATACCGTCTTGTGCTTCTTCTAATTTTTGCCGGTTTTTAGTCATATAGTAGAAACCCATTTGACACAACATTAATGCGGCATATCCTCCCGATAAACCTTGAGCAAATCTCATAATGATTGAGATTTTTGATAAGATAAATTCCATTGTTATCCCCCTACAACTTTTTGAGTATTGTTGTTTCGTTTTTGATAAAATTTCAACGCATCGTGAATCGTTGTTTCATTTTCTGTAATTGCTTGGTCATATTTTTCGGCCAACCATTCATCAAAATCGCCACCATTCACTTCAACTAACAGCTTAGCCATACTTCTCTTTTTGGCTAGTTCCTTTTGACTAATTTTCCCCATACTTTTCTCCTTTCTACACGTGGTAATCGATTTTATACTTCTGTTTACTTTGTGACTTTTTCTTTCTTTTGCTTGGGGTTTTTATTTCTTTGGGCGTCACTTTTTTATACTCAATTCCCGCAAACGGAGTCAGTTTTCTTAATTCTTCGTAATAACTCTGAGCATCTACTTTTTTTACCCACATTCTTTTGACTCCGTACCCTTCCCACAAGTATCCAAGCTCTGATAACCCGTAGCGATACTCGTACCCATTTTCAATGCCAATATAATAGTAAGATAAAAATGTTGGCGATATTATTGGACGGATCAAGAAGTTATCCCTTTTAGAAAATGGCAGCAACTCAGACAATTCTTGCTCAGCTGCTTGTTGCGTTGGAAATTCTTTTTGCCAGGTCTGACTCACCGTAAACCAATAAAATTCTCTGGAACGTAAGCGATCCTTAAAAGAACGACCATCTTTAACAATCAACATCCGTTTCTCCATATCAGGTATCACAGGTACTTCCCAATCGAGTGGCTCACCAAAATAACTAATCATACGGCGCTTGTCCGCTGTATCAAACTGATCAGTAATATCAGAAAGTTGTAAGAGTTTTAATCCCACAGCCGTTAAATAGAGCTCTAACATGATTTCATAGAAACTCTTGTCATGACCAGAATCTCCGTATACTTCGTATTCGACATGATGCGAAATTTCATGTATACACGTGATCAGTAAAAAACGCGATTCTCGTGATAAATTAAATACCTCAATCATGCGTTCTCTGCGAATATAATGCGCATGCTTACTTTTTAACTCCTTTGGGCGGATACGAATAAAGTAACTCAAATAATGCTTATACTCGTTTGGATAGGTGTATTTTAAGATTGTATCAATCGTGCCCTTAATCAACGCTTCATCCTTACTCATTGTTTCACCTCCTTAGCCCCTTACGCTGAGCACTCTTTTATTTTTTATTGACCTCTTTATCAAATTTACTCGCTATTTGGTTGTCATTTGTTTCCACGATTTCGCAATTTTTCAACGAATCGATCCACTTCTGGATCATAAATATTGTGGCATTCATCAACTATTAGTCGCCCTGCTCTAATATCTTTCCCTGGCTTTCCTAGGACATCTACATTTGACTGTCTATGAAGAAATTCATTCTTGGGATCAACAAAAACTATATCTCCTTCCAATCTATTCAAATAAAGCGGACCGATATCTCTCATTTTTTATCTTCCCTCCTTTAAAGTAGCTTGATCGCATTAGCGTGTGAGTCATGCCTTAGCAAAGACGAGAGTTCGTCTTAACGAACGGGAACTTTCTTTGAACGTAAAAAAAGCACTCAACATTTTTTCGTTAAGTGCCTGACTCTTTCCTATTGTGTTAATTTTAGTTTCCAAATAGAACCGTTTGCGGATCAACAAGCATGTTTTGAGACAAACTGCGGTCCTTGCAAACCTCCAAGTGTAAATGAGCGCCGGTACTATTACCCGTGCTGCCAACATAACCGATGGTTTGCCCTTGTTCCACTTTATCGCCCACTTTAACGGCGTATTGTTGTTGATGCGCATAGAGTGTCGTTGAACCGTCGTTGTGTTCGATCACAACGTAATTGCCCCACGAGTCGTGGTATTCCGCTTTTAGAACAGTTCCCGCTTTACTGGCATGAATGGGTTCGCCTTGTGCCGCCGCAAAGTCCAGTCCACGGTGAAACTCTCCACCACGATTGCCATAAGGACTCGAGATCGTGTAATTGTCTACGGGTACTTTGTAACCGTTCATGCTTACAGATGCGCCTTGCACTTCTTTGTCATACTGAACGAGATCGTAGGTTTCAATTAAGCCATTCAGTTTTTGATTGTAACTGGTATCGGTTGCGTATTTACCAGTAAGGAACTTCGTTGCTTCCTGATACGTTTTTGCATTGGACTTCCAAACACCTGAATAATAGTTTGAATTGCCTGAGATACCTTCCTTGATTAGTTTCGCATAATCCGTCAAGCTATCTTCATAGTTTTCATAGACACGGAATCCCGCTTGTGTCGCGTATAGATTCCCGTTTCCGAAATCTTCTTCGGTTGCCATTGAGACTGATTTTCCATTGTGCGTCCCTTTAATGCCAAACAGATTGTAGTTTGGCGCTTGGGCTAAACCACTTTGACCACTGGCAGACTCTAAGATCGCTTGTGCGATCATGACAGACGCATAGAGATCATGCTCTTTTCCGATTTTGCGTGCAGGCTCACCAATCTTCCGAATGAAGCTCTCCACGGATTCATCTTTTTCGAAGTGGATCGCCCCGTCTTGTGTGACGGTACTAGATGGAACCGTCTGTGACAAGTCCGCTGTTGCGCTTTGATCGACTTGCGTTTTCGGTGTCGGTGCTTCTTGTGGCGTTTGTGGTGCCTCCGGTGTCGGTTGGCTCACTGGTGGTGCGGGTGTTTCTTTTGGCTTTTCTTGTTCCTTTGGTACGTCCTTCTTTGGTTCTTCCTTTTTCGGTGGTTCTGATTGGCTAGGTGCCGTTGATTCCGAAGGCTTTGTCGTACTGCTTGAAGGTGGCGTCTCACTGCTTGGTGTCGTACTGCTTTCACTCGACGGTGTCGTCGATGATTCACTGCTCGATGACGAACTCGATGTCGTGGTCTCTGTTGTTTCGCTACTTTCCGTTGCTTGATGGACTTGTTCAGTCGCTTCTTTTCCTTGTGTTTCCTCCGCAAAGGTGTGGGTCGGGATCATTAAAAACGTCTGCAAGGACAATAACAAAGCAGACGCGATTCTTGAAAATTTCTTCATCCAATTATTCCTCCTATTCGATTCCATCGTTTATTTTATCCTTATGTTTCCCTGCAATCAATAGCACCATCAAAAGAACGCCTATATTGACTCCTGCCGCAAAAGCGATTACCATACCAACGATACTTTCTCTCCTTCCATTGTTAACCAATCCTTGTGAGTAGTCTTTGTTGCCGAGGAATGAAACATCGAATTTCATCCTCATGGAAGCCAATTCTGAGTTTCTTTCCATCAAACAAAATCGGACTTTTCAAAGGTTGCGGGTCTGCGATCAATCGGTCAATGGCTAGGCTTAAAGGGAGATCGTCAAAGTTCACTTGCGTAGTTCGCTTCAATAAGTCACTTAACCCATTGTCCGTAAAGGACAACAATCCTTTCATTTCTTGTTTCGTCAGGACGTCTGTTTTCAATCGTACCTCGATGAATTCGACGTCGTGGTCATTCAACCACTTCACGACTTTTCGTGACGATGAATTGCTTTCCGTATAAATTTTTAAGGGCACTCCTTTTCCTCCTTCTAAAAATCAACAGGTCGAATAGCGTCTGTCGTGACGCCCAATATTTTCGTGATTTCGCACACTCGATCGTAGCTTGGACTGTGCGTTTCGCCTGCTTTAATTCTTCGTATACTCTCTTTCCCCGCGGGGGATAATTTTTTGTGAAGTTCTTCTTCGGTCATCTTTTTTTCAATCAAAATCTGCTCGATTTTTTCCCACATACAGTTGTTCCTTTCCTTTGATGTTTTATACATCAATTCTAAAGTCTTCCGTAGGCACACCCAGCGCATCGGCAATTTGGCAAATCAATTTGTATCTTGGGTGTTTGGTTTCACCGTTTTTCAATCGATAAATACTTGTTTTATGGATGCCTATTACCTGCACCAGCCGATAAGCTGTAACTTGTTTCTCTTTCATTACTGCTTCAATATTTGTCCAAATTTGTGTCACATGATTCTTCCTCTCATTCCATTACTTACCAAACGTCGCTAGCTTCAAAAGTACCGACAATAGAACTAGATAACCTGTAGAAAGTAGGATCGGTGACTGACTCACTGTCGCAAAAGCCGAAATGCACGCGCGCTGAATCGTTGAATAAATTGGTTTGTTTCGTTTGTTTGTTTTCGATTCTTGATTCTGATTGGCTTTACTTGTTTCAGTAGGTTTTTCCGTTGATTTATTTTCTTTTGGCTGTTCTATTGGTTTAACCGCCCGTTCTTCAACCAAGCCTAAACCAAGCTTCACCTCTGTGCTCGCTTGATCTGCTGGATAGCTTTTATGAAATACTCCCTGAACGATTGCACGATTGGCTGTATATAAACCCCCTTCACAACGTATCAGCGTCAAAAGAGCATCCTCGTTGCTTTTGGGCACTTCTAGTAACTCCCCTCGTGATTGGTTGACAACTTCGTTTTTCGTTGCCACATATTCATACACACGAGTAAAGTCTGTCGCGTAAAACACTTGATTTAAGGCTGTTTTAGGCAAGTTCCCTAAAGCACCACCGCCTTGTACAAGGTTGTGTGCCAAGCCTACATAATTTCCTTTTCCTAATTGTTGATTTGGGTAATAAGTGCCTACACCTACCATCAGATTTTGATTCGCCATTCCTGCTAATAGTTTGGTTTGAATCCCTGCACTTGGAATATAGAGTGCGCCGATTCCCCACTGGTTCACGATTTTTTCATACTGTAATTGTGCGTCCGCAAACGCTTCGGGAGTCACTGGTTTGATTTGATCGGTCGTGTATGTCGCTTCTTTTGATTTTTGTTGCGTTCGTTTCTGACTTGTTTTTTTGGGTTCAATTCGGTGTGTCATCTGTTCCGCATTGCGATCAGCCTGCTTCAATAAACAGTAGCCATAATAACTCCCACACGCTAAAACAATCCCAAAAACAAGCCATAAAATAGGTAGAGCTTCCACTGCTTTTTTCACAATACCCTCCTGTTCAACATCAGACACATAATAGTGTCTAAGCATCCGATAACGGACGCTTAGACAAAAAAATATTATTGTTGTTCGTGACGTTTTTTCTTCATAGAAACAAAAATAGCACCTGCCGCAATCACTAGAACAAGGATGATCCATACGAATGGATTTCCTAATGTTCCGCTTGTTTGTGGTAGTGTGCCTACTGTTTTAGATGAAGTTGGTGTCGCTGGTGTAACTGGTTTAATAATGGTGATTGTTTGGCCTTTATCGTTGATGTCTTTGTGTTCAACAATCTTTTCACCTTTTGATGTGGTTTCTTCAAAGGCAACCAATGAGAACTTGCTGTCTTTTCCGAACAATTGTTGAACGGCTACATCTTCGATGGTCACGGTTACTGTACCAGTTGATTCTTTTGGTGTGAATTTGATCGTTGATGTTAATTCTTTGCCGTCAATCATGACTGGTTTTTTCGTGCGTGCGTCCATCCAAGTCACTTTTTGTTCGTACTCAACACCTGGCGTCAAATCTTCGAAAGCCACTTCGTCAGTTAATGTGATTTTGCCGTCTGTTGTGACTTCGGTTTTCCCGTTTACTAACGCTTTTGTACCAATCTTAGGATTGCGAACTTTTCCTGTTTGTTTCTCGTTCTTGATGTCCTTCTCGTGAGCGATTGGTGTGTCGTTGTGTGACAATTTTTCATAAGCAACCATGATTTTTCCTTTAGCTGCTGACAAGTTCGTTACGAAAGGAACGTCTACAGAACCCGTTAATAACTCAACGTCTACCAATGGTGTGTATTCTGTTGATTCTTCGGTTTCTTCTGCCGGAGTTTCTGTATCTGTTCCTTGTTCTGTTGCGTCAGTTGCTTTCACTTCGGGTTTGTTTTCTGGTTTCGTTGTTTCAGATTCTTTGCTATCTGTTTCTTCTTTTTCTTTATCCGACTCTTTTTCTGCTTCTTCTTTTGCAAGGTTTTCGTAGTATTCTTTTGCATTGATCTTAGAGGTTACTTTTCCGTCTTTGCCTGCGACAACCGTTAACGTACCTGTCACGGGTTTTCCGCTTGGATCAGTAAATTCTTTTCCAGTTTCACGGTGCATCATAGCTAAATCAAAGACGTATGTTTCACCTGCAATCAAGTTTTTGTAGAAGACACGGTCAAATCCTTTGACTTGTTTCAGTGGGTCCGTTAGTTTCGTTTCTTTGTTGTTTTGATCGAAGAAGAACAATTCTGTGTGGATTTCTGGTTTCACAATTTGAATGGCTTCTGCTTCATTTTTCAAATCGTCATGACGGGCGACTTCTTCCCATTCCTTCGTCGAAGGATTGTAGTATTCTAATACGTTCGTGAAGACGCCTTTCTTGCCGTGCATGTTTGTTGCATCAAAATCTAGGTTGATGGCTTTCACAAATTTTGCTTGTTTGGCTTCAAATTCAGTGACTTGTTTTAGCGATTTTTCACCTAATTGTTGACCTGTGCCAAATTCTACAAAATCAGTCGTCAAACGTAATTGCGCATTGGCTGGTGCTTGGTGTGCTTCGATCATCACTTGATCGACCAACTTTTGACCTTTTGATGGGTTGATAAATTGTTGACCAGCGGTGTTGCTTGCTTGAGAATCCATACCAAAGTTCAGTGTTGGGTTGTTCACGTTGATGGTGTTTTCACCTGATTTAACAGTGATTGAACCTTTTGATTTCTCAGGATCAATGTAATGCCCTTTGATCGTGGCGATTTCTTCCCAATCTACTTTCGTTCCAGCTTTCAAGCCTTTAACAGCTAGTGTTCCATCTTTAGCAGAAACGGCTTCATGCGTTTTTCCGTCATAAGTAAGGTTGAATTTAGCGTCTTCGATTTTATTCCCTTTGTCATCTGTTTTCACTAACGTTAGGTTCGCAAAACGAGGGTTGGTAACTTTGATTGTATTTGTGCCCTCTTTAAGAGTCACTGATCCTTTAGATGTAGCAGGGTCAATGTAGTGACCAGCAGGCGCTTTTGTTTCTTCATATTGTACGACCGTTCCCACGTTGTAATCAGGGGTTGATAATTCACCATTGACATTCGTGGTTGCTTTAGTCGTCTTGTCATTGGCAGCCAACTTAAACTCTGCACCAGCAATCGCTTTCCCCGTATCATCAACTTTTTTGAGTAACAGTTTGCCTTCTTTTTGGACTTTAATATTTAATCTAGTAATATTTGGGTCTTTAATTGCTGCGTGAAGTAATTCCTGAGAGTATGGATGACGGTAGACTAATGTTGCACCTTCATAAGATTTAGGTACATTGTAAATTAATTGGACGTTCCCGTCATTTACATCCCCATTCGCTTTGATAACCAATGTATTACCATCAATTGAGACATTCATTTTCGTATTATTTGTTGAAACTTTATAAGCCCATAAAGAGCTATTCGTATCATCAATTCGAATAGTTTCACCTTTTTTGAGTGTAAAACTCTTATTATCAAAACTTGGTTTAGTCAAAAATGAATTGATTTTTCTGTTTGTTTCTTTGATCCATGCTTCAAAACCAACTTGGCTGACACGTCCTGAAGGGTCTTTGATATTACTTGTAGATACACCTGTTCCCATATTTTGGATATGGTGTTCTGTATAGAAAGCATTCTCTACAGAAGGCTGCGTCTCATACCCCCAATAAGCAATCAAACTAGCGATAACTAAATTTTGTTGATTCAATTCTTCGGTAGTATAGCCACCATTTTCACCAAAGTTTAACGGATTACCGGGAGCTACACACCAAAGCAAACCGCCTGATGCGTCACGTTTAGCATAAAATCCCGTTTCATGTATACCATTTGAGTAGTCCCATGAAACAGTCGGAATGGAGTAGTTTTGATCGACAAAGATACTCACCCCTGCATAAGGAACGATTGATAAAGCTCGTTTAGCACGAGTTGACTGAGAACGCAATTCTTGTACTTTATCCAAAAATTCCGACCAGTTCTCACGCACACTTTCGTTAGTAGCTGACAAGAATTGACCATCCGTTGTCATGTAATAGCCGTAGTCTTTTAGAACTTTGGCTAACTGTTCATTTACATCTTTTTCTTTTTCAACTTTTGGACTGTCATTCGAATTTTGACTTTCGCCGATTTCTGGCTTGTCAACATCTTGTTCTCCACTAATAGTGGTACTCTCAGTCAGTTCTTTTGATTGAGAAGACTTTGTTTCTTTTGATTCTTTTTCTTCCTTATTCTCTGCGACAGTGCTTGAAAATTCAGTCTTAGTTACCTCTTCCGCAAACACTTGAACACTGGGTGCTAGTTGTCCGCTTAAAGTGAACAGTAACATTAGAGAAGCCGCAATTTTTTTTAATCGGTTCATATATTTTTCTCCTTTCGAAATAAAAAAAGATGGAAATCTTATTTTTCCATCTTGGTGATACACTCCCCTTATGGTGATCGTATGCAAATATTTTTTTGCATAGGTTATCCCTCCTGACGACAAAAAAAGACCAAGAATTATTTTTCTTGGTCTTGAACAGTTAAATTATAGTTGGTTATTCTGCATAAAGTGAAACTGAATATTTTTTACTTCCATCTGAATAGAATATTGTGATTACAACATATCTACTATAAGGTGAACCTTCTTTCAAACATTCGTCCTCGCCGTAAGTTGATGCTTCCATATTCGTATTAAATACTTTTCCTGTATTTCCCACAGAGCCACTAACAATCGTAGGTTCTTTAGGTTTCGTCGGCTCAGTTGGTTTCGGTGGTGTTGGTGCTTGATCTTTACCTGAATAAAATGCAACACCTTCATATCTCCATCCCTTAGAAACTAGATTGTTCTTTTCAGATGCTAGTGTCGTAAAATGATGAGCACCTGAGCGAGCATTCGGATTGTACAAGCGATATACAGGTGTCGATCCGCCCGATTTCCAAGACTCCCCTTCATATCTCCATCCCTTAGATTTCAACATGTTTACTTCATTGGTGTTGACGGTATAATGATGATCTCCCCCGCGGTTTGGGTTAAACATCCGATAGACAGGCGTGCCTTTACTTGGTGCTTCCCATGCCGTGCCTTCGTTGCGCCACCCTGCGCGAACCACGAATGGAATTTCGTTCCCATTTTGGGTATACAAGTGTTCTCCCGTGTTTGGGTTATACGCACGATACAACGTTGATGCTTCAACGTCTGTTGTACTTGCTAAGGCTACGCCCCCAACTCCTAATAAGATACCTAAACCAACAACTACTTTACCTAACATATTCTTTTTCATTTTTTATGCTCTCCTTTTTTAATTTACTGTATTGTTAGTGCTCGTCCGTCTCGCTCGGCATTGAATTGACCCATTGTTACCCAAGCTCTTGCACCGCGATCATATAACATGTTTTTACCGCCGCTGCCTGCGCCTGCATTAGCTGAATAATACAACGGATCATAAACTAAGAATTTTCCGTTATTGTACCCAGCGATCACCTTACAATGGTTTCTGTTTTTATCCGAGTTCTTTTGATAAGACGAAAAGCCATAATAGAGAACGGGTTGACCATTCAACACGCGATTAATAATTTGTACCGTATTTGATCCTGAAATATCCACCGTATTTCCGCCATAAGTTTTCCCGTAAGCTGCTAAGGCATTCGGTTTGATGACCCAACCGAAACCAGCACCCGTATAGACGTTTCCTTTTTGTCCGTTCGGATTACTTGGATACATTGGCAAACGATCTTGCATCGTTCTAAGATTTGGTCGGATGTTTTTTGATCCAAGGATCATAGCTAATGAAGCAGAGGCACATCCCCACGGTGCTTTAACAGGTGTGTATTGGCTAACGTACGGTACACTGTTAATGATGTTTGTTGATTTAGCGGGAACTGCGCCACCAGTGACTGACCAAGAAACGCCTTCGTATCTCCACCCACGTCTAACTAAATCATTTTTTTCAGATTCTAATAACGTGTAATGATGGCTGCCTGCGTCACGAGCATTTGGATTAAACACACGGTAAACTTTCTGTCCGCCATTTGGCACTTTCCAAGCAACGCCTTCATAACGCCACCCTGCGCGTTTGATCTTGTCGATCTCTTTTGAATCTTTAGTGTAAAAGTGCTCGCCTGAGTTCGGATTATAGGCACGGTATAAATTACTGCCGCTGCCGTCGATCTGCATGCTAATGCCTTCATAAACCCAGCCAAGTGACATTAGATTGTCTTTTTCACCACCGTTTAATGTATGCAGGTGTTCCCCTGAATTCGGATTATACACACGATAAACGGGTTTTAATGTCGCTGCTGCATAGGCTTCAACAGGTAGTGACGCACTTTTCGCGTCTTCTTCCGCAATTTCATTTGTTTCTGGATCAGGAACCATTACTTCCTGTTCAGGAACAGCTAATTTGGCGGGATTTAGGTTCGTCACGTCTGGACTGTCTGGCTGTTCTGCCTTGTCCTGACTCGTTTCTTCCTCATGACTTGTTTCCGTTTGTGGTGTCTCTGTTTGACTCACTTCTAGCTTGTTTGCTTGTGCTGTTTCGGATGTACTTGTTTCTGTTTGAACCGTCTGAGACGATTGTTGCAACGCACTTTCAGCTTGAACGATCCCTCCGAGTCCTAGTGGAACCGTTAATAAACCAACGACTAATAATTTCCAACACTTCTTTTTCATTGTTTCCCTCTTTCTTGAGTTAGTAGTTTTATAATTGTCATTATACAGTAAATCTTAATGTATAAATGACTTTTATTCAGTATAAATCACTTTTTTGAAGGACAAGTATTTTGTTGGCTTCTAAAAGTGGCGTCACTTTATATTAATAATATACCATTTACTCTTTTGTATTGCAATAGAAGTAGCGTCACTTTATAATGTTTCTTGAAAGGACTGAACACCATGCCGATTAATCGTGAGAAAACCGATCGAATACCTGTAACATTTCCTAAAGATTTGACAAAAGAAGTAGATGCGTACACTTCCCTTAAAAAAGATATTAAGACAAGATCAAAAGCCATTCGACTACTTGTTCAAAAAGGACTTGAAGTTGAATATCAAGCTTCCCCGCTACTTAAAGAGGAAATTCAACAAATCCTAGATAGTCAAGAAAACGATTAAGACATTGTTCTTAATCGTTTTTTGCTTTCAAATAAAATAGTCCAATGATTCCAGTAGATACGAGTGATAACTTCGTACAAAACAACGCTTCTTTGTGACAATCACCCAGTTTATAGGTAATGTACGTCAATACAAAACATAGCACTGTGATAAGCAGCCCCTTATTGAAATCGGACTTTAATTCTTGCGCGCTCAAACAATCGAAGTTTTCACTGTCCGAATGCTTTTTCGACTTCATAAGCATGATGGATCACTTCCTCCAATACGTGACAAGGGTAAACCTTGGTTTTTGATTTCTTCTGTTTCTGCTTAATTAGATAATCTAATTGTACGAGTGTTTCCTCAGTTAGTGCATATTTTTTTCGTTTTTTATCGGTAGTCAAGGTGTCCCCTACTTTCTAGTAGGGTGTCCCCTCGTTTATTGACTGAAAAAGCTTCGAATAACGATTTTGTTTTTCACTTCAATACTGGAAACAATGTTGTGGCTATGTTGATCCGAAGGGTATTGCTGACTAACAATTGTTAATGCCTTGTATGAATTTTCAGCCAATACGTTAGATACAGCAACTTGCTTCCATTCTGGTGACACCCTCTTTAATTCTTTTGTTTCGATGATATACAACTTCATACATTCCACTCTTTCTATAGAAAAAATAGCAATCCTCATTTTAATAGTAGGTGTCATGAGAAAACAATGATAGACGAAAATCCTAAAAGGTCAATCAGTCACCCTGAGTGGTCTATTCTTTTTATCGTTGAGTACAAATCCATTACTATAAAAGAATATTCAGATTTTACCCATCCTGAAAATTCAGCGAAAGATTTAAAACTCTCCTTTTGCCTCTGTCCATTTTTACCAATAGATAATAAAGGATCAAAGGAGAATCCTCTATAAGCGCCTACTTGCTCTTCATTTTTCATTTTTAGATACTTTTTCATCTCGTCTTCTTTCAGAAAATAAACGGTATCACCAATTTTGGTATCTAAATGATATTGATTTACTGCGTACAAGATCATCCTGTTCTCCTTTCAATATCCATGTTATCCCATTCTGTTGATTGATTCTTTTTGGGATCAAAACAAAAAATGTGCCTTTCTTATTCTTTTAATTGACTAAAAATTCTGGTCGAACTAATCGAGAGCCTTTTTTTCTCTCCTTTTCTTCACCTACGAGATAAACCGTTTCGAGTTGACCCTCCGTTGTATACTGGTACTGGACTTCGACAGCGAATTCATGTTTCAATACAGACGCGAAAATGGCTTGTCCGATACTCCCATTCCCGCTATGTGAGACGATTCTAACTTGCTTGTTTTCCGCCCACTGCGTAAATCCTTTGTAAGTACAGACTCGGTTTGTCCCTGTCTGTACGTAGTTTCTGATGAACTTTTTAAAATCGCTGCTATTGGTCAATACTGTTTTCATGTTTTCCTCTCCTTCACTAAAATCTTTCTCAAAAATATGTTCCCTTTTCAGCTAGTTCTCTAAACATAGACACCATTAGACTCAAACCAGACAAATTGCAGATTAGCAAATATTCATTTTCAAACAGATTGAATTTTTTTGATCCGTTAGTCTCTGATTTTTTTATTCATAGCCATATTATTTACTTGTGATTATTTTTTGCTTTTTGTAGCAACATTTGAGCTAAATAGTCGCCGTTTTTATTTTTAGGATGAGAGATCTCTCCGAAAATAATTTGATTTGGCGAACATTTTAAGACAATACTTGCTGTCCATACTAACTGTTGTTGTTGGTCATGCGGAAGCTTTTTCCATTCATCATCATTCAAAATGACCTTTCTATTTTCCTCTAACGATTCTGATCCTTTTTCATAAAGTTCTTGGCGCTCATTGTCTCTTTCAATCATGATGACGGATGAATCGTCTTCTTGATGAACCAACATACTCGTCTGAATCATTACCCATGCGGTAAGTGAGACAAGTACCATCGTGATAATGTTGCATATCGAACCCACACGTTGGTTCCGATTCAGTTGCTGCCAATGAGCCAACGCATAGATGACCAAAAACAACAGAAATAGAAACGCCAAAGCAAACAACCCCCATTGCCCTACCATTTCGTTTCACTCCCTTTTTTTATGCTTTAATTGTTGTGGAGTATAAGATTTTTTTTTATTTCATCGTCTCTTTTTTGGTATCCAACAGAAAGAACTTCGCTCTTTTCGAGCTGATTCAATAGACGATATTCCCTCTTTTTATTCCACTTTTTTTGTTTTCTTCGCAAGAATAAATATTCTTCTAACAAGATTTCTTTTCTCTTACCAGATCGCATGAAAGCGACCAGCTCTCGAACCTCATTCATTTGATCCCCTCACAAATTTTCTTTTGTTTGCAAATTAAAAAATTAGCTAGACACTTTTACGATTAGTGAGAACGCGCCGTTTTTGGCTAACGGACAACCTGTCAAATTTCGACTTCAAGCAGATGATGCAAGCATTAGAAATCCTTCTACAAGCAGATAGTCCCACGGATTTAACATGGAGACGGTTACCTGCGCTGCTTATCTTCGAAAAGCGAAAATGACCACTTCCCAAGAGACGCTAACCTTCTCGGGTACTGTCCTCCTTTTGAGTACCAACGCTGCTAGACAGTCAGATACATGCGTTCTAAAAACGATACTCTTCTTCGATATGCAATTTTCAAGGATCGTACAAGTTAGATTTAACTTGCAAACAGGAAAAAATTTGTTAGAGAAGCACTTTGGCTTTGAATTTTCGAATGCGGCACAAGTCTGCCTTTCGATGTTTTCGTTTAGCGAAGACGACCCCGCCGGGACCGACTGCGGTTCGAATCAACGGATAAAGTCGTATGATGGTTTGTGCCTCTTTGGTTCGACAATTCATAAACAACCCATGATTCATATTGACCCAAATGGATTTATCAAATAGACGGATCGTTGTTGCTTCTTCTTGTAGTTTTTTAAACGAACAAATCTCCAATGCTTCCATGTCATTTCCCTACTTTCGGTTAATTTTTAGCACTGTTGCATCCACGAATTACGAGTTTCTTTGTTAAGAGGCAGTGATTTTTTTAGTTTTTCTCGTGAATGCAACAAGCACTAACTGACCATCTGCTTTGCGCCAGTAGGAAACCGACAACAAAAAGGAGGGAGACTACACCCGTTAGGTATAGTCTCCCTCCCTCAATACTCGCTATGGCAAACACAAACACACTGAGTTTTCCCCTATATATCCAAAAATCATTGGGACGGATCACTCGATCCTTTTGTACACAAAAACACAAATAAATGGGTTAAAGCATACGCAAAAATATGGTATGATTATGTCGTTGCTTAATTGCAACGGTATAAGGCAGTGGCTACCCGTCTCAGGCGACGGCAACTTTCAGTTCGCTTTGATCCACCAAAGGAGGTCGAAGACCTTTGGAGGAGAGAACTGAGAGCGGCTGCTGTCTTTGCTTTTTGTCGGCTTCCTACCGACGCAAAACAGATATATATTCAGTCTTACTTTATTGTTTCGTAAAGATAAAAAACTTACGTTCTCTAACGTATTTCTCAGAATTAGAGTAACACATCAGTCAAAAATAGCAACTCTTTTTTTTT
>NZ_ASWH01000004.1 GCF_000407545.1 Enterococcus gilvus ATCC BAA-350 | reverse complement strand
GATTAAAGGCATGGAAGCCATTCGAGGATTATATAAGAAAACCCGAAAAGAAGGCACTCTCTTCGGGTTTTCGGTCTGTACTGAAATCAAGGTATTATTGGGAATCCCAGCTTAAATCATAGATACCGTAAGGGATTTTATTCTTTATTTAAAACTTTGCAACAGAATCTTATAGACCACTTTACTCGATTATGTTGCAAATATTTCTGACAATTTAATTTTGGAACTAAATAGCGCGTTGTTCGAAGACCGGTACCTCAAAATGTTTAAGAGCACAAAGTTGATATTTTATCTATGTAAAAAAATCTTTCGAAAAAAGTTCTCATTTGTTGATTCTACCCAATCTTTGGCTGTCAGTCGTCGTAAGCTATTTGTGAAAGATAATTGAGTTTTAGATTGTCATAAAATAGCAATAGTGACAAATGAAGTGCTAGTTTTCAAATTGACGTCTTACCCTGATAAACGAGTGTTCGAGCAAGCTATTTCATAACGAAAATAAAATCAGGACTTATTTTGATTTAGGAACATGCTATAATGATTATTGAAGCTATTTAGTATAAACATGTGTTTTACGAGGAGGGATTATTTGGAAAATAAATCAGAAAAAAAACTTTATGGTAGTGTGTTGTTAAAATCCGCTAAAATTTTAGATGCTCTTGCTGAAGAAGGCGGGAAAACTATTCAAGATCTATCAAAGAAAACTAGCATTACCTCCTCCAACCTCTCAAAAATTTTAGAGACTTTGATTGTGATTGGCTATGTTATTCGTGACGAATCTAAATTTTATTATCTAGGAACTAAATTTATGGAATACAATACTCAAAATATCGATGCTAAACGTTTGTTAGCTATTAGTCGACCATATTTAGAAGAATTACGTTCAGTGTTGAATGAAACCATCCACTTATCCGTATTAGAAAATAATAAAATTGTCTATATTGATAAGTTAGAACCAAAAAACCAAGGGATTTATATGACCTCTCGAATTGGTATGGCACGCCCTTTGTACAGTTCAGGCATGGGAAAAGCCGTTTTAAGTACATTTAATCAGGCTCATTTATCCGAGTACCTTGATGGGACTGAGCTGGTTCAACTAGCTAAAAATACGATTACCGACCGTGCCACTCTAGAAAAAGAATTGATTAAAATCTCCAAGCAAGGATTTTCGATAGATGATGAGGAACAAGAGGATGACGGGTATTGCGTCGCGGTTACTATTGAGCGAAATAGCAAGGTTATTGGTGCAATGAGTGTTAGTTTTCCAAAATTTAGATTTTCGGAAGAATATCGCCGAAAAGTTGTGACTGAACTAAAAGACACAAAAGAGAAAATAGAAGCAAGGCTAAGATAATTATTTAGCTTTAGCATGCCAAAGACAGAAAACATCATTTCTCTGTTTTAGACTGTAGACTAAGTCCATTTTATGGAAGAGGTCTATAGTCTTTTTTTGTAAAATTCAGAAAGCTAGGTATCATGCGAGCAAAATTTAAATATAATTGTAAATTAATTTTGTTATTGAATATTAATGGTTCGGAAAATATGATTAATTAAGTTTTATTGGTCTGATGAAATTATACGTGTCATATAGAAAATCGTTAAATATCAATATTTTAACATTAATTTTCAGAGGATTATTTCACGCAAATAATTTTATTGGCAAATTAAATTAAAATAAATAGTAGTTTAATCGAAGGGAAATTCTATGAACAGTTTAGTTATTTCATTAGGTAAATTCAAAAAATAATTACATAAAGCACTTGATTTTTTTTTAAAAGAGAATATACTCACAATTGTAAATAGTTTATTTGGAACTTTATATTTCCAAATAGGAAAAGAGGGAATGTCATGTCGGGTTTCACAATGGATTCATTTAGCTTAAAAGGGAAAGTCGCGTTAGTAACGGGGGCTTCTTACGGAATCGGTTTTGCAATCGCTTCATCTTTTGCAAATGCTGGAGCAACGATCGTATTCAATGATATCAAACAAGAGTTAGTTGATAAGGGAACAGATGCTTATAAAGAAGTAGGTATCGAAGCTAAAGGGTATGTTTGTGATGTTACAAACGAAAAACAGGTCGCTGAGTTTATTGCGCAAGTTGAAAAAGAAGTTGGCGTTATCGATATTTTAGTGAATAATGCGGGTATTATTAAACGAATTCCAATGTTAGATATGCCAGTAGAAGATTTCCGTCAAGTGATCGATGTAGACTTAAATGCACCTTTTATCGTATCAAAAGCGGTTATTCCTGGAATGATAAAAAAAGGTCATGGGAAAATCATTAATATTTGTTCGATGATGAGTGAATTAGGAAGAGAAACCGTTTCTGCTTATGCAGCAGCTAAAGGTGGTTTAAAGATGTTGACTCGAAATATCTGTTCAGAATTTGGAGAAGCCAATATTCAATGTAATGGTATCGGCCCAGGTTATATCGCGACACCGCAAACCGCGCCATTACGTGAAAAACAAGAAGATGGAACGAGTCATCCATTTGACCAATTTATTATTGCTAAAACACCTGCAGCTCGTTGGGGAACAACAGAAGATTTGCAAGGTCCAGCAGTATTTTTAGCTTCTGATGCTTCTGATTTTGTAAACGGTCATATTTTATACGTTGATGGTGGCATTTTAGCCTATATTGGTAAGCAACCATAAAACAGAATTTTTTTATAAAGCTGGTTTCCAACCAGCTTTATTCTATATAGTTAATTGTGAAAAAACGAATTAATATTTTGATTACAGGAGGATAAGAGGATGGCAATAATCAATTATATTATGAGCTTGGGTGCCAGTGTAATGATGCCTATCATCTTTACAATTTTTGGAATTATTTTAGGCTTAGGAGTTTCAAAGTCGCTCCGCGCAGGTATTTCGGTAGGTATTGGGTTTGTTGGTTTAAGTGTGATCACGAAATTATTAGCGGATAATCTAGGACCGGCAGTGAGTAAGATGGTTGACCTTTATGGATTGAATTTGAGTACATTAGATATTGGTTGGCCTGCAGCGGCAGCCGTAGCATACGGTACAGAAGTTGGGGCAATTGTTATTCCATTAGGTTTGTTGGTAAACATTGTTATGCTTTTAACAAGGACGACGAATACTGTGAATATTGATTTGTGGAACTATTGGCATTTTGCATTTATTGGATCCATTGTTTCAATCGCGACAGATAGCTTTTTATGGGGGCTTTTTGCAGTAGTAATTACAGTGGTTATTACTTTGATTGGAGCAGATCGTTCGCAGACAAAAATGGAAAATTTTTATGGGAAAGACCTTGAAGGGATCTCTATTCCGCAGGCTTTTTGTGTAGGGTTTATTCCCTTTGCGATCATTACCGATTGGATTATTGAAAAGATTCCGGGATTAAAATCTATTGATCTTGACGCTAAAAAAATGCAAGAAAAATTTGGGATAATCGGTGAGCCATTGTTTCTCGGTGTGATTGTCGGGATCATATTAGGGCTGATTGCTCAATATACAGTAGCAGAGATGCTGACTCTAGGAATTACAATGGCTGCGGTAATGGTCTTGATTCCAAAAATCACAGGACAATTTATTGAAGGGCTAAATCCAATTTCACAGAGATCACAAGAGTTGATCGGAGCTAAACTAAAAGGTGGACGAAAATTGAACATTGGTATGACTCCAGCTTTGGTTATTGGGCATCCGGTAACGTTAGTTTGTTCTTTACTGTTAGTTCCGATTATTTTATTCCTATCGGTAATTATTCCTGGAAATAAATTTCTACCATTAGCCTCTTTATCTGGTTTGATTTATATCTTTCCTTTAGTACTACCTTACACTAAAGGGAATGTTTTAAGATCGTTGATTACAGGTGTTTTAACCTTGGTCACAGGAGTCTTGTTCGCTACCTCGCTTTCGACAATTTTTACAAAAGCAGTTAGAATCGTTGACGGTGGATTGATTCCTAAAGGAACAACATCTGTAGCATCCATCGATTTTGCAGCAAGTCCATTTTCTTGGGTTGTGTATCAGCTAACAGCAAATATTGGTATAATTGGGGCAGGGATATTAGGAGTACTGACAGTAGGCTTCGCATTATTTAATAGGAAAAAAATTACTACTGAATTAGTAAGTAAATAGTGTTATTGAAAGGTATGTATGAAATGAAGAGAATGACTATTTTAAATAAGTTGAAAAAATCAGGATTGATTGCCGTTGTGCGGGGAAAAGATAAAGCTGAAGCACTCAATGCTACGGCTGCGATCATTGAAGGTGGAATAAAGGGAATAGAATTGACCTTCACTGTTCCCGAAGCCGAAGAAGTTATTGAAGAATTGGTCAAAAAATATGAAGCTAATTCTGATATTGTGATCGGTGCAGGTACAGTTTTAGATGCGATTACAGCTAGAATAGCCATCATGGCTGGAGCTGAATATATCGTTAGTCCAACATTTGATTTGGAAACAGCTAAGATCTGCAACTTATATCAAATTCCTTATTTACCGGGATGTATGACAATCACTGAAATGAAAAATGCCTTAAGAGCCGGGGTAGATATTGTGAAGCTCTTTCCTGGCAGCGCGTTTGGCCCTAGTATCGTCAAAGCTTTTAAAGCTCCACTACCACAATTGAATATTATGCCAACCGGCGGTGTTAGTTTGGACAATATAGCGGATTGGTTTGAGGCTGGAGTAATATGCGTAGGAGTCGGAGGAAATTTATTAGCACCTATGTCGGAAGGGAACTTTGATGAAGTGAAGAAAATTGCTGAGACTTATGTGCGCATCTTAGAAAAAATTAGAAATGAGGGGTAACGATGAGTGTGTTAACGTTTGGTGAGATGATGCTTCGTTTGAAGACACCGGGAAATGAACGTATATTACAAGCACAAACCTTTGAAGCAAGCTATGGGGGAGCTGAAGCAAATGTTGCGGTATCGTTAGCCCTATTAGGAAACCCTGTAAGCTACTTAAGTAAAATTCCTGATAACTTGCTAGGACAAACTGCAAAAAGCACTTTGCAAAAGTATGGTGTCGATACTTCTAAACTATTAGTCGGTGGAGAACGTTTAGGAATTTATTACTTTGAAAAAGGCGCTAGTATTCGCTCAACAAATGTGGTCTACGACAGAAAATTTAGTTCGTTTTCACAAATAAAATCAAGAGAATTCGATTGGTCTTCAATTTTTAAAGATGTTGATTATTTTTATCTCTCAGGGATTACACCGGCAATTTCTATTGAGTTAGAACAAGCCACTTTAGTTGCTTGTGAATACTGTCAAAAACAAAAAATTCCTGTCGTTTGCGATTTGAATTATCGAGAGAAAATGTGGTGTCCTCAAAAAGCGCAAAGCGTCATGTCCAAATTAATGAACTATGTCACGATCTGTATTGCTCATGATGAAGATTTTGAATCAGCACTAGGGATCAAAGCTTTTGACGGGGACAATTCTCGGGGAATCGATCAGCAGTCGTCTTTCAAGGAAGGTATGAAAAAAGTTCGCCAACTGTATCCAAATTGTGAAATGGTTGCAAGTATTTTACGAAACATCTATTCTGTTGAAAATAGTCAATGGACTGCTTTATTGTTGAAAGAGAATACGTTTTATGAGACAGATACCTATGATGTTCACGTTATGGAAGGCGTCGCGGCAGGCGATGCTTTTGGTGCGGGCTTACTTCACGGATTACTACATGACTATACGCCCCATCAATTAGTAAAATTTGCACTGGCAGCCAGTGTTTTAAAATTGACTGTGACGGGAGACTTAAATCTAGTCTCAGAATCAGATATCAAACAAGTAATAAAAAATAATGGAGGAGCTCGTCTATCTCGTTGACAGTGAAAGAACACTATTTTTCGATTTTGGATATAGGATAGAAGTTGAGACAGTTTTTGAGAGAGGGTAAACTAATCTCAAAGGAAGGTGTCCACCTATGTCCAAACGATATACGAAAGAATTTAAGCAAACCATTTTAGAGTTATACAATCATGGGAAAAATATGGCAACGGTCGTTTTAACGACTAAAGCATGAATTTTTCGTTGTAAATCGTCCATTTTTGCTAACGCTGCTTCATTGGGTACTTATTTTGTTGGGATAATGCGTGGTGTTCCTGTACCTTGCTACCGTCCACATAACGCTTTCTAGGCTCGGTTTGAACTATTTCAAGGTCAAGTCCTAAAAAACCGCTATATTTGCCAAAATTAGCTTTTAAATAGGCAAATTCGTTCTCTGTAATAAATGGTGTATCTGTTCTTGGATAACTCAATAATTTAGCTTCATACAGTCCCTGCATAGCTTTTAAAGTTTGGCTCGCTGTCGCTTTATAAAGCTGATTGACTTTTGCCTGCAAACTACTTAAAGAAAACAAACTAGGGCTATTCGTTTTTTTCTCTTTGGTTTGAACATCAGCAATTACACCCTCTTGATTGCCGATTTTAGCCTGTTTAGACGAAGCAAAAGATAAAAGTTCCTCTTGGGTTTTAAAACGCTGTGTAGGGCTTAAAATCCCCTTGAACGCTCCTTGTTTTACTTTTATACTAGCTTCCACCTCGAAAAAAGGTTCTTTCCTAAAGTTTTCTATTGCTTCCTGGCGTTGATAAATGAGATATAAAGTCGGTGTTTGTACACGTCCTAATGAAAATGTACCTTGAACGCCTTTTTGTTGTAAATTCAATGTATATAAAGGGCTTGCGTTCATTCCGATCAACCAATCGGCAATTTGGCGTGTTTGCGCTTCTTGATAAAAAGGGTAGTAATTCATTCCTGGTTGCAAATTTTGAAAACCGCTACGGATCACATCTTTTTCTAAGCTATTAATCCATAAGCGCTTATAGATTTTATCTTTAGAAAAGGCGTCTACTTTATGAATGATTGACCAGGCAATGTTCTCACCTTCTCTGTCGCTATCTGTTGCGACAATGATTGTATTTGCTTTTTTTAGAAGTTCTGCAACAATTTTAAACTGTTTGCCCTTATCTTTGGCGACTTCAAAATCGTAATGATCAGGAAAAATCGGCAAAGATTCAAACTTCCAATTTTGCCACTTTTCGTTATAATGTCCTGGCTCTGCTAATTCGACCAAATGCCCAAAACCAAACGTGATAAATGTTTCGTCTGTAAATAGTGGATCTTTAATCTCAAAATAACCGTCTTTTTTGTTGCTTTGTTTTAAAGCACTTGCATAGGCTAATGCCTGGCTTGGTTTTTCAGCTAAAATAACCGTACTCATAAGAAATGATACGCTACCCCTAACTAGGACAAAGAAATAATTAAGTCCTATGGACTTGGTATAATAAACTAGACAAAAAGAAAAGAGAAAGTGAGGATCTAGATTATGCCGAGACGTTCATTTGATAAAGCATTCAAAACAGCTGCTGTAAAACTAATTATTGAGGATGGTTTTTCTGTAAAAGAAGTGAGTAATCAATTGGACGTTCATGCTAATAGTCTGTATCGGTGGGTTCAAGAATACGAAAAATTTGGAGAAGGTGCGTTTCCTGGTAAGGGAAGCGCACTTTTTGATGCTCAATATGAGATAAAAAAACTTGAACAAGAAAATCGTTATTTAAGAGAGGAACTAGAATTATTAAAAAAGTTCCAGGTATTCTTGAAACCAAACAAGAAATCCGATTCCAATTTATAAAAGAGCATCAAAAAGAATTAAACATTCAACGGGCTTGTAAAACACTAAATGTTTCAAAATCCGGATTTTACGAATTTCTCAAAAGAAAACCTTCAAAAAGGAAGTTAGAGAATGAACTCCTCAAAGAGGAGATTCAATCAATCTTTCATGAACATCATGGAAGGTATGGGTCAATTCGAATTACTAAAGTTCTTCAGAAAAAAGGAATTCAGGTAAATAGGAAACGTGTAGGTAGATTACTTCACGAATTAAATTTGTACGCATGGAATGGCAACAGTTTTTTTGACAAATTTTATAAGGTGCAGAACTTCTTTCCGTATGCTATTCCGATTGTCCTTGACAATGAGCCTCCTCGGATGTGACGATCTTCGGCAGGAGCTAACAGTTAAAGTTAGACTGCCTCGCTAGCGTTAGCACATCCGAGCTCATTATCATGGATTCGCTGCGCCAATCTCTGGTTACGGTAACCAACCGGTGTCTCGTAGCCAAGTGTACCGTGCAACCGAAGGTGGTTCCACCAATTGACATAGTCAAATAACTCCAAATCCAATTGTTGTAAGGTTTCAAATGTGTATTGATAGACAAATTCTACTTTCAACGACTTATAAGTTGATTCAGCTACGGCATTATCAAAAGGACAGCCTTTATGACTTAATGATCGATTGATATCAAAAGTTGTTAATAATTCATCAATAGCTTGGTTATCAAACTCTTTTCCACGATCAGTATGAAAAATCTCAACCTCTGTCAGAGGTTGTTTGATACGGCTAAATGCTTTTTTTACTAGAACGGCATCTTTATGTTCTCCACAAGAATAGCCGAGAATTTCTCGATTGAACAGATCCAAAATGAAACAGACATAATTCCATTTTTTCCCGACTCGTACATAAGTCAAGTCTGTTACGATCGCTTCTAATGGGTTGTCTCTTAAGAATTTACGATTCAATACGTTTGTCGTTTTGGCTTCATTGCAAGTAGAATGATGTACTTTAAAATAAGCAACAGTATAGCTCGATTTTAATCCTCTATTTTTCATGATTCTACTAATTTTTCGTCGGCTGATCTGAATGCCTCGTTTTGATAAGGCTTTTTTTATTTTTCTTGAGCCGTAGGCCTTTCGGCTGCGGATAAATTCTTCAGCGACTACTTCTTCAAGTTCTGATTCATCTTTCTTTGGTTTTGATTGATAATAATAGGACTGACGTGATAGACCTAATATTCTGCACATCGCTGATATAGGGTAAAGATGCTTATTCGCATCGATTACTTGTCTCTTCGTCCGAATATCAGCGCTGCTTGCTTTAAAATATCATTTTCCATTTCTAATTGCTGGTTTCTTTTACGTAGTTCTAACAATTCTTTTTGTTCAGGCGTAAGATTATCTTTTTCTTTGAATGAACCACTCGTTTTAGATTGCTTTACCCATTTGTCAAATGCTGAAGCCGTTAGTTCATATTCTCGAATGATTTCTACACGTGGCTTTCCAGCTAAGTAAAGATTGACGATTTGTTGCTTGAATTCTTGTGAAAAAGTTCTTCGTGTTCTCTTAGACATAAAAATTCCTCCTGGTATGTTTTCTTCTAGTCTACACACCTTAATTTTTCTGTCTAGTTAATTGTAGCCTATTCTGTCTAGTTAATTGTAGCCTATCCAGTTATTAGAAATCCCTAGAAGTGTCTATTATTTTTATAAGAACAAACCATTGACAGTTACAGAAATCAGAAATAATACGTTGAAAAAGAAGATTTCAACTATTTTTTTTACGAATAAACAACGCTATGGCGCCACAAAGATCCATCAAGTTTTATTAAAAGAAGGTATTTCAGTGTCTCTTAAACATGTCCAAAAGCTAATGAAACAATTAAATTTAAGGTCGATTGTAGTTAAAAAATATAGACCTCAAAGATCTAATAGACCGATTATTTCAAAAGAGAACCTCTTAAATCCGGACTTTTCTACTAAGACTATCTGTGAGAAATGGGCAGCTGACATTACTTACATTCCTACTAAGAAAAATGGTTGGTGTTACTTATCTTCAATCATGGATTTACACACGAAAAAGATTATTAGCTATACATTTTCAAAACGAATGACTGTGGATTGTGTCATTCAAACGCTGAACAAAGCAAAAATGCATTATGACATTCCAGAAGGAATGATTCTACACACTGACTTGGGTAGCCAATACACAGCCAGAGAAGTGGAACAATGGCTTGAAACCAACAAAATAAGGCATTCTTATAGTAGAAAGGGAATACCTTATGATAATGCTGGAATCGAATCTTTCCATGCTTCATTGAAAAAGGAAGAAGTCTACACGACTAGCTACTCAGATTTTGAAGAAGCAAATCGAGCACTATTTAGCTACATTGAAGGGTTTTATAACCGAAATCGAATCCATAGCTCGATTCACTATCTAACCCCCCAGGAGTTTGAAGAGTTGGCAAAAGCAAAAATGACGTAACAGTCTCTACTAAAATATGTCCAAGATATTGACTCAAATCCATATCTCAAATCGTAACAAGTTTACTATTGATTCTTCCACAGTTACATTATATACAGCATATCCAAAATAATTTATTGACATTAATGACATTACATACTCTCCTTTTTATTGGCTTATTGTAATTCAGTACTATTGTTTACTATAAATAACGAATACCATAAATACATTCTTCATGTATAAATGATAAAATTTTTGATTCATTGCTAGATTGGTTGCTATTATCATACATAGATAGAAGTTCATTAAATTTTGCAAATACACTTTCAGGAACGGATAACAATCCCAAACCTTTGCTAAACATGATCTTATTAGCAGTTAACAATGCAGTTATCTTATTACCGTCCCAGAATATTTGATTTTTCGAAATGAATAGAAACAGTCGCAGGGCTTTTTCCGTCTCTGATATCTCTTGATTCATTATCTCACCATATTGATTGTTTACCTCGTCTTCAGTTAACATTGGTGGCACATATCTTCCTTGAATCGTCGATACTTCTACCCCACCGTTTCTTATTTCACCAGGAAAAAGGGCATCTTCCGCTGCAACTATCCGATTAATACGCTTACTTGTTTCTATCAGGGGCTCCTGTACGTCATTTAAAAGCAGTTCAAAGCCTCTTTTTAAGTTAACGACGGTCAGGACATCATCTACCGCCACGTTATTGGCCCGATTATACTTGATAATCTCTTCTGTTTGTAATAGCGTTGTATTCAATCCTTCAAATTTCCCCGCATTATACACCAGTTCCACAATATTTTTCTTCAATAAATACACAGACTCTTTGCGAGATAAGTGGTATTTATCCGGAAAGTTAGGTCTCTTTTCTTCGTTCATTTTCTCACCTCTTGAATTTTTCCTTCTATTATATAGGGTATTATTCTGTCATAGATCCAAACTCTTTACGGCAGTATCTTTGTCTTCCTGAGTGATCCCAATATAGCGTAAGGTCTCCCGTTGTGAAGAATGATTGAGCAGCGACTGAATGATCTCTGTTTTGGTCCCTTGCTTGTACAAAAAATAGCCGAAGGTCTTGCGCATCGAATGAGGACCAATTTCTTTCAGCCCAACCGCCGTTCCTGCTTCATGAATGATCCGCCAAAGGCTTTGTCGGGTCAAAGGCGTATCTGCTCCTTTTCGACTTGGAAACAAATACTTGCTGAAGTCTTGTGCTTGCAGCTGCTCAGGAAATTCGGATTGAACATAATCGAGAATCACTTTTCGTAATTTGTTCGAAATGAAGACCGAATTGTGTTTGGCCGTTTTTTGTTCCTTCATGGCCAGACGTTCTTTGACAATCACCCGCCCACGGGAAATTTCTAACACATCACTTAATTTCAACTGTCTTAAATCGGAAATTCGATAGGCTGTATTGATCCCGATCGAAAAAAGCACTAAATTTCGTTGCCCATATTTTCCGGAAGCCAAAATTGCTTTCATGGCATCGATCTTTTTTTTGTCGCGAATCGGTTCCACGCTCTTCATTTTTAGCCCCCTCTCAAATGTTACTTAATATGATTATATCAGATAATAAGTCACATTTAAATAAGCTATAGAAAAAAGACTCTAAAAGAAAAGTGATTTCCTCTTAGAGCCTCTAAGGATGGAGCGATTTTAGCGAATGTGACAGAATCAGTTTGTGTCACTTTCAAACTATAATGAACTAAGTGCTTATTTTTAAATAATAGGTGATAACTATTAAACATAAGAATTTTAAATTAACCTTAAATCATTTTTAGAATGGGATAAATGCGTTTTTTGATGAGCCATATTGTGCTGGATAATGGATACTCGCAAATACTCCACAAAAAAATTTACCAGTAATATAATCCTTTTCGAATTGAATATAGTATCACACTCAAAAGATACTTTCTAAAAAAAATGTTTTCGATTTTTTAATAGCTATTGGTCACTTTTTTTCAAAACCCAAATTTCAAGAACAAGTTAGCCACTTTTTGAAAAACGTGAAAATCATGTGTTATCTGTAAGTTCCGATGTTGATTTGATAATGAGTTGCGGCATGGTAGTCTGATTTGACGGGCTGGCTATGCCAGCTTGCCCAGACGATACCCATAGCGCAAGAGGCTCGTTGTCAAATCAACTAACTACTTTATTTAGTTCTTGTTCAAAACAAGACTGGGGTGTCGCATAGTTTAAGATCTTTCTGGGTAGTTGATTCATTTTATTGGCAATTTGCTCGATTTCCTTTCGATGATAGCTGTCCATACTTTCGCCTTTGGGAATATATCTACGAATGATGCCATTGTGATTCTCGTTCGTTCCACGTTCGCAAGAAGTATACGGATGGGTAAAATAAATTTCTGTCAATCCATTTAACGTTTATGACAACTGAGCGAACTCCGAACCATTATCAGCTGTAATCGAACGAAATACAGTGGAAAAATTGTTCCCATATTCTTTAGCTAATCGGTTGATGGCATAACTGACAGAGTCTGCATCTTTGGCATCAAGCACACGAATGATTTCAAAACGTGTTTTTCGTTCCGTTAAAGTTAAGAGCGCTGTTTCTGAACCATTCCGTTTACCAATGACTGTATCAATTTCAAAGTGACCAAATTCTTCACGTGTTTCAACACTTGTCGGTCGTTCTTCGATACTCTTTCCAAGAACTTTTCGATTTTTTACCTGCTTGGTTTGTGCTGGTTTACGTGTTGTTTTCCTCAGTAAATCAATGTTTTTGATTTCAAGACGTTGCTTGTCAATATACTTATAGAGGGTGGTCGTACAAACCATTTCAGCTGGAGAAAAGAGTCGATGGACTCGTGCAAAACCAACCGTTGTATCTGGAGAATAGCCCTTTGTTTTAAACAGTTCGATAAAGTACGCCAAAAAGGTACGGACTTGAAAAAATTTTTCTTTCCGATGGCATCGTTGTCGGTTGTTTCTATACCGATTTTGAGCAAATTCTGCATTATACTTGAAGAAATAATGACATTTCCCATTGATCTTTTTCACTTGTTTCAATTTTCCACGCTTCAACTCATTGTTAATTGTTTGAGGAACCACACCTAACCTTTTGGCAATTTGCCGATTGGATATTCCTTCGCTATGCCAAGCGGCAATTTTTCCACGTTCAATGGCTGTTAGGTGCTGAACTTTTAAACGAGTTGTGGTAGAATTTGAATACGTCATAGTGAAAATCTCCTTATTAGTTGGTGTCGGAACCCTAATAATACATGATTTTTCACTATGATGTTTTTTTATTTTTCAGGTGGCTAACTTGATTATAAAATTCGCGTTAGAAATTCAAAATAGCGAAATTACTGATTTATAAAATACAGGCAGAAAATATCCTATCTGCCTGTATTTTAGCTACACTAGAAGAATCTCAATCGTCAGTTACTCATAAAAATTTGTTTTTTGTACATAATATTGGTAATGTTCTCTAAAATATAGTTCCTTTTTTGTCTTTACCACCTTTTACCCCTTTCTGCTGTTGTCCCAATCATTCTGATATCACACTACTAAAGGTTGAAGCATTTGCTTTTTCCTTTGCATTCTTTTCGTCTTTCATCTTATATATAATGTCCAATACAATTTCAGGTACAGTCATATTATCATCACAGTACTTAAAATTATTTTCTATTTCTGTAGAATTGTTAGTGTTTTCAGTTGCGTTTTTATTCTCTTCCCTAAAAAGCCTTTCAAAATCATCAATATAATTAAAAAAAATTCCCATAAATTACAGTCCTCCATATTTCAAAAGCAACTCTATTCATCCATATGGGAAACTTTCTGCTATTTTTTATAGAAGTGTACTGTACCCTGCTATTGCAAATGCTCCCGGCCCCCCGTGTGTTGTGATAACTCCGCCTGCTGATATCCAGTGTATGGTCTGAAATCCCAGCTTTTGAACGGTTTCTTCTGCGATAATCCTTAACTCTTCTGAAAGTCCAGTTAGTATTTAAATGTTTCTATTCTGAAGCGCCATGTAAAAAAAATGTCCTCCACATTTTCACCGCTGTTTCTCATAAACGATTCCTCCAGATATTATCCTATTGTGCAAGTAAACAATTCAGCTGCCCGATCAGCTGTTCCACCTGCTCTCCCGGCATCTGCCCCAGCAGAGATTTCAGCGGCATTTCCCGGATGACTTTCTCACCCAGCTTCTTATATTCGTCACTCATACTTTCTGCTGATGCGGCCGCTGCTGCCAATGGCGCTAGCAGTTCCGTAATAACGGGAGCGGTTTTCGTATGATCCAATAATTCTCCGAACGTTGTTGCGAAATCTACGCGAAGGAGCAGTTCTTTCTGTGTTTCAAACACAATATCCGCATGTAATCGGATGTCATCAGAAGCATGGCCGATCAAGATCCGATATGTTCCGGATGGCGCATACCAGTCCCCGAGACGTTCTTCATAATAGGAAAGATCCCTCGCCGAAATTTCCATCGACACCGTTTTCTCCTCTCCCGGCAGGAGATGAACTTTGGCAAATCCTTTCAATTCATTGACCGGTCTTTCCGGTGTGCCGCACAGGTCGGCCACGTACAGCTGTACAACTTCTTTTCCTTCTGTTTTTCCTGTATTTTTCACCTTGAAAGAGACCGTCAGGATATCCTCATCCGTCATTTGAGCCGATGACAAAGTCAAGTCCCCATAAGCAAATTCCGTGTAAGACAGCCCATGGCCAAATGCATATCTGACCGGGACTTTCTTTGTATCATAGTAGCGGTATCCGACAAAGATATCCTCACCATATAACACCCGCTTTCCATTTCCCAGGAAATGAAGGAAGCTCGGATTATCTTCCAGCCGGTACGGGAATGTCTCCGCCAGCCTGCCGGACGGATTCGCTTCTCCGTATAACAGTCGGTCGCAGGCTTCACCGACCCCCTGACCTCCGAGATACATTTCCAGGATTGCGCTTACTTTATCAGCCCATGGTAGTTCTACCGGACTTCCATTGTGGAGTACTACTACAACATTAGGCTGTACTTTCAACACTTCTTCGATCAGACGGTCCTGGCATTTGGGCAGCTTCATGGATGTTCTGTCATACCCTTCCGACTCAAATATCTCAGGCAGCCCGGCAAAGATTACCGCGACGTCTGCTTCTGCAGCAGTCCGAAGCGCTTTTTCCAGCTCTTGTTCCGTCATCGCGTCATTTTCCATAGAAAATCCTTTTGCATAAGTCACGCTGCGCCCTTTTTCTCCGGCAGCATCCAATGCCGAGACAACTCTGAACGGATTGATATGGCTGGAGCCGCCGCCCTGATACCGCGGCTTTTCGGCAAATTCCCCTATATAGGCAACCTTTCTGTCTGTATTCAGCGGAAGTATACCGTTATTTTCCAGCAGGACCGCACATTCTGTCTCAATATCCGCTGCTTTTTTATGATCTGTTTCCTTATCAGATATAACTTTCGGACGATGCTGCTCTTCACCGGCAAATACAACATTCAATACCCGCTCCACCGCTTCATCCAGCACAGCTTCGTCCAGTCTTCCCTCCTGTACTGCCGTTACAATCTGTCTGTCATTGTATCCTCCGGAATAAGGCATCTCCAGATCCAGTCCAGCCTGCAGCCCCTTCACCCGGTTATTTACAGCGCCCCAGTCACTGACGACGCAGCCTTTGTATCCCCATTCTTTTCTCAGGATATCTGTCAGAAGATATCTGTTTTCTGAAGCATATTCTCCATTTATTTTGTTGTAGCTGCACATGACGGTTCTTGGGGCTGATTCTTTTACTGCTTTCTCAAACGCAGGCAGGTAGATTTCCCTGAGCGCACGTTCTGACACCTCGGAAGATATCGTCATACGGAGTGTTTCCTGATTATTCAGCGCGAAGTGCTTAATGCTTGTCCCCACGCCCTGACTCTGTACTCCGCGGATATATGCCGATGCCATCCTGCCTGCCAGATATGGATCCTCCGACAGATACTCAAAGTTCCGTCCACATAACGGGCTCCTTTTAATATTCACCGCCGGACCAAGTAGCATGCTTATATTCTCGGCCTGACACTCCGCTCCCAGCGTCTCTCCCATCCGTTCCATCAGGTCAACATCGAAGCTGGAGGCTGTTGCACAGGCTGCCGGGAAACAAACGGCCTTCACACTTTCATTCAATCCCAGATGATCCGTTTCCCCTTCCTGCTTTCTCAGTCCGTGAGGGCCGTCCACCATCATAACTGACGGAATGTTCAGTCGTTTGATTTCTTTCGTATGCCAGTTATCAGCGCCCGAGCAGAGACTTGCCTTCTCTTCCAGCGTCATTTTTGAAATCAGTTCCTTTATTCTGTCCATCTCAAAAGTCCTCCATTCTTTTCTTAATACTGATTGATCATCTGTGCCTCTGCCTCTTCACGGCTGATCTCGCCATTGTTGCATTTTGCCATCAGCTGGACATCATGGTCATTAAGTTTGTAAAGGCGAAGTATAAGCAGAGTGCAAATACCCCCGATAATGCCTCCAAGACAGCTGAATGTCCATAATTTATCGGCAAATCCTGCCGCCTGAACAACGCCTTCTCCTTCCCGGAAGCCGATTAAAGTTAACGCAAACACACTGACTGCTGTTGCGATCCCTCCATTTAATTTTGTAAAAAATGTCTGCGCTGCAAACGGTACACCACGCATTTTTAATCCTGTCTTGTACTGTCCATACTCGTAGCAGTCCGGCGTAAACTGATATGACATCTGCGCCACCGCTAAAGGTTACGAATCTCTTGCTTATATGAGCCTGAAAAGGAGGGGATAAACCATGCAGAACAATATCCGCAACACAAACCTGCGTTTTAATCTGGACAAAGAACAGCAGCGGAGAGCCTGGGAATATTTACAGACAATGGACAGGCAGGATTTTAAATCTTACAGTCAGGTAATCTCTCTTGCACTGGTAGATTATTTTGACCGCTACTACCGCACACGGGCTGATCCTTATCTGGAAACAAGAGAACGGGAAGAACTTTTTGTGAAACAGATTGTAGATGCAGTGGAAAACAGTCTGAAACAGGCATTGCCACTTTTTCTTTCCGGACTGACTGCAGGCATGGCGCAAAGGGAGCCCCAAATCAGGTAATGTCATGATGCCAAGGTCAAAAGGTCTAAATCCACATGAGCTTGCTCATAAGTGGATGAAAGGCCTTGGGACCCGCCCCAATATGAGCCTAAAAGTGGGATGACAATCCCACGATATGCGAGAGGCTCGTCCGATAACATAACGGAGAGGATCCCCAACCGCTCAATTCCCACCGTATTCCAGAAATCCGCCCCGCTGTCCGCCTTTTTCCGCTCAAAGGACACAACGCCCACCGGCCGGAGCATCCTGTGCTTCAGCACAGGCTTTAATTTTTCAGCCTTGCCCAAAAAAGAATCATTGTTTTTTACCTGTCCCATACTGTCATTTCTCCTGTTCTCCCACGCTTTCGGACATGCCGCACCGCGGCACAAACAACAGTTGAAATCCGTGAAGAGCAAATCAACATTTCCGATGCTCCTCCCAGAATGCGACTGCATCCCGCAGCCAGCCCTCTGCCGCAGTATCTATCCCCAGGCCAAAGCCATGACCCAGCTTATCATACATGACGATATCGACATTTTCCTGCCCCAGCGCTTTCCTGATGTCCGGGATGATCTTCTCCACGGCCGCAAAACCGGTAGGGTCATCCCGCCCGACCCTGGAAAATATAGCAAGCTCCTTGTCCTCCTCGTGAACCTTAAGCTCCCAGTGCAGGCCATAGATGGGGAAGATGGCGGCGGGCCTTGGCAGATTATGTTTATGGCAGCAGTCCTTATAATCAGAAAATGCGTAGGCTGTCGTCATCAGGCCTCCAGCGGAGAACCCGAACATACCAAAGCCGTCCATCGTATAGCCGTACTCTGCCTGATGCCCTATCAGATACCTTACCGCCGGCAGCACATCCTTGGATGCCTCCCCGCCCTTGGCCTGCGGTTCGGTTTCATGCAGCTCCACATTCACACGGTAGACCAGCACAAACGCACTGTATCCCCTCCTGTGCAGCTCCATGGCTGCCGGGATGCTCTCCAAATAAGAGGCTACGCCGTCAAACCCGCCGCCCGCAATCAGCACAGCCACGGGCTTCCCTGGCTCCCCCTGGAACAGGATCCCCTGTACCTTTCCCTTGTCGGGATCACGCCTTACCTCATCCTCCGCATAAAGCCCGCTGATGAAATGCACCTTTTTCAGCCCTTTCTGCTCCACGACATAGTTGAAACCATCCACGATGCTCTGCGCCTGTGCGGGCTGCCCGATAAGATTGCACAAACCATGGACGCTCATGCCTGACATGGCATATATTTCCTTTGGCGACCCGGTCTTCATAAAAAGCTCCGGCCTGCCCTCCCATACGGGATGCTGCAGGAAGAACGCAATCTTGTCATTGATCGTAGCCCTGCGGAACCCTCCCGCGACATTGTAAAACTCCGATTCCTTTACCTTCGGCATATGCTTGACGCCTAAGATTGCCGGCCAGAACAGCCCTTTGTACTTACCCATGTTTTTTTCCTCCTTATCTATTTCAGAACGGTCTCGGAAACTCCATAAAACCCGAATCTCCGCTCTTTTTGTACTTGTTACTTTTTTCGTTTCCTCCCATTTTCAGAGAGGGATTTTAAATTTTTTCAGCAAATTTCCAAAAAACTATTGTCATTTCTCGTGAATTGTGCGCCATTCACTACACGTTGATATTCCACTCCTTTTGCGGTTTACCAGTGCCAAAAGACATGATTCTGTCAGTTTTCTGGTAGCTTTCCATGAATTTGAAAAACACATGCCCGACCTGCACATATCAAATATGTGCCTTGATTCTGCCATGGATAACTATCCAACATATAAGCGGACTCTTTCCCCAATAGCGTTTGTTTCAGCTCTCATTCAAGAGGGCTGCTTACCATGTCTTTTTTTTACTGCAGCTCTTCTAAACATCATCTCCTCCGCTCGCAAACCACTGTATTACTGATTTGCTGGAATACTCTCTGAATTATATCAATTATTTATTGAGTTTCCGAGACTACTCTGCGAATAATTGGGAGGATTGTGGGAGTGCAAAGCACGGAACAATCCGTAGGCATCATAGTTGGGGGCTTTTGACCCCAACATCTTTAAAAAAGGTCAGATGTTTTATAATTTTATAAAACACTTGACCTCTCAAAATTCACTCTTCCTGTTCTTGAAAAAATTATTTCCGATGTGCCTCCCAGAATTCCACTGCCTCTTCAAACCAATGAGGTACTATGGTATTGGAACCAATACCAAATCCATGTCCGAGATTATCGTAAATCCGTACAGACACATTGTCCTCACCCAACACGGATTTCAATTGCGGAAGTCTCTTCTCTACATTTCCGAATCCGTATTCATCCTCGCGCCCTGCGATGGAAAATACCGCCAGTCCCTTATCCTGCTCAAGCGCTTTCACATTCCAGTCCAGACCATACATCGGGAAAATCACTTTCGGTCTCGGCAGTTTTACTTTGTGACAGCAGTCCTCGTAATTTGCGAAGGAATATGCCGTAGTCATCATGCCGCCTGCCGAGAAACCGAATATCGCATAGTCATCCATATCCACAGACAGTTCCTGCTCATGCTCCTTCAGATAACGGATTACCTGCACCAGCTCCCTGACCGCTGCCTGCCCCTGTTTTTCATGTTCCGTTTCTCCCAGCTGTTTGCCAATCGGGTAACTGATTACCAATACGGAGTACCCCAACTTGTGTAATTTCATTGCCACGGGATATCCCTCGCAGTCCGTCACATTACTGATAAATCCACCTCCGGGAACGACCACCGCCAACGGTTTTCCTTGCTTTCCTTTGTAAAACATTCCGGTCAAATGAGACTGATATGGATTCTGTTCTATCATTTCTTTCGAGTTAATATCGGAAATCAACTGCGCCTCTCCACTTTCCACAAGCCGGGTCAGGTAATTAAAAGCCTCCAGTGCATTTTCCATCTGATCACTTCTGCCCTGCGCTTTTAGAAAATCTGTATATTTTGCCGGGGCAATCGCTTTTAACACGTTATCCTCAACATTAAAAAACATATGCTTATAGCCGCCAAACACCGGATGCTGCATAAAAAATGCCATTTTATCATCTTTTTCCGCTTTCCGGAATGTTCCGTCTGCCTGATAATAATCTTTCTTTTTTATATTCGGAAAACCGCCGATGCCAAACAGTGCCGGCAGAAACATCGCATTTTTCTTATAAACATACCCCACAAAGCCGACTGCTAAAATGAGCAGCACGAGCATTATCATTGCCAGAATTTTCATATGTTCTTTTCCTCCTTATCTCTTGCCCAAAATTGTCCTGCGTGCGCCACTGCCGTAAAATCTTCCGGCTTTACCGGAGCATCACATATCACTCTCACATAGCGGAAACCATGATATGTAAAATGCGGTCTGTACTCTGCGGGTTTCCCGTTAGATATATATACATCCGTCTGTGTATGACCTGTCATGTCAGCACCAGCTATATTATTAAAATAATTCCCCTGAGAATCCTTGGTCTCAAAGTGATCTAGTATCAACTTTGTTCCTGCGGGCAAATCCACCTTTACCCGCAGTACACCTGCCAGATTCTGACCGAAATCGATAATGGTCTCTCCCTTTGGGCTTACCTCCATACCGACCGCCTCCACTTCTTTCACCGGCCGCACAGGTTCACCATACTGTACCATCGGCAACTTTCAACTTATCGTCAGAGAGAACTGTCTCAAATGTGCCGTCTTCATAATCCAATTTTATCTGGAATAATACAGAATGTTCCTTCTTAATCCCCTTATCTGGATCCTTGAAATTTTTGCTATTATACCAGCCATCACCAACAAGCATTCCTAGTACATTTTCTCCCAGTTTCACCAATTGTGTGATATCATACCACTGATAGCACAGATATTTACTATATAATGTAAATTCGGGTGCAAGAATTCTGTCATCAGGTCTTTTTCCATTCACTGATAATTCATAAGCGCCTCTGCAAGTAGCATAAACACTTGCGCACTTAATCTGACTAGTTACATTAAATCCACGTCTAAAATATTCCGCACCGTTTTGTCCGCCATTTCCTTTTTTGTATTTTTTCATTTTGAAAGGCGAACTAACCCACTTTGCTTGCCATTCTTTGTTCATAAAACCAGTCTGGAAATTAGCCGACAGCATTGCACTTTCGTCATAGTTATCGATTACAGTAACTGTCCACGTATAACATCTTAAGTCTTTAAGAGTCTTCCCGCCATAGCAAACAAAAGTACTCTCATCACTTTCGATAATTCCAGAATCCCAGAATAATTCATTTCCGCAAGAAACAATTATTTGGTAAGACTTTTGCATTACATTTTTCTTGTCACTAATAATAACCCACGAGAAATATGGAGTCTTATCTATACAAGGTTTGACCTGATTATTTACTTTAAGCCTTATTAAGTTCATGAACTAATCCTCAAACCTATAATTAATATGAAATAAAATTGCACCAATTGTGTTAATCACCGCCGGAGCAATAATGGCACATAAAATAATACCTGTCTTTACGCTATCTGGCTGTATACCTGCTCCCCCTACAAAGCCAAAAAGTGCAAGTATATATCCTGGTATAGCACCACCGATTCCCTGTGCCATCTTGCCAATGAAAGAAGTAAGTGAAGCAATTGCAGCCTCTGCTCTGGCTCCAGTTTTTTTCTGAACATACGAAGTGTTATCCGCCTGCATACTGATTAAGAGTGGCCCAGTTGCACCTCCTGCAACACCTCCAAAGAAAGTACTGATATAAAGTAGCAGCATAGATTCTACATCAAGAAGACGAATAAGTGATGTTGATACAGCGATTGCAATAGCTATCAGGAATACTTTCTTCTTTCCCAAACGGTTAGCAATTGCTGGCGCAATAATCATACCCACTAATGATGTAATTAGTGAAATAACAGTTACAAATGACAGCTTAGTCATATCACCAATAATGTAGGTAAAAAAGAAGGTACCCACGCCACCACCAATAGAGCTTGCGACTCCGATAACAAGTGACATAACAAAGAATGACCATACAGGTCTATATCTGAAAAATTTAAGCATATCTTTAAAGCTATATCTTTCTTCTGCTGATCCCTCAAATGCTACTCGCTCCTTTACCAATAATGCACCCAAAATCGAACAGATTAAGACAAAGAACATTGATCCAAAAATCAAAATATAATAATTTTCAAGTGTAGCCTCAGCTACGATAAGTGGAGCAGCAATACCCAATACTGCACCACAGAATAAGCCTCCAAGAGAACCTGTTAGAGCAAGACCATTTCTTTCATTAGCATCCGCACTCATTACTGGAATTAAACTATTTTTGGTAATGTCCATACAATCAAAAGTCCACCCAAGAAGTAAATATGTCACATACACAACCACATATTTTGCTCCTGGGAACCAAACTGCTCCAAACCATAATAGAATATAGTTGATTACACATATGATAGTACCCAGGACAAGCATTGGTCTGAATTTACCATACTTTGTAATTGGTAACTTATCCAAAAAAAATCCCATCATTGGATCACTAATTCCATCTACCACTTTTGAAATCAGAAACAGTGTTCCCAGCGCTGCTGGATTAAGTCCTACCACCGTTGTGTAATAAATCAAGAAGAATGATGATAATAGTCCCATCATTGGTGCATTTCCTGCAAATACCAAAAAGAGACCTGTTTTTTCCTTAAAAGTTACATTTTTCATTTTCATTTCTTCACCTTTCATAATATTATAATTTAAAACTGTGAAAGTACTGCATTGACCATTGCAGCTTGTTCATCTTCTACCTTTGCTGCAAACATTTCTGCTACTTGTGCAAGTGTAAAATCATATACCTGAACCGGTATCATATCTACATCCACCATGGTTTTCAAAAATGCTCTCACTTCCTTATTCATCATAAGATCCTCCATTTTTGAATCTACTGAGTAAGCCTTTTATAGCACTCAGTGTTTGTCTTTCCTTCATATCCGATGTCATGACAGGTAGAAGACTATTGAGTGAGATATCCATAATCGGAAAAAGAATTCCTAATAATATATATGAAATATAGGCAATCACAAGTTTTCCACTAGTAGCCATCATTGGTCCAAACCACAGCAATAGGTAATTCAATGTACATAAAATAGTTCCGACAAACAACGGAGGTCTAAAGTGACCAAAGCGAGTGCTTGGTAGTTTATCTATTAAAAAGCCCACCAGCGGATCAGTAAGCCCATCCAATATTCTGGCAATAAGAAACATCGTCGCACATGCTCTAGGATCTAATCCAACAATATTCGTATAAAAAATTAACAAATATCCATTAATCAATGTCATAACTGGAATATTCCCTATATTTAGGGAAGCATAGGCGGCCTTTTCTCTCAGACTAATTTTTGTATCATTCATTTTCTTCTTCACCTCTCAACACACTATTCAGTTTATTTTCAATCTGCTCTTGTTCTCTGTTTGTTATCGCCCCTAGACTAACTAGTGATTTTAAAGGTACATTTTCAAGAATGGCTTCAATCATTTCTTTGTCAGCCGCTGAAATTTCTTCTGATTCCCCACTACTTTGATTAATAATTCCTGAGAACAACTCTTGAGACAGTACTGAAGTTCGAACATCTTTCAACAAATCTCCTACAGTTGTAGTACCATCCACAGAATTTTTTAATCTTGAATAAAATTATCCATCAACACTAATTAGCAATCACGAAACATAAATTCTCCAGATAATGTTTCTTCACTATTAGTACCAACAAACACTTTAAAATCGCCATTTTCTACTTTCCAACAGTTCTCCTTATTGTAAAAAGTAAGATCTTTATCATTTATTTCAAACAAAACTCTTTTTTGTTCATTTGGTTCTAATTCAATTTTCTTAAACCCTTTCAATTCTTTTATAGGGCGGACGATGCTGCCGATAACATCTTGGATATACAATTGAACAACTTCTTTGCCTTTTACCGCACCTATATTTTTAACATCAATGGATATATTTAATGTTTTTCCAGGAGTAATTACTTTATCACTAAGTTGTAGATTGCTATATTCAAATTTTGTATAGCTTAATCCGTAGCCGAAGGAATAGAATGCTTTATTTGAACAATCAATGTATTTTGACACAAACTTATCGGAATGATTTGAATTTTCTAACGGTCTTCCTGTTTTAAATTCATTATAAAATACGGGTATTTGTCCTTCATTTTGTGGAAATGACATAGTTAATTTAGCTGAAGGATTCACTGCACCAATTATAATATCATAAATAGATTTTACACCTTCACTGCCTGGAAACCATGCTTGTAAAATAGCATCTGAATAGGCAGCAACTTCATTCATTATCAACGGTCTTCCACTAAAAACAACTGTGACGATTGGTTTTCCCAGACTAGATAACTTTTTTAATAAAGATATTTGTTGGTTTTCTAAACGAATTTGTGTACGACTAGCGGCTTCGCCACTTTGCAAAAAATGCTCTCCAATTGGAATAATTAAAACATCTACATTTTCGTTTTTTATATTTTCTACAGCCTTATCTGTTTGTTCGTCTGTCATTAAGGTATCAGTGTTTTGACCAAATAGATGAACAAATTCTCCCATAAACTCATTATTCTCAGTTAAATTACAACCTTTTTCTGTAATTATCGTTCCGTCATAATTACTCTCAAAAATACTTTTTAATGATTCATTTTGGCTGCTATTTGCCATCATAGCCCACATTCCGTTTAGTACTTTTTCATCAGCATACGGACCAATTAATCCAATTTTTTTATTCATTTTTATCGGTAAAGTACCGTTTTTATTTTTTAATAACACGATTGATTCATCCGCCACTTTTTTTGCAATCTTCTTATTTTCATTTGTCGCAATAACTTTACTAGCTGAGTCTGCAGTAATTCCTCGATACGGATCTTCAAACAGTCCTAAGAAATTTTTGAGGTTTAAAATTCTGAATACTGCTTTATCTACATACTCAGAATATATCGGATCTTTCTTTATGGCTTCCGCTAAGTTATTTACATAAATATCTGTTTTCATATCTAAATCAACTGAAGCTGTAATAGCCAATTTGGCTGCTTCTAATTCATTTTCTGCAATTCCATGGTAAATCAGTTCACTGATAGCTGCATAATCTGAAACAACGACACCATCAAACCCCCATTCATTGCGTAACACATCTTTTAATAACCATTCATTCGCACTAGCTGGAATACCATCAATAGTATTAAATGAGGTCATAACCATGACGCTTCCCGCATCAATTGCTGCTTTATATCCAGGTAAATATACTTCTCTAAACGTTCTTTCAGTAACATCTACAGTGTTATATTCTCTACCTCCAGTGGGTGCACCGTAACCTGCAAAATGTTTAATACAAGCACCAACATTTTCATTCGAAAAATCACCTTGTAGCGCCTCTATCTCTGCTTTTGCAAATTCAGAAGTAAGATAGGCATCTTCTCCTCTTGTTTCCATTACCCTACCCCATCTTGGATCTCTAGATACATCCAATACTGGAGAAAAAACAACATGCGCCCCAGTTGCGGCACTTTCTTTTGCTACCATACTCATTCCTTTGGCAATTAGCTCAGTATTCCATGAACTACTATATGCTAAAGGAATTGGTAGGACTGTCTGAAAACCATGAATAATATCAGAACAAAAAAGTATTGGTATTTTACTATTCTTTAAATGCTGTTCTTGTATGTTTTTAATTTCTTCAAAATTAAAAACATTATAAATTGAACCTATATTATTAATGTTTTCCTCAGTAAGTTTTATTTTACTTTCTGGACCCGTTATTATGCTTTTATTTTTAAAAACAGTACCATCCATTTGAAGTAATTGAGAAATTTTTTCTTGCTCTGTCATTTCTTCAAATAATTTTTGTAAATCTTTTTTATCCATCCTTTTACCCCCTAATAAAATTGTTGATTACTTAGAAGATTCTGTTAACTCGGCATTTTCTTCTTTGAAGTTTTTAGCATCTGCTACTTTAAAAAATGGAAGCCATAATAATATCCAAATCACCAATAAGAATGCCTGAAATAAAGCTATTTTCCACCCACCTGCAATCAAACCTTGAATTATAATTGGTGTTCCAGCAGGTGCTGCTATCCCGTTAAGTTGTGGAATAATTCCGATGATTGTTGCAACATAAGAAAGAACCAATGAAATAACATTTCCCAAAATAAAAGGTATTGCGAATATAGGATTTAAAATTAACGGTGTCCCAAAAATTAGTGGTTCTGTTATGGCAAAAATTGAAGGAACTATGCCCAATTTTCCTAAGGTTTTAAACTGTTTGCTTTTGGCAAATAACATTAGTATTGATAACGCAATAGCTGTTCCTGAAAAAGTGAAAATTGTAAAGAAACTCATGCCTAGTACGTTTGGCAATGGTTGTCCTGATGAAAATGCAGTTAATTGAGCAGCATCCATTGCCCCAAGAATTGGTGACATAACAGAAAATACAACCATACTTCCATGTATACCAAAAAACCATAATAATTGTGCTAATAAAGCCATAAATAGTATAGCAGGAAAGCTCCCACCGATATTTTGTAACGGAGTTTGAATTAATGAAAAAATCATTGCATGAAGATTTCCAAAAGACGTCATAGAAATTAGTTTAGATATTACTAAAAATAATGTAATTAGCAAAATACCTGGAATTAAACTCGAAAAAGATCCCAAATTTCAAGAAATTTTATTTCGCTTTTGAGCCAACAAAATATTTTGCTCTTCCAGCCTTTCTCTTGTTATCGGATAGCCTTTGGCAAATACCAAAATACCTACAAAAAATATAGCGGCTGGTAAAATGATTTGACAGATAAGAATGACGGTGGTGACCGACTCAGGCTGTACAGCCACCTTCCCATCGAAACCGGCAATTCCTAGAAGATAACCTGGTACAGCTCCACCTACTCCAGCTGCAAATTTAGAAGAAAAGCTCGAAAGTGCAGAGATACCTGCTTCTGCACGTTTTCCTAACTTTAATTCGACAAAGTCTGTGTTGTCTGCCTGAATACTGTAGTTCAGTGTAGAAATAAACCCAGCGCCGACACCTAAGATAGCGCTACTAACCATGAGTAACGGTATATTTTCTGGGCTGATCAATCGTATTAAAAATGCAAATGTAGCCACAGCAAAACCAAATAGAAAGACAGGTTTCTTCCCTTTTTTCTCAACAACTTTTCCTGAGAAGACTGTCGCTATAATCAGACCAAGAAACATTAAAAAGCTCGCTACAGAAGATAGCTTTAAGTCACCAATAATGTAAGTAAAGAAATAAGAGGTAATCGTACTCTGCATATTATTAGCTATTGAAAAGAGTAAAACGGCTAGAAATGTGACCAACACTGGTTTTTGCGTCAATATAATGATCAACTCTTTAATCGTGTATGACGAATCTTTGCCTGTTGATTTCAGCACACGTTCCTTCACACCCATCGTGCCGAAAATGGAAAAAGCTACTATTATCACAGCAGAACCCACAATCAAAGTAATGTATCCTACTCTATTTGATGCATCACCTAAAATTAATGGGGCGGCTATTCCTAGAATAACTCCACCTGCAGCATAAACAAAGCCTTTTATAGCACTCAGTGTTTGTCTTTCCTTCATATCCGATGTCATGACAGGTAGAAGACTATTGAGTGAGATATCCATAATCGGAAAAAGAATTCCTAATAATAAATATGAAATATATGCAATCACAAGTTTTCCACTAGTAGCCATCATTGGTCCAAACCACAGCAATAGGTAATTCAATGTACATAAAATAGTTCCGACAAACAATGGAGGTCTAAAGTGACCAAAGCGAGTGCTTGGTAGTTTATCTATTAAAAAGCCCACCAGCGGATCATTAAGCCCATCCAATATTCTGGCAATAAGAAACATCGTCGCACATGCTCTAGGATCTAATCCAACAATATTCGTATAAAAAATTAACAAATATCCATTAATCAATGTCATAACTGGAATATTCCCTATATTTAGGGAAGCATAGGCGGCCTTTTCTCTCAGACTAATTTTTGTATCATTCATTTTCTTCTTCACCTCTCAACACACTATTCAGTTTATTTTCAATCTGCTCTTGTTCTCTGTTTGTTATCGCCCCTAGACTAACTAGTGATTTTAAAGGTACATTTTCAAGAATGGCTTCAATCATTTCTTTGTCAGCCGCTGAAATTTCTTCTGATTCCCCACTATTTTGATTAATAATTCCTGAGAACAACTCTTGAGACAGTACTGAAGTTCGAACATCTTTCAACAAATCTCCTACAGTTGTAGTACCATCCACAGAAAGAGGGAGATACTTTGTCGTTATAAAATCAAATTCTTCACTAAGAATGATATTATCGCTGGCTTGTCCCACTAAAATTTCGTATGTTCCAGATGGTGCATACCAGTCTTGAATCTCTTCTTCATAATACGCCAGAGCTCTTTCATCTATTTCGAAAGTTACAGTTTTGGTCTCTCCTTTTTTCAAAAATATTTTTTTGAATCCTTTCAACTCCTTGGCAGGACGCAAAACAGTTTTACATTTGTCACTGATGTACAGCTGCACTACCTCTTTACCATCCACATCTCCTATATTGGAGATATCGACTTCTACAATCAGCTGTTCTTTGTTGGTCAAGTGCTTAGTACTAAGTCTTATGTTGGAGTAAGTAAAACTTGTATAAGACAAACCATGTCCGAAAGCCCAACGTACAGGTATTTTTTTCGTATCATAATATCGATAACCAACAAAAATTTCTTCCCCATAGATAGCCTTCTTACCATCTCCTGGATAAAACAAATAGCTAGGTGTATCTTCCAAACGATACGGGAATGATTCCGCAAGTCTTCCACTTGGATTTACTTCTCCGTATAAAATTCGATCGCAAGCCTCTCCCACTCCTTGCCCACCGAGATACATCTCAAGTACTGCACCCGATTTTTCTGCCCAAGGAGTCTCTACTGGACTTCCATTGTGCAAAACGATGACTGTATTGGGTTGAACCTTCAAAACTTCTTCAATCATCTCATTTTGACACTCTGGCATGGCTAATGTTTTGCGATCATAGCCTTCAGATTCCATGATATCAGGGAGACCAGCGAAAATTACAACTTTGTCTGCTTGTTTCGCAGCTTCTACCGCTTTAAATAATTCATTATTAATATATTCATCTTTATCCGCTGAAAATCCTTTTATATAAGAAACAGATCGTTGTTTCTGCTTTGCTGACTCTAATGCTGATACCTTCTTAAAGCTATTGATATGACTAGATCCACCACCTTGATATCTTGGCTTTTCAGCAAATTCACCAATGTAAAGAATCTTCTCGTCTTTGTTTAGAGGAAGAACACCATTATTTTCTAATAAAACAGCACATTCACTTTCGATTTGCACTGCTTTTTCATGATCAGCTTCTTTGTTAAAATCTGGCGCATTCTTTTCATTATTTCTACAAGAAAATATAACGTTTAAAATCCGTTCTACTGCTTGGTCAACCACTTGCTCATCTAGTGTGCCATTTTTAACTGCCTCAATAATCTTCCGATCATTATACCCATCAGTTCCTGGCATTTCTAAATCTACACCTGCTTTTAGGCCTTTCACTCTATCGTTGATTGCACCCCAATCTGTAACAACGGCGCCCTCAAACCCCCACTCTTCTCTCAAAATCTTTGTCATCAATTCTTTGTTCTCTGATGCAAATACGCCATTAATTTTATTGTAGCTGCACATCACCGTTTTCGGTTGGGAACTCTTTACTGCTTCTTCAAAAGCAGGCAGATAAATCTCACGTAACGTTCTCTCAGATAGTTCGGAGGAACTACTCATTCTTCGATATTCCTGGCTATTTGCGGCAAAATGCTTAATACTCGCTCCAACTCCATTTTTCTGTAATCCATTTATATAAGATGCAGCCATTTTTCCTGTCAAATAAGGATCTTCTGACATATACTCGAAATTTCTTCCACAAAGAGGACTTCTTTTTATGTTCACTGCAGGACCAAGCAACATTCCTATATTTTCTGCCTGACATTCTTTCCCTAAAATATCACCTAACTGTTCCATTAACTCAACATCAAAACTAGAACCTGTTGCACAGCCCGCAGGAAAACATACTGCAGCTATGCTCTCATTTAATCCCAGATGATCTGCTTCGCTCTCTTGTTTTCGTAAACCATGAGGACCATCAGACATCATCAATTGAGGGATACCCAAATGTGGGATTTCCTCTGTATGCCAAAAATCCTGCCCAGAACATAAACTTGCTTTTTCTTCTAAAGTCATCTTAGAAATAATCATTTGTACATCTTGCATCCTATTTTTCTCCTTTGATGTGTAATCATAATGTTTTTAATAACTTGTTTATTTCATTTAACTGTTCTTCCTGTACACTCCCGAATTGGACTGCTAATTTTCGTAGTGAAAGATTCATAAACTCTTTAGGCAAGTGTTCTAAAGGAATGGAACTTCCTAGAAATTGTTTGATTGTTTCATTGGAAAGAAGTTCTTTCATTGAACAGTCAACGTCATAAGTGAAGTCTTTTTCCTGAATACGATAATTTATTGAATACTTACCCGCTTTCAGTATACAAATACCATCTTTGACTTGAGTAAATATTGGATTACTCCTGTCCTGAAACAGCTCTTCATTTGCTTCAGGCAATATCAAATTGGCCGCTCCTCCGAATGGGACCTCAACTGAAACACAAACATTGTTCTCATCCAAAAATTTCCACGAGCTTCTATAAACACCCGTTGCTGAATCGTATGAAGCTTCTGCATGCTTTAATTTTCTATTCAATCTCGGTGTAAAAATCACCTTTCTAAACCCTGGAGTTTCGGCATCTTCTTCATCTATATTGATTCCTGCCACAAACTTAAACATCCATTCCGCCACTGCACCAGCAGCATAATGATTTAGGCTATTCATCTGTGTTCCAGAAATGTCTCCATTTTCATCTAAGCTATTCCAGCGTTCCCAGATGGTTGTTGCTCCTAGTTTTACTTCATTTAGCCAACCGGGAAATTCTTCATTCAACAACAGTTCATAGGCTAAATCATCCATATTGTTTTCGGAAAGCACTTTACATAGTAACGGTGTTCCAACAAACCCAGTTTTTAATTTCCCATCACTTTCTTCTAGCAATATTCTTAGCATTTTTCTGGCTTCATCAAGATTATGGCTCAACTTGTATTCAAGAGTGAGAAGTTGTGCAGTCTGTGTACGTATGCAACATTTTCCAGTTTGTGTATAGTACTCTTTTTTTATCCATTCATATTGTTTGTTTTCTAATTTGCTATATACTTCCTGTTCCTTTAGTTTCCCTAAAACATGCGCTGCCTTTGTAACTATTCCCAGACTGATTGCATAATACACGTCTGCAATAAAACACTCGTCGGTACCGCCCATAAATCCGTTCTCGCCACCCAATGGATGATCTAAGGCTAGCCAATCTCCATAGTGAAATTCTTTTCTCCATTTATGCTCATTCCCATCAATTCCCCTTATATAGTCTACCCACTCCTTCATACTTTCGAATTGATCCTCAAGAATAGTTTTATCCCCATAAAACTGATAAAGCTTCCACGGAATAATACATGCAGCATCTCCCCACACACTAGAAGTTCCTGTTTTTCCGAAACTTGGAACAACTTGCGGAACTTTCCCGTTCATTTGCTTTTGTTCACTTGCCATATCGAAAAGATATTTTCTGTAGAATGCATAGGTATCAGACATGAAAGTAGCCGCCGGTGTAAAAATCTGCGCATCTCCAGTCCAACCCATCCTTTCATCTCTTTGAGGGCAATCTGTAGGTACATCAAGAAAATTACTTTTCATCCCCCATCTAATATTTGAAATCAACTTATTGACCAGTTCATTTCCGGTCGAAATAGTACCAACTGTTGGTATTTCGCTATAAAGAGCTAATCCCTTAAAATCTTCTTTATTCAAACGTTTTATTCCTTGTATTTTTACATATCGATATCCGTAAAAGGTAAACTGTGGTTGTATCATTTTTGCTTTTCCATCTGATATATAAATATATTCAGATTTAGCCGTTCGAAGGTTTTCTCTATAAAAATTTCCGTTCTGCAAAATTTCGCCTGTCTGTATGTGTATTTTCGTTCCTACCGGCTCATTAACATATAGGGAAAAAATACCTGTAAATTCCTGTCCTAAATCAAGTACAGTTTCGCCTGCTGGTGTTGTTATTAGATTTACTGGATTAAATTTTTCATGAATAGTGACTGGGGTGCTCAATCTAGCAGTAAGCTGTCCTAACGGCGGTTCACATAGCATGACCTTCTCTTCGGGCAAGTCAGGAAGCGTGTCATCTCTTTGTTCACCATCATAAATATCAGAAAAATAAATAGTGCTTCTCTTCACAAGCCAACTTTCGTCTGTACCAAATATTTCTTCGGTTCCATCTGTATATTGAATATGTAATTCTGCTAGAAGTTTCCAATCTGTTCCGTAATAATTTGACTCTGAGTCATTATCAAATCCAAATCTTCCTTTGTACCATCCATTCCCTAATAAAACTGACAATTGACCATTTTTTCCTAACACCTCTGTTAAATCATAAGTCTGATATTGAACCCATTCATTATAGTTATTGCAGTAAGGAGCTAGATATTCATTCCCGATACGCTGACCATCATAAAATGCTTCGTATAGTCCTAAACCACAAATGTAGAGTCGAGCATTTTGAACTTGACCTCTAAGTGATATATCTTGAAAAAATATTGGCAATCTTTCTTGTGACTTGTTACATGTAATCCACTTAGCCGACCAGGCTTCCTCCATCTTTCCTGTTTCAAACCATTGAACGCTACTTGAAATCTCTTCGCCTTGATCAGAGCGGACAGTAACAGCCCAAAAATACCTTTTACGTGGCTGAAGACTCAATTCTAATTCTGTACCAATTGAGGACAATTTTTCGGAAAAGCCAGAATCATAAATAATTGACTGTTCATTTAGATCAGATGTCTTTCCCACACGAATTCTAGCATTTCTTTGATTGATTCCACGTGAACCTCTTACTTTCCATGAAAAAACTATTTTTTCCATCATATAACCTAGCGGATTTTTCAGTTGATTCACACGTTTTGCATATATCTCCATTTTGTTTCCTCCTCATAAAATATCTATTTCAAGTACTTACAAATACTAATAACTTTGATCTATTTTTTTTCTATTGGATAAAATATTTTTCTCAAATCATTTTAAGTGGTAATATATTGTCCTCCTCATAATATGTTGGCGGTTTCATTAAAACACATAATAAAGGGAAAAATTATTCCTTGAAACTATTTAAATAAACCCCTTACAATCACTTCCACCTAAATTTTTTATAACAATCCTTTTTCCTTATCAGCTAGTTGATACTTGTAATATTAGCATGAATGCTCTACAATAAATATATGATATCACTTGTTTTTACATGAAATCACATCTAATTAAAGAGGTCATTTATGGATCAAACAATACAAATTAATCTAGACGAAAATCCAATATATACAAAATATTTTCATAATCTCCATCAGAAATCTCTAGACAACGCAGTAAAAAATATTGAACTAGCAGTTCATCCCTACAATAGAAGAAGTGTTGAAAAAAACTTTTTACAGTACATAACCTTAGGGAATGTTGCCCTGGCAAAACAATTTTTAAAATCAAATTCTGATAACGGACGTTTTATTATTGGTATAGGCAAACTCTCTGAGAATAGCGAATTGACACAAGCCCGTCTCAATATTGTAGCTGCTATTACTCTCTTTTGTCGTACTGCGATAGATAGTGGACTTCCAGAATTTATAGCCTATAGTATCAGTGATATTCATATTCAATTTTTGACTAGTATTAATGATCATGAAGCAATATATCAGCTCTTTATACAAGTATTTCTTGAGTATTGCCGCGCTCTTCAGGATTGGAGACTTTCTTTCTGCAATTTACATCTTAAAAAGTGTTGCGAACATATTTTAGCTAACCTCCATACAAAAATATCGACAAAAGATTTGGGAAAAATTTGTTCATTATCTCCCAACTATGTTTCAGATCTTTTTGAAAAAGAATTGGGTGTTCGTCCTACTATTTTTATTCGACAAGAAAAAATGAGATATGCCGCCCATTTACTTAAAACGACAACTGTGCCTATTTCTATTATTGCAGAACTTCTTGCTATGCCTAGTTCGAGTGCTTTTTCTCAATATTTTAAAATTACTTATGGAACTACACCAAACAGATATAGAAAGAGTGTAATGTAGTATAAGTTTTTGTTGTAATGAATTTCTATTGTAGCAATGATTTCTCAAATTATTTTGAGAAACATACAAGAAAGATAATAGTATATACTCTGTTTTTCTCTAATATTACACCTACCTGAACCTTCTGAAGAGAATTGCTGAACGAACTATGAAATGAGCAATATAAAAAGAGATCAAGAACCGTTAAGTTTCTGACCCTCTGTTTTTTATATTAAACTCCTGAAATTAATTTTAAAATTATGATTTTTATCAATCCTATTTACTTTCATTGATAATAGAACTGAAATCTAAAACATGTAAATTATCAAGGGAAAGGTTCTCATGGGCTGTCAATATAAAATTTGCTTTCTTTTCTCTACTCATTGTTTTTATTATAATCATTAGTATGTCTCTTGTTTCTTGATCAAGATTGCTAAAAGGCTCGTCTAGAATATACCATTTCCTTTCTATACTGAGAATTGAAAGGATGTATACTAACCTTCGTTCCCCACCTGACAATAAACCTAATTTCTTTTTCTATTATTCTACCTTATTTGATAGTAGATTTGAAACTTTGCAACAGAACCCGATTTTCAATATCTATAGCTCGTCTGCCTTCTGGCTGAAGAGTGATGATTACTTTAGATAATCGCTCAACGAGGGTAATAACAGCACTTTTGTGCTTTTTACCCACAATAGTATCCCCTTCAAGGTGGCCAAATTCTTGATTGAATTTAGAATAATCATTTCCTCTGTCACGAAGTGATCGACGAAAAGATTGTTTTCCCCGAGTTTCTTTGTGTCCGTTGGCTTTACGTTTTCCTTTCATAGGTAGGTGAGTCACTTCAAATACGCCTTGTTTAAACATACGATAAAGTGTACGCATAGAACAAGAAATAGAAAACTCTGCACGGCCAACAATCACATCAGGTGTCCAACCTTGAACAACCCTCTTTTGAATATATTTTGTTTGTTCATCTGATAAGACAATAGGACGTCTGCCACAGCGAGTTTTATTCTTCTTGTATTGATTGAAATAATCTAGAGCATTGTGCCCTGTTTTGAAAAATTGGTAAACTTTATGAATCGTTTGTCTAGATCTATTCAATAGTACTGCGGTTTTGGCTACAGATTGATGATTATTATAATACGCCTCTATCATTGCAAGTTCATTTGATGTAAGATGGGTATAGGCCATTTTTCTTCACTCCTTATAATTCTTTTGCGGGAACTATCTTGAGTGTAGCACAAATGACTTTTTTATTTGTCTAGCTTAATTTTACAATCGGCGAAATAAAAACCACTCAAAAAAGCAAGTTTCTCTTTTGAGTGGTTCCACATTATTTTTCAATTACCTTTTAATAGAACTGAAAACTACATTAAAGATCGATACAATGCGATAATTTCTGCAACTTCGACCTCTCTTGGATTTCCTGGTGTGCAAACATCTTTTAACGCATCTGCTGCAACTTGTGGAATATCTTCTTCTTTGACACCTAATTCAGAGATGGTTTTCGGAATACCGACTGCTTCACTTAAACGAGAAATTTCATTGCATGCAGCATCGCGTACAGTTTCAAGATCTGCATCTTTCTCTGCTAACTGGAGAACTTTCGCAATTTCTCGATATTTTTCTACTGTGTATTCTTTATTAAAACGCATGATTGTTGGTAATAAAGTAGCACAGGCTACTCCGTGAGGGATATTGTACCAAGCTGATAAAGGGTGTGCCATACCATGGACCAATCCCAAACCAACATTTGAAAAACCCATCCCAGCTAAATATTGACCCAATGCCATATCTTCTCTAGCAACTTGATTGCCGTTTACTGCATCTTCAATACTTCGGCCGATAATTTCGATTGCTTTTAAATGAAGCATATCTGTCATTTCCCAAGCGCCTTTTGTTATTAGCCCTTCAATTGCATGTGTCATCGCATCCATCCCTGTTGAAGCTGCTAGTCTAGCTGGCATACCCATCATCATATCGCTGTCCACAAATGCTACTACTGGGATATCATGCGGGTCTGCACAAACAAATTTACGATGATTTTCAACATCTGTAATCACATAATTTATTGTCACTTCTGCTGCTGTTCCTGAAGTCGTCGGAACGGCCAAAATTGGCAAACAAGGATTCTTGGTGTTCGCTACGCCCTCTAAGCTGCGAACATCTGAGAACTCAGGATTAGTAACAATAATCCCAATAGCTTTCGCTGTATCGATAGGTGAACCTCCACCAATAGCAATCAAGCAGTCTGCTTCTGCATTTTTGACAAATGCAACCCCTTCTTGAACATTTTGAATCGTCGGATTTGGAACGATGTCATCGTATAATGTAAAATCAATTCCCTGTTCACTAAGTAAATTCGTTACACGAGTAGCAACTTCAAATTTTACCAAATCTTTATCAGTCACTACGACAACTTTTTGATAGCCTCTCTTTTTTACTTCAACTGGAATCTCTCCAATGGCACCTTTACCAAAATATGAAGTTTCATTTAAAATCATTCTGTTTATCATTTTTCTCTCTCCTTAAAGTGATTATTTTCACATACCATCTTAAAAAAAGGGGATTATCTTACCCCCTAAATATATCAGTTAAAAACTAGTTTGTTGCTAAATAGCCAGCATGTGGTGTCACTCCAAAAGCACGTGCGAGTTTCCATAAGTCTTCATCGCTGATGGTTTGTTTCACGCCACCTTGGGCTTGGACATATGTGTATACTTTTGCTGCTTTTTCAGCTGTTTCAATCAATCCAAACACTTCATCCATATCTTTTCCTGCACCATAAATACCATGTTGTGGCCATAAAACGAGTCTCGTTTCTTTCATTTTTTCAGAAGTTGCTTCACCAATTTCGTTTGTACCAGGGACTAACCAAGGAATAATCGATACCCCTTCTGGGAAAACAACGAGACATTCTGTACACATTTGCCATAAGGTGCGTGTAAAGGCACGTTCGTCCAGTTCATGAGTAAACGTCATTGCCAATAGATGAGTTGCATGATTGTGCATGATAATACGATTCTCCGGATCTACTTCCAATCGGGCTATATGACTCATAAAATGACTTGGCAATTCACTTGTTGGTTTTGCGTCATTTTCTAATCCCCATAACAAATCTAATGTTTTACCGTTTTCAGCGACACGAACTAGCCCAATATTTTCTGAAGGCGCAAACTCCACATTTTTAAAGTACTTGCCTGACCCTGTTACTAAAAAGTAACGGCCTTTTAGAGCACTTGCATCAAAAATCATTGGAATTTGTCGAATAACATTTTGGATATCTACAAAAGGAGTTACTTCTTCCTCACTTAAAAGATATGAAATATTTCCACCATTCCGTTCATCCCAACCTAAACGGTACAAATTACTTGTTGTTTCAATCATTTCTTTGACAAAGGGTGCTTGTAACATTGATATTTTTTTCATTATGCTCTCCTTCTAGTATCTTAGCGATTTAGTAACACATTATGTTCATAGGATTGTGCTTCTTTGTACCAATCAAGTCCTACCGGTACATTATTTATTTCGCAGTAATAATTCCATACATCGGCAAATGGAAAATCTTTTAGTTCTTCTGTCATCACTAATCTAGTAGTAAAATCACCTGCTAATTCAATCTCTTTTAATTTTTCAGTTGGCTCAAGCATACCTTTAAGTAATGCTTTTTGCGTGTTACGTGTACCAATTACCCATGCAGCTACGCGATTAATTGTCGCATCAAAGAAATCCAATCCAATATGCGTTTTTGCTAATAAATCATTACGTACCAACTCTTTACCAATTTCTTGAAGTTCATCATCCATAATCACTACATGATCAGAATCCCAACGAACCGGTCGAGAAACATGTAATAATAATCCTTCGCCAAATAGTGCCAATGATGATAATTTATTGGAAATAACTTCCGTTGGATGGAAATGTCCCGCATCTAAACAGATTAATTTATTACGTGTTAAACCATATCCCATATAAAATTCATGCGAACCGACTGTATAAGCTTCTGCACCAAGACCGAATAGCTTACTTTCAACTGCATCAAGGGTATATTCGGGATTAAAATCCTCTTCAAAAATTGCATCTAATGATTCCATTAATCGTTTTCTAGGTGTATAGCGATCGATTGGATTGTCTTTATAGCCATCTGGTACCCAAAAATTATTGACTGCTACTTGACCTAATTCTTCACCAAAATAAGCGGCAATTTTACGTGCTCGTTTCCCATGCTCAATCCAAAAATCACGAACTTCTTTATCAGGAGAGGCTAGCGTAAAACCATCTTTAAACATCGGATGTGAAAAGAAAGTTGGATTGAAATCCAAACCTAATCCTTGTTCTTTGGCCCATGCTACCCATTTTTCAAAATGTTTTGGCTCAATTTGATCTAAATCTACTTGTTCATCCGTATCTAAATAAATTGCATGAAGATTCAACTTATGCTTGCCTGGGATTAAAGAATAAGCTTTTTCTAAGTCTTGACGTAATTGATCTGGATTTTTCGCAACTCCTGGGTGATTTCCTGTAACTGAAATCCCTCCTGATAGTTCTGCATCACTTAAAAATCCTTTAACATCATCGCCTTGCCATACGTGCATCGAAATTTTTACATTTGCTAATTTTTCTAAAACTGCATCTGTATCGACACCAACTTTCGCATAGGCTTCTTTGGCAACTTGATATTTTTGTTTTACCTCACTCATTAGTAATTCCTCACTTTCAAAAATTTTTTATAGTTTGTTAATACAGTTGATTGATTTTCTCTAGGGTGATATTCAGTGCAAGGGAAAGAGGCTTTGATTATTTTTCTTGCTTCTTCAATTGATGAACAGTCACCGACCGTAATCATTTGTAGCGCAAGGTTCCCAATTGCTGTTGCCTCACCCGGCCCAGCTTGTACACGAATATTGGCAACATCTGCAGTCAACTGATTTAAAAAAGTATTGTTAGATCCGCCACCTACAATATAGAGAGTATCGATGATATCTTCCACACCAGTAATAGCCTCTAATTTTTCCAATTCTACTGCGTAGCAAAGTGCTAAATTATCATAGATACATCGTGCAATTGCACCAGGTGATGTTGGTACTGTTTGATTTGTTTCTCTACAATAGGATTGTATCTCTTGAATCATATTTTCTGGATTTAAGAACCTTTGATCATTGATGTCAATCCACTGTTGAAAAGCCGGCTCTTTGGCAGCTAACTCCGCCATTTCAGCATAAGAGATTTGATAATTTTGCATGCGGGCAACCTCTTGAACCAACCACATACCCATAATATTTTTCAAGAAGCGAATAGTGTTATGAGCACCCCACTCATTGGTATAGTTTTCAAAAAAGGCTTTCCGTGATACTCTTGCAACTTTTGTCTCTACTCCAAGAAGTGACCAAGTACCACTGCTTAAGTACGCCCAATTATCTGTAGAGTTACTTGGCGTGCCTAAAACGGCTGATGCTGTATCATGAGTTGCTACTGTAATAACAGTTGTTTCAGGTAAATCATTTGCTGGAAACTGGTCTTTTGCTAACTTTCCTAAAATGTTACCGGCATCAACCAGTGGCGCAAAATAGCTCGTATCAATTCCCAAAATTTGCATCAATTTCACATCCCAAGTCAAAGTACCGGGATTCAGCAGTTGTGTGGTTGAAGCATTTGTTTTTTCTGTCACCAAATTACCTGTCAAACGATACCCCAGATAGTCTGGAATGAGTGCAATTTTATCTGCTTTATCAAGTAACGTTTTATCTTCCACAAATAACTGAAATAATGTGTTAAATGGTTGTATCTGAATACCGGTTCGCTCATACAGCTCATCCAGCGATATTTCTTGGCTCACTTTCTCAACTGCATACTCTGTCCGGGCATCTCGATAAGCTATCGGATCTGCCAGTAAATTGCCTTCTTTATCAATAAGACAATAATCAACCGCCCATGTATCAATTCCTAATGTACAACTTTCCACGCCGTATTGCTCTTTAGCTAATTCCAGCCCTTTGATGATATTTGTTACTAATTCTTCGATGGCCCAACGATCATGTCCATCACGGAATGAAAACCCATTTTTAAAACGATGGATTTCAGTCAATGACATTTTGCCGTCATTTAAGGTACTTAAAAGGACGCGTCCGCTAGATGCACCGATATCTACCGCAAGATAGTGTTCCACTTGCTACACCTCTTTTTGCATTATATTTTTATATTAATACCACTTACATTTGTATTATAAGTTATTTTATTTACTTTTTATTTAGTTTAAATTGATATATACTTGCACTATATTGGCAAAGGAGAAAACAAATGGAACATTGGTTAAAGGCAAACTATTCCTGGAGTGAGGACTCGGTTCGTTACATCCATACCCCTTCCAAACGAACACAACAACTATTCTTTCATATTCAAGAAATTGGCCACTTTAAAGCCAGTAAACCTTACTATACAGAACGCGAAAATCTTCCATCTTATTTGATGAATTTCACACTTTCTGGTAAGGGACGGTTATTTTATCGAGGAAAAGATTACGAATTACAAGCTGGTGACTTTTTCTTCATTGATTGTAAAGAGTATCAATACTATGAAACGCTTAGCGATGAACCTTGGGAAATGGATTGGATTCATTTTTATGGCGGTACTTCGACTTCTTTTTATGAAGAGTTTATTCGAACCGGTAATAATGTAGTCAAAACGACAGGTGTACCAGAAAAAAATGCCATTCATTTTATCATGCAACAACTACTAGCGTTGGAAAAACACGCTGATGCACGAACGGATTTTGAATCTTCTCTCCTCATTCACAAATTAACAAATGAATTAATTCAACAAAAATATGCCATTGATTTTACGCGCAGTGAGATTCCACCATATATTATCGCCCTAAAGGAATATTTAGACACAAACGTCAATCAAGTTATTACCTTAAATCAATTAGAACAACGCTACCACTTAAACCGTTATCAAATTATCAAAGAATTTACTCAATATATCGGTACCTCCCCTATTGATTATTTAATTAATGCAAAATTATCAAAAGCCAAAGATTTACTTCGCTATTCTGATTTATCTGTTCAGGTTATTGCGCAGACGGTCGGTATCGAAAATCCAGCCTATTTCTCTCGCCTTTTTAAAAAGAGAATTGGGGTTTCTCCTAAATATTATCGTTTGATTATTGTATAAAACGATGACAAATGAAATAGTCACGAATCTAAAAATAGAATCGTGGCTATTTCATTTATAGGAGAATTTAATCTTCATTTTTATTTAAAGAATCTATGATTGCTGCGAAAAGTGGTTTAGCTTCTGCTGCTTGTCCGGATAATTCATTAATTGTCATTTCATATGCGTATTCAATCATCGGGTTATCCAATATACCTGGCGAAAGCGTAACTAACATCGCCTTGCCTTTCGGATTAGCCACAATTTCTCCTAGTGTTGATTCAAATGAATAGACTTCTTGTGTTAAGTCAATTGTCGTCGGGAATTTATAAGAATGTATGCCAGATCCTACTTCGACAGAACCATTGTTGTCCGGAAAAATAATTTCAGCCGTTGTATTTACCGGTATTTCTACCGTCAGTTTAAACTGGCCATTTTTGCATTCTATTTGAGTAGAAATTCGGCGGTTCTGTTGCAAAGTTTTAAATCTACTATCAAATAAGGTAGAATAATAGAAAAAGATAGCAGGAGGAATTACGATGAATCATTTTAAAGGAAAGCAATTTCAGCAGGATGTGATTATTGTAGCCGTGGGCTACTATCTTCGTTATAACCTTAGCTATCGTGAAGTTCAAGAAATCTTATATGATTGTGGCATTAACGTTTCTCATACGACGATTTATCGTTGGGTGCAAGAATATGGCAAACTACTCTATCAAATTTGGAAAAAGAAAAATAAAAAATCCTTTTATTCATGGAAAATGGATGAAACGTACATCAAAATTAAAGGAAAATGGCATTATTTGTATCGAGCCATCGATGCAAATGGTTTAACCTTGGATATTTGGTTACGTAAAAAACGGGACACACAAGCAGCCTATGCTTTTCTTAAGCGGTTAGTGAAGCAGTTTGATGAACCGAAGGTTGTAGTCACAGATAAAGCCCCCTCTATTACAAGTGCCTTTAAGAAACTAAAAGAATACGGCTTTTATCAAGGGACAGAACATCGTACCATTAAATACCTGAATAATTTGATTGAACAAGACCATCGTTCAGTAAAGAGACGCAATAAATTCTATCGAAGTTTACGCACTGCCTCTACCACGATTAAAGGCATGGAAGCCATTCGAGGATTATATAAGAAAACCCGAAAAGAAGGCACTCTCTTCGGCTTTTCGGTGTCTACTGAAATCAAGGTATTAATGGGAATAACAGCCTAAATCATAGATACCGTAAGGGATTTTATTCTTTATTTAAAACTTTGCAACAGAACCGCTTTTATCAAGGGACAGAACATCGTACCATTAAATACCTGAATAATTTGATTGAACAAGACCATCGTCCAGTAAAGAGACGCAATAAATTCTATCGAAGTTTACGCACTGCCTCTACCACGATTAAAGGCATGGAAGCCATCCGATGATTATATAAGAAAACCCGAAAAGAAGGCACTCTCTTCGGGTTTTCGGTCTGTACTGAAATCAAGGTATTATTGGGAATCCCAGCTTAAATCATAGATACCGTAAGGGATTTTATTCTTTATTTAAAACTTTGCAACAGAACCAACTGATTGATTGTTGTGTTTTTCCCTAGCATTTCTTTTATTGATAATTTAAAATATAAATCAAACTACTATTATGACAATAAAGGGAGAGTCCTATGAAAGAAGATAAAATACATGTTTTAAGTTTATTCATATCCAGTATAGTTTTATTCTTAATAACAATTATTTTTCACGAAATTGCTATCGGTCTGGTTATCGCATTAATTTGTTTTCCCATTAGTAATTCTATTGCAAAAAAAATATATCAAAAGAAAAAACAATAAAAAATAAGCAACCCAAACATTTTTTTAGTAAATTCGGGCTGCTTATTTTTTATGATAATTGCTCTATAACACTCTTACTCATATTTTTTAAGTTTTCTCTAAATGCTAGTTCCAAGTTTCTCCCCCCTGTTTATGTAAATATTTTGCACGTTTTCCATTTAATTATATCGTTACACCTTGTAAATCACAAATCACTTGTGATTAGTGATTTTAGCTTTTATCTTAATTTATCAACTGTTTAGAATATTAAGTATGCTATACTAATTAACGGCAACTTGCCCCGTAAGGGGGTGCTATTCATGGAACAAATTATCTCGTTAGTTATCGCACCACTTTTAGTGGGTCTAATAATCACATTAGTTGATCATTGGTTAGATGATTAGACGATAGCAAGCAAGTTGCTGTCTAACTCACACGCTTGTATTCGCAACAAGTGCAAAGAAAAGCCCGACCTACTCGCAATAGGTTGGGCTTTTGTGCTATTCATTAGAACTTATCTCGTTTCGCACATTCATTATAGCATGATTTTAAAATGAAGCCAAGTTGCTGATTCTATCTGTTGTTATTGGTGTTGCCTAGAACAATTCTAAGCACATGTTTAATTTTAAAGTGGGCAATTTTATCTTTAAAATGTCCTACAATGATTCAATAAAAGCATGGCTGCTAGTGAAACTTGCGACCATGCTTTTAAATTTACTTAAATTCTCTTTTTAAAAATGATTCCTGATCCTAATACCATTACTGACCCTAGGACAGACAATGCAATATTTTCTGTTTCTCCTGTTTTTGGTAAAACTTTCATTTTTCCGTCTGAACCTTTAACCGTTACTGTTCCGTCTTTTTGAACGTTTGCGCCAATTTCTTTAGCTTCAACTTTTTTTGTTGTTCCGTCTGCTAATTGAATGATTGGCTTACTATCTTCAACTGCAACAATCACAACGTCTGTATCTGTATTAACTGGGTTTTCAATTGGGTTTGTGTCTACTGGTTTGTTTGGTACTGTTGGTTTACTTGGTTCTGTCGGCTTGCTTGGTTCCGTTGGCTCTGTTGGCTCTGTTGGTTCCGTTGGTTCCGTTGGCTCTGTTGGTTCCGTTGGTTCCGTTGGTTCCGTTGGCTCCGTTGGTTCCGTTGGTTCCGTTGGCTCTGTTGGATCAACTGGATCAACTGGATCAACTGGATCAACTGGATCAACTGGATCAACCGGATCAACCGGATCAACCGGATCAACCGGATCAACCGGATCAACCGGATCAACCGGATCAACTGGATCAACCGGGTCAACCGGATCAACCGGATCAACCGGATCAACCGGATCAACCGGATCAACTGGATCAACCGGAGTAGTTGGATCGGTTGGTTCTACTGGATCAACTACATCATCAGCTAGAACACTGACACCTGAACTATCTGTTGCTTCGTCCGCAAAACTAACAAGTGGAGCTGATACCAATAGCGCTGTACTAAAAAGTGTTAAAAGGGCAATTTTTTTCATTTTCTTCTCTCCTTAAAAACTACTATTTGTGTACATAAATAGTATATCACAAATATGCTTTATCTGACATTTTTATTCATCTTTTTTTTAAAAACTTCTAGCGATTCTTTCGTTAAGAATAATGTTTTACCTGTATAAATGTGATCGATTCCCTCTAGTCTATGAGGAAACCGTTTATAAATGTGGGCAAAGTATTCATCATTCTTTCCTAACAACTGGCTTGCTTTTTTTGCTGTAATCAATTGCGATAAATCATTATTGGGATTATCAGAGAAAATAATTGTTCCACCAATTTTTCGATAATTAAAATTTTTAAGTATTTCATGTTTGTTGTTACGGTAAGCTTGGGATAGGTAATTTCTATTCTTACCTATCCTTTCACTCATTTCTTTTGCTGTGTAAATTTGATTTAAATTAATTTTTCCCATTGTTTAAGCACTCTCTTTTTAGCGTATTTCAGTTAAAAGAGAAGTCTGTAAGTTTTGGTTGAGTTGTCACAAGAAAGCCGTTTTTAGTTGGTTCAACCTCAAAAGTGATTTTTTGCATTTTACTACGATTGTCTACTGAAACATTTAGAAGGTATTCAACGCTATACCCTTTTTTTGTTTGTTCACTACCATAGTAATTGACACTCTTAAGCGTTTTCCCTAACGCTTTCCAATCGGATATATCTACCTTTTCGGATACATATGTTCTTAAACTTGACTGATAATTTTCTTGATTTTTTTCCTGTGAAAAATAGTAAGTCAAAAAGTATCTTCCAAAAGTATCTATTTTCGATTGAGAAATATCCGTTTCTTTGACACGTTCAATTTGTTCTTTCAATAATTCGCTCTCTTTTTTGACTGATTGAAGTTGTACTTGTTGAATAACACTTATTCCTATCAATAATACAATAAAAAGAATCAAAATAGATATGAACAAATGAATTTTGGGAACATTTTTCTTGGTTATGGATTCTGATAGTGATTCTTTTCTACTATTCGTTTGTTTTGCTTGGTTCTTTTTCGATATTTCCTTAATAACACTAGGTTCATTTACTGTTTCAGTTGGAATTTCTGTCTGCGGTATTTCTTGACGTTCATTACTCGTTTTTAACTCCTGACGATTTAATTCTTGCGTATTAAGCGTTGGTTCTGTTGGTTCATTCAAGTAAACTAAAACGTGTTGATCTGTTACTCGATTTAATAACAAGTTAATTACGTCCGTTTCTTTGGTATTTTTTGTATTCAGCGTAACAGACATAATTTTTGTTTGATCTTCTACTCTAAAAATACCTACACGAAATTTAACTGGAATTCCTCGACTTGTCTTTTGTTGTAAATAGTGTGTGACTTCGGATAATTCGCTCTTACTTAATTTTCGATTCAAAAATTGATTTTCTTCTTCGGGAAGAATAATTCGTATTTCAAAATAATAAGACAATCGTTATCCCCCTCTCTTATTTTCTAAACATAGCCATCATTGCTAAGTTTCCAAGTCCGCCACCTTTTGACACTTTGGTTGAATACCACATATTTTGTAGGGCTGACGGTGTTTTGATAATCAACAAGCCACAACCAACCATTAACATAAAGTTTGGTAACGTGTATTTTTCAGCAATCATGAGTGTAATCATGAGTAAGTACAAAATAAGCTTAATAAGCATTGTGAGTGCTTCGGATAACAGTTCTTTGATCCATATTTGAAAGTAATTTTGTTCGTCTGTTAAAAGCGATAAGGCAACTAATGGTGTTAACATAGTCAGTACCAAGAAATCGGCATAAAAGACACAAATCGCTACAAAATACTTGGCAATTGAAAAGGCAAAGAATATCACAAAAACAAAGAGAACAACGGCACTAACGCCACCATTAAAGAAATTTGAAACTAAAAAATTACGCAATCGCTCACCGATCGTTTCCACGTTCAAATCATTGGCGACTTGTTGGATCACATATTCCCCGATTGGTGCAACAATCTTTTTGATAAAAAAGTTCATTGCCCAGGGCAACGTTGCTAAGGCAATAGACGAGTAAAACAGCTTTTGAACAATATTAGCGGTCAATGCGTCACCACTCCCATTAGAAGCTTGTATTTGCGCTTCAATGACCTTATACAACACAATACAAATCGCAAAGGTTGTCGTTGCAAAGACAAACACATTGGTAATGGTACTAATTAATTCGATATTGGGAATATCAAAAGTCGTCTTATTGGCAATTTTCATACTGGCTTCTAAAAGGTCACTGCCCCAATTGCCTAACAAGGTATCAATCGGGTGCAATACACTATCCACACTCTCTTTTACGCCTTCAAAAACTCCTGAAACTGTGTCTGATATTTTGTCTGCTACATCACCTGCAACCTCTCCTGCTTTATCTATTAAATCCATTAGTAAACACCTCCAACATTACCTGTAACTTGCCACTTCCCGATTTTTTCATTGTAGTGCATTTGTACAAATAAAATTTGATTGGTTTCAATATTTTTAGTAGCTTCTGTAAAATCAATCCCTATCACTTCATAACTTAAATCATTATCCCAATCAACATTTTTAAATATTTTTCCTACTTTTTCATCATGTTGTCCTTTGTTTCTCCAATCCACCCACTCAAACGGAAAATCATTACGAACAATAATTTTTGTGTTTTTCTCCTTTTTTTCGGTATCTAAGAACCAGGTACTAAACCACTGACTTTCATCATCATTTTGCTTAGAAATGGTTAGCCCTTTGGTACCGTCAACGATCACTGGATTGAAATTGAAACTTGCTTGTAGCCCTGTATAAAAATCATCTGATACCTTATCACCAAATTTGGCTTTTAAGTTATCAATCAGTTTTGTTTGTAATTCAATCGGGCTTGTACCGCCTGATCCTTCTTTCAATAATTCTTTGTTGATTTCTAAAATCACGTCACCATTAGAGAAAGACTTGTACCAACTCTCAAAAGCTTCTGTCGCTTCGTCTGCTCGTTCTTTCGCACTTAATTTGAGTAAATGGTCGCTTGACCCTTGAACGGCTTGTGAGCTGTTTTCTGTGGCTTCTCCGCTTGTTTCTGACTGGTTGCTTTCTTTGCTTGCGGTGGTGGCTGTTGGTGTCACTGGTGGTTGATTCTTATTGTTAAAATAAGAAATGCCCACAAAAGCAAGAATACCGACAACTAAAACGCCAATCACTAAGTTACGGATCACTTGACGGCTAAATTCCATTTTTTTAATACCCTCACTAGGTTCAATCCCTTTTTCTTCGATTTCTCGTTCGACTTGCTTTTGAAACATTGGGATATTCCCAAAAAATTCTTTCAATCCATTCATTTGATTTCCTCCGATCTTTAAAATGGTAATTCGCTGTTGTCATTGTTGGTTGTGTTTTCCTCTATACCTTCATCAAAACTACTTAGAATATCACTCATTAATAGTTCTTTTTCTTCCTCTTCTTCTGTTACTTCTGATTCGATCGGTTGTTCAGGTAGATTTATTTCTTTTTTATTCAAATCATCTTCTTGTTTCTTCTCGTGAAAAATTGGGGCGCTTGCTAGTTGTACTTTTCGTTGTTTGTGCTGTTTTTCCAATTCCTCAATGGTTTCTTTGGCAAATTCCGTTTGACTGCTTATATAATCTTGCTGTGAAATTTCATGCTTTTTAAGAAGATTTCCGAACAATTCAAATTGTGGCGTTTTTCTTAACATGTAAGGTTTACCGTCAATTAACACAATACTTTTTCTGCCATTTTCTTCTTGTTGTAAATTGATAACTTCCCCTTCGGTAATCAATCGCCTTTTTTGGTAACCGTAGCTTTCTGACTTACTTCCGCTTCGGTTAGTTGTTTTTGCGGACGTTTTACTTTCACTTGTTCCGCCTGTATATACTTTGATTGTTGTATCATTTACTTGTCTTGAAAAGTATTCAGCGGTCGTTTCCTCTACACCACCTAGACATATTTTAATGGCATGATTCCCAATGATCGCTTTAAATTTCTTATCTCCGTAAAGTTCAAAGCCCTGGGGCAAAGATTGTAATATGGTACTAACTGAAATACGATACCCTCGACACGTTGCAAGAAAATTCTCGTATGTTGGAAAATAGCCCAAATTGACAAATTCATCTAGTAACATAACTAAAGGTACTGGCAATTTTGCGTTGTGTTTATCTCCTAAAAAATATAACTCTGTAAACATTTGTTGGAAAAATAGATTCACTAAACCGTCCCAAGTTCGATCTAATGGGGAAATTAGCACGTATAAACAAATTTTTGACGTTCCTAATTCCTCAAAGAAAAAATCGTTGGTACTGGTAAATTCTGATACTTCTTTATCAACAAAATCTTGCAAAGTCGTCAATAGACTAATAACAATGTTTGGTCTTGCTTCACTTTGTGCTTGTCGGAAGCCTAAATAGTAACTGCGTTTTGCTTCGTGTCCGTCTGGCAAACGCTCAAATTGTTCATCAAGTTCTGATACACCTTCTTCGTTATAGCGTGGATCAAATTCTTCTAAAAAGTCTAAAATACCCTCAATTGTTCTTGCGCTTGGTTCATATTCAAAATAAACATATTTAATCAGTGTATTTAATAAGTTTAATTGTGCATTGAACCAAAAATCTTTCCGTTTGGGATCATTCTTTGCTGATACTATGACGTTTGCAATCTTGTTTGTATCATTTGATTTGCGGATATAGAGTAACGGATTGTACCTAGAACTTAGCAAGAAATCTTTAAAATTTATCACAACTGTTTTGAAGCCCTGGGCTTTTTTTATTTCATTGGTTAACTCGTAAATTTCCCCTTTTGGATCGGTTACAACAATTGACGTACTGCGATTATTTACAACATTAGGCAAAACATAGCTTTGTGTTTTAAATGATCCTGGACCACCTACTACAAAAATATTTCGATTGCTTATTTTGCTATCTTCGGGTTGGATCACAACATTTCCGCTTTGAAATTTCCCTAAGATTAAACCGTCTGATTCTGCTAATAAACTACTCATTTTTCCCCCTCCTCATTGATTTTTCTAATATACTTTTCATTGATTTTTCAGGGATCAAATGAACGTTTTTCGGTGCATTTATTTCTGATTCTTCCCCCCAATAAGCCGATCCATGAACAGGGTTTGTTTTCCCGACAACCTCAAACGGTTGGCGTTTGGTAGGGTGTAGAAAGACAAATAAAACGATTAAAACAATAATTTGTACAATGAAGAACGGAATCATGTAATTAGATTGAATGATCTCTAAAAAAGTATTGATTGGGTGCTTTAAAATGCTTGTAACAAAGGGACTCAATTCAATGTTTGTATCATTCGCAATGATATAAGGTAATAATTTAAACACAATCAATGTTACTGGTAATAATAGTAGATAGAGTATAACTAGGATAATCAGTTTTACTTGCTCTTGCTTTTTCTTCGCCATGCTTTTACTCCTCTCCTAATTGAATGGTCGTTCTTTGGGTGATTTTTTGGTTTTTAATTTGAATGAGTTGATTAATTTCAAAATCATTTTTTGTACCGTTAAAAACCTGGTGAATCGGTGCTGTTACTAGATATTGCTGTGAATTATCCTTACTTTCATAAGCAAGAATTTTTATTTCATTTTCGTTTACTGAAGACTTTTGAATCGTGTTTTGCTGTGGGCTATATGAATTGTTTACGTTGATCTCGTTTTGTAATTCTTGATAAACGTTATCTGTCGCTAATTCTTTAACCGTTGTCATAGATATTTCTTTTTGACTTTTTTCGTAGTTATAAACGGTCTTGTAAAATTCTTTGATAATTTTTTCCGATTCGCTTTGGTTAGTGTTTTGTTCCGCTTGTTTGTCTGCTAGTTCCGTCTGTACGCTTTTTAAATCACTTTTTAAGTGACGGATCTGTTCGCTTTGCCTTATTCCAAAAACAATCATGCCTATGGTAACCACAAGTAAAACAAGCGTTGAGATAAACAAACCAACTTTTATTTTGTCAAACTCCATTTCTTCCTCTCCTTATTCAACATAACTTGCAATGTTCGCAATAGAAGCTGGCACTACTCGATAACTGATTGTTCCGCTTCCTGGGTTTACAACATTACATTCTGATACTAAAAGCGTACCGTCTGAATTTACGACTTCTACAAAGGCAACGTGTCCGTAAACTGGATCAGAGCCAAAAGAACCAGGTTGGAAAGAAATTGCTGTACCTACTTTTGGCTTATTTGTTACTTTATAGCCTAAAGCTTTCCCTTTATAGCCCCATTCGCCACCATTGCCCATAAAATCATCAATTGGTTTTCCAATTTGGGCCATACGATTAAAAGCGTACCAGGTACATTGCCCAAAAGGATAACTGCCACTGGTATTATAGTTGTGTCCGTCATATCTTGGATAACGTAATTTATTCTTGTACTCACTAGGTACATCAACTTGAACAACACCTGTATTATTAGAATTGTTTTGAACGCCCTCTGCGCTTGCCTGGCTTTCATTAACGTATTCAAGTAATTTTGGCACATAGAACATATTTCCGTAGTTATAGCGATAATTGTAGCCCATTGAAGTAGATAAGGCATTTACATAGGGTACCTTTTCGCCACCTGACATATTAATAGAAAATTGTTTAGCCAACTCAAAAGAATACGTTCCGCCATTTTTAACTACAAAATCAACAAAACCACCGCCATAATTGTACGCTTGAAGAGCTGTTTTTATATCTGATCCTCGATTTATAGCGCTTTTCATATTTTCTACAAAAAACTCTACTCCTCGTTGTATACTTCGTTCGGGGTCTTTAATAGTGTTCGAGGGCAGTCCTAAACTTTCGCTTGATTGCATAGGGTCGCCACCTTCACCACCTGATTCAATTTGCATAAGGGCTAAGATATAAGGTACATATTCCATACCGTCATATTGTCTAGCGTACTTTTCAACGGTACGTTTGTACCTCAAAACAGATTCACTTAAATTTTGGTTTTCTGTTGCTAGTCCGCCACTAGGGGCGGTTTGATCGTTACTAAAAATAAGAAGGAAGATTACAATGATAAAAACGAAAAAGCCTAAAATTGCTTTTGCTATCGGTTTTCGATAACGAATAAGCAGTTTGGCAGCCGTTACTCCCATAATATGAAATCACCAACCTTCCTAATCTTTTTCAGCGTTTGTTAATTCAATCTTTTCACTAAGCAATGTGTTGTTTTCTTCTAATAGGTCATTGGTTTGTTTTTTCTTCAATTCCTCATTTAAAGAATTATCCTTATACATATTTTCTAATTCTTCACTGTTATTTTCAATCAATAAGTCAATCATACTGATTTGACGTTTAGGATCGATTGCTAATTTCTTTTGTGTAATAGATACTTGACGGATTGTTTTTACCGTTGGAATATCCTTTTTCTTTACCGCTTGATCGATCAATGCTTCTATAATAGTTGTATCGGTACTTGTCTGAACCAGGTACTCAATATCTGTTGAATTGTCATAAGCTAAAATCTTCTTGAAATCTGCTAAATAGTCGCTTCCTGGTAAATCAAGGGCTTCTATTTTTTCGGTTTCTCCCTGTTTGTACAGACTTTGAATAATTTTTTTATCTGACTTCTTATCAAGTTCATAAGCCTTCGTATAATCACCAAGTTTCACGTAAATATCAACTTGTTTTTTCTTAGGATAATTGAGCTTTTGCATATCTTTTTCGATATTTTCACTATCATTATCAATAATCTTATTTAATATAGTGATTTCGGTTTCTGCGCTTTGCTGTGTAGCGGTAACTTGTTTCTTCTCATTTACTTTCATAAGTAAAACCGTACCGCCATATAACGCAATAACACCTATAACTAACACAATTTTTAAACTTTTATTTCTGCGAATTTTTCGGACATCTGCTTTTTTATCCTGTAATTCAGTAGAAAAGAAATTCTTTTGTTCTTCGGTTAGTCGATTTTTTATTAAATCTCTTAATGCTTCCAAGCTTTCAACTGCTTCTACATCATTTAAAAATGAATTTTTTTCTTTTGTTAGAACCTCAATACGATTCTTCTCATACTTCTCAAGTGTGAATTTACCAAAAAAACTACAAATAAAATTTTTCCACTGCTCTAATTCTTCTTTAGTTGAGTAAGGCAAATTATTAAAGTGATCTGCTTTATAAATAAAAAGCAAGTCACGTGTATCTTTGAGTAGGATATTTTGCATTGCTAAATAGGTGTTTGTTTTTTCTAGTACATTCATTTCAAGTAATCGATTCACTATATCCAATTTATAAAAATCAGCATATTCTTTTAAATCTAGTAGTGGTGTATAGCCATTAGGACGGTGATAAACAATTTCTAGTTTTCCGTCTTTGGTTAAAATTTCCTCGACATCAACAAAATATTGTTCACTTTCTTCTACATCAAAAATGTGTTCTCGATTCGTCAGATATTTTTCGTTTATTTGAACGACAATTACATTCTCTTGATAGTAGAATTGTAAATTTTTCAAGATTTTGTATTTCATTTGCTTCTCCCTTCTATTGAATTTTCGATCTTAACAACCAGTTGATCTCTTTCTTCGGACTAACGCCGTAAATATCTTCATATTCGCCTGGGTTAAGCAAACGCATTTCTTCCTGTGTTAAATCTACTTTTATCTTTGCTCGCTTTGTACCATGGAAAAGTAAAGCTTCCCCTTGCCGTTTTGAGGTAATGAACGATAATTCTTTTTTTGTGAGTTTAAGTTTCAATTCATTTGAAATACCTTGCGCTTCCGTTTCATCAAGTCCAAAAAACACTTTTGTAAAGCTATTCCCAATAATTGCTTTACCGATATTATCAGGTGCTTTTAATACATCATCAATCTGTTGGGTTGATACGGTACAATCAGCATTGTATTTTCTAAAGCGTTTATATGCTTGGAAGAAAAAGTCAGCACTAATTTTATTCTTCAATAAAAAGTGAAATTCATCTGCATAAACAGACGTTACAATTTGCGGATTGTTGGTTATTTCTTCAAATAGATAACTAAAGCTGTTGAGGTATGCTAAATCTCTGATTCCTTCTTCGGTCTGTAAATCTCGCAAAGAAAAGCAAATTAACGGATTGTTTAAGTCTATATTGGTATGACCGTTAAAAATGGTACGACTTCCGATTGTAAAATCTTCTAATGAATAAATAAAATCTTCAATTCGTTTGTATCGTTTTGGATCAGTTTCTTCTAAGGCTTTCAATCGATTTTCTAAGTCTGAAAATGTTGGAAAATCGGTGTTTTCCATTTTTGACAAGTTTTTCTTTTCGTATAAATTCGTATAGCATTTTTTAGCTTCTAACTTAATAATAGATAATTGACTGTCAGTCAAAGAGTGATCCACCATTAGGAAATATGGCGTTAAAATATTCATTCGTTTACTGATTTCTTTATCAATATCATTGTCAGTCATTTCAAAATCTTTGTGCTTTATTTCAAGATTTTCTACAAGTTCGTCCTCTTCAAAATCGGATAACGATTCTTTTAAATCGACATCTAGCGTATTGCGTGAGTAGATTTGAAATGGATTGATACGAACGTCTGACATAGACGATAGATTGATTATTTCGCCCCCTAGAGAACGTACACGCTCTGTTTGTTCATCTTCGGGATCAAATAAAACGATTCTGTGCCTTAGTTCTGTTGAATTATCAGAAAAAGCATATTTTTTTAAATAGTCTGACGTTAAGTAAGTGGTTTTTCCTCCACCTGATAGACCAAAAACAAATTTGTTACGATTGACTACTAATTTTCTATTGGTGTAATCAATACTAACAATATTTTCAGTATCTTTATTGATTCCCTCGATAATCATATTTTTAGTAAATACACTTAATTCATTATCATCAAAAGGAAAAATACTGCTTGCACTGATTGAATTAGCGATTGTATAGGTGTATTCAGGTACTTCATTAGATTGTAACGGTAAGGCACTCCAATACGCCTTATCAATCATAGTATATGGAATTAACGCTTTTACTCCACTTGCGATACAACGTGTTTCAAAATCTTCACACAATTTTTTCAGCTTATCTTCGGACTTACTTTTGATCAAAACATAGGTATATAAATAAAGATAAGAAGTGTTTTCGTCAACGGCTTGTTCTAACTGCGTTTGTGCAATTTTCATTTCACGTTCTAAACGAATAATTGTCAACGGATCATGCGAACGATCGATCTCTGCTTGCTTGTTCTTAATGGTTCTGTTGTAATAATCATTCAATGAGTTACCGTTTGCTTTAGTGTAATAATGAGATATGGTTATATCTCCACTCATTTTACGAATACGATTAAACCAATTTCCTCTTGGTTTATTATTGTATTTTGTAATGACATAGGGAACTGCGTATGAATCATCAATCAATAATTTGTCACGTTCTACTGTAAAGTTAAATGGTGCTAAATCAGATACAACGTCCGTATCAACTTCGGGTATTACAATAATTTTCTCTTTTGGTATCTTCTCCATTTTAACGCTCCTAACTATTCAAAACCTTTTTCATCTCGCCAATCGTACAAATTTCAACCTGACAATCATATTTACTTAAAAATGCAATTAAAGCTGTTCTGATTGTTCTTGTCTTATCACGTAACACTTGATAAGACAATTCCAAACTGTCGTATGTTTCCTTTGAAATTGGTTCAGAATTAATTACAAAATGTTGTTTCTTTGGAGTTTCCATGTTACTTGCTAAATTTCTGTAATGGTAATAATAGCTAGCTTTTAGTTGTAATAAAGCTTCGTTATGCCCTGGCATTTTGCGATAATTTTCTACTGTATTCCCCCAGGCTTCTACAAAATCGTCAATTTCTACTGGTACATTCTTAGAAGTGATCTGCGGTTCATATAGAACGTTTTGAGATAGAAAGACACCAAAATCTTCGTTTAACCCTTCTTGCTCTGATACTGGCAAGGTATCAACGTTTAAGCCGTCAACTTTTAGCATACTCACAAGGCTAAATTGCTTTTTTTCTGGCTGATAAACGACAAAAAAGTCTTTAAAAACGCCTTGAAATCGGGAACTATCTTCCCAATAAATCATTTCTTTTATCGTATCGCTTTTTTTATTATCGTTACTTTTGGAACTTTTTTTTAGAAAATCAAACAATGAAATCACCTCTCTTTTACACTCGTTCTTTTGGCTTTTTGTAATAGACTTTTGGTCTTTTAGAAAAGTCTTTTCTTTGCTTCATAAAATCAGATATAGAAATGTTAGGTCGGTCTGTAATTGGTTTAATCGTATAAAACGCCCATACACCACCAAATGACACCAAACCAACAATGACATAGATAATTAAAGGAAAAACGGCTGTGCTACGGAAAATAAGAATTGCCAATAGCACGCTTATTAATGCCGTACCGATCGCTTTTGCTGATTGTTTTAAATCTAGCCCTAAAATGACTGTGTATCGATCAGATACATTGGACGGAAAAAACCAAGTCCGCCCTTTTTCAGTGTCTGCATTTAACAAATCTAATAGGGCTTGTTTCACTTGATCGCTATTCATAACTAACTCCCTTCTCTATTAAGCAAGTAAGCCATACGCCCAAGGTACTAACCAAACCAACGCCCCACCTAATGCCGTAACAAGCAAGGCTGTTCCCAAGGCTTTATACATGGTATTTTTTTCTTGTGGGTCATCAATAGACGGCAAGTATTTAATAACAATCTTCGCACAAGCAATCCCACCAACTACAACAATTAAGGCTGTTAAAACACCTTTTATAGTGTTACCCGCTTGAACTAATTTCGCTTGTGGATCAGTGGCTGCAAACACTGGATCAGTAATAAATAATGTACCCACCGCAAAAACCGCACTTTCAAGCTTAAACTTTGTATCTTTGATAAATTTTTTCATTTTATACACCTCTTGTTTTTATTTTATCGCAAAGGAATATTCCTTTGTAATGATTGGTTTTCTTTTGCTTTTGTTTGCTTAATCAATTTGTCTAAGTTTCGTTTTTTCTGTGGTTGGTTACCACTCAACAAACGATTAATTGATTTCGCAAATTGGAACATTTTTACAGACACTTCATTTTTTTCAGGTTCATTTTTTTCCAATTCTTGGGATTGATCTTTATTAGTATTTTCAATTTCCTTACTTAATTCAAGTTTATCAGAATCAGGTAAATAAGCATTGCGATTAACGACCTTTTTCAGATTGTGTTTTGCTAATGGGCTTAGTTCATCAATATGTTTCATGCTATCTTGAACAAAAAATACACCTTGACAATCATTAGGAATTTTCACCGTCTGAATGTTAGTTAAGAAGCCTTTTGATTGTTCCAACATGGAATTAATTTCCTCACTGCTGAATCTAGCAACTCCTTCGACTTTAGAAAAATCAGTTGTTTTGTAATAGTCAGCTTTTGCAAGTAGCATTTCGCCTTCTATGACTGAATCTATTGAAACATTTTTATCAAATTTTCTTTCTACTTCTGATTTAACATATTCTATCAATCCTTGTTTTATTCCTATTAGTTTTTCTTTCTTAATTGATAAAATTTCTTTTCTTTCAGGGTTATTTTCTTTTGTTATACTATCTTCAACTTGTTTAATTTTTGAATCAAGATAACGGCTAGTTTGAAATGGTTTTTCTTTAAAAATCTTTTTACTTTCTTCTTTTTCTACTACTCTTTCATTGTAAATGACCTCTGCTAACTGATCTTTATTCAATAACTGTTTTCTAAATATGGTTTCATTAACCATTGCTCTAACTTCGTGATTTGAAAATTTGTCAATATTCAAACTTAGATAAGATTTTTTGAAGAATCTTTCTGCTTGTTTATCTAAAATTTCATTTGCCTTTGTAAGCATATCTCGTTCACTACTAATTTTACTTAACATCAAACGTTGTTTTTGAATTTCCATTTTATTATTAAAGATAAGTGAATTTTCCCACCTCTTTAATTCACTAATTCTTTTGTCAATATTTTCATCATTGACAAATATTTTTAATTCTTGCGAAAGGTTTTTCAATTCCTTTTTCTCTAAAGGTGAAAATGTTTTTTCAAATTTTAAAGTAAAGTTTTGGTCTTGTTTTAATACTTTTTCTTGATTTTCAAGTTTATCAAGTTCGCTTAAAACATCATTGTAACTTTGAATTTCTAAATTTTTCCTTTTTAACTCACTTATAACTCCTTTATCTTCTAATTTTTTTGAGTAAAAACCTTCATGGATTGTTGGTAGTTCTTTTTTACCAAGTTCCGCATGAGATTTTTCTGTAATTTGTTGATCGATATTTCTGTCTTTTAAATATTGATTAACTTTGTCTGCCCAATCTTTACGAATTTCAGAAACAAGAGATTTTCTATCCCAATCATTAGTTTTTATTGAAACTGTTACTCTTTGTCCTTTTTCGTTAAAAATCTGATTGCCATTTTCATCTAGTTTAGGTATTCTTTTTCTTTTATTTAGAATATTACCTTCACTATCTACTTCTCTCATTGTTAACATAATATGAGCATGAGGATTGTTTTCATCATCTCTATGAATAGCTACGTCTGCAATCATTCCTTCACTGACAAAGTTATCTTTTACAAAATCTTCAATCAACATTCTTTGGTCTGAGTTATTTAATTCAATTGGCAATGCTACATTTAATTCTCGACAAAGTTGAGCGTTTGGACTTTTTTCTGCTAATTCCATTTTATTCCATAATGTCTGTCTATCTAAAAACTCATTAGGTACATAATCAGGTTTTAAAATAAAAGCTTCTGGTTTAACAGTTCTATGGTTGTATAGATTAGTTTTTTCATATAGTTCACTATACAATTTTTCACCACTTCGATAAGAAGCCATTGCGATTAAACTTCTTTTTCCGCCTTCTCTTTTTGCTATTGTCATAGATAAATGGAAGATTGCCAATTGTATAACCTCTCTTTCTTTTCAAACATGAGCGTAGCGAATTTTAACAAACACGCTTGACGATAAAACTAAACAAAAGTTAAGTTTTATAGCACATTACCCACAAATGTGAGTTAGTGGGTATAAGTGCGCCCTTAGTAAATCATCTAAGGGAATCCTTAATAAATTAATTTTACCATTTATCAATGAAAAAGTAACTATGTTTAATCTGACATTTCCGTTTATATTTATTGATTTTAGAAATATAATATAATACGATAGACATATACAAATTATCAGGAGGGATATTTTATGGAAAATCAAGATCAAACCATCAAGACAGAAAATGAGCAAATTATTCCAAAAATAAAACCAAAAAAGAGAAAGAAAAAAACTGTTTCTGATATTGAACTTCAAATTAAAGAATTACAAAAGAAAAAAGAAGAATTAATTCTTAAATCAAAAGCAGATATTGGTGATTTTATCCTTTCTACTCTTTCAAAAAATGATATTTCTATTGAATCGATTGAAGAAAACAAAGAATTATTCTATGATGAATTAGAAACTTTATTAAATGCGAATAGTCAAAATTTTTCTGAATTACTTAAATAGTTATGACAAATAATGATTTAAATGACATCAACAAAAGAATAGAAAAACTAAAAATTCAAAAAAATATTTTGCGAGCGAATAGCGAGCAAAATATTAACAGAAAAAGAAGAACAAAGCGTCTAATTGAAAAAGGTGCTTTGTTAGAAAAGTATTTTGAAATTGACTATTTAACTGTAGAAGAAACGGAAGAATTTTTAAAAATTTTTTCTGAATATATTAAAGCAAATAAACCTAAAAAGTATAAAAAAAAGGAGAAATAATTTTCCTTTTTTTTATACTTTTTTAAATAAAATTGATTGTTCTTAATGTTTGTTCTTCCTTTTTTAATTTCTTTAATATTTCATTTACTGATTCTATATCCAAATCGTATCAATCACCAAAAGCGATAATATCACCTGATACTTTTTTTTCTATAAAATCAACTGTTAAAGTTATTTCTCTTGTTGACATTGGCGAACGTGCTTCTATTTGATATAAATCAAAATCATATTTTTGATGATTATTTATTCCTCTCATTTCTGTTACTGTCACTTTTATAACTTTTAAAATATTACCTTCAAAATTTATTTTTTTTATTTTAATATCCACTTTAAAACTTCCTTTATGATAAACTTACAAGCCTTAATTGGCTTGTAAGTATTTTTTTTCTTCTTTATCTTCCTTCACCTTTTGACTTCCATACATTACCCTTATTGTGTCCATATCATAATTTTTTCGACTACGTTTTTTATAATCGCTTGGTGCTTTATACCATGCGTATTTTTTTGGTGAATAACGAAATTCTAGGGCTTTTATGTCGTCCTTATAAGGTTTTGTGTTTCCTGTTAACCATATAAAAGTTCCCACGATTTCAATTGATACACCGTCCATTTTCAGATTGAAAAGTTGATTTATAATGTCCTTAAATTGTTCGGGCGTTTCAGTCGTTTCTTTTGTATAGGTTTCGCCGTCTTTGTTCTTGTGAGTGTTTTTAAGTTTGCTAAACAGTTCGTCATATTCATTGTTCAAAATTTTCATTTCTTCTTCATTCCCGCCACAATCGGGGTGTAACTTCAAAGCTAACTTTTTGTAGGCTTTTTTCAATTCTTCCAATGTTTCAACGTTTTTAATGTATTTCATTTTTATCATTCCTTTTCTTTTTGATTTTTGGCTTTTTGACAACCATTTTTGTTAGGCGTTTGAGGAAGTGAAGCTGTTTTCCTCGAATGGTAAAAGCTGTGAATGTTCTACATATCTTGTTCCTTTCTTTTTTCGTTTAGGTGGTTCATTTTCGCCAGTGTGTTCGTGTCGTTTGCTGTGACGAGTACGCAACATAGACACAAAGAAAACACAAGGGCGAGCTTGCTCGTTTATATATTCTTGTGTTTTCGACTGGATATGTTAAGGTAACAAACAGTAAGTGACACGTTACAGACTGCAAAATGTACCAACTGAAAAAAGAAAGTATCTGAGGTAGAGTAACGAACGGTTAGCTTTTACCATTCGAGGAAAGGTGTTAGTCAAATACAAATATCTTTGCAAAGAAATAAGTTGGGTTTGGAACGAGGAGCAACTGCACCGCAAGTGGAACAACTTATTTTATCCTTCTTAGGTTTTTCTTTTTGGTGTTTTACCTAAAAGAAAAACCTAGCTTTTTTTGCTAGGCTTTTTTTTTACATTTCTTTAATTTTCAAATTTTTTATTTCCCACTCAAACCATTCGCTAAAATCTTGTTTAAAGCCGTTAATAGAATATTGCTCTTGTTCTTCTGCTTCTTTATCGTTTTGAGGGTCTAAGTAGGTCGGTTTATCTTTTGGTCTTGCGTATACACCTATCCATGTTTTAAAATCGCCCTCAAAACTGCTATCTATGATAAAGCCTTGCTCTTTTAGCTCTTCTCTTACTTGAGCTTTTAGATATTGCTGTTCTTGTGTTCCAAAAAACTCATTTTCTGTAAAATCTTCTAATTGTAATTTTTTTGTTTTTTCCATTTTCTTTTCCTCTTTTCTTTTTTTTGATTTTTAGTTTTTTGACAACCATTTTTGTTAGGCGTTTGAGGAAGTGAAGCTGTTTTCCTCATGTTTTAAAAGCTAGAAATAAATTACAGTGTACGCTCCTTTCTTTTTTCGTTTTGTTGGTTCATTTTCGCCAGTGTGTTCGTGTCGTTTGCTGTGACGAGAACGCAACATAGACACAAAGAAAACACAAGGGCGAGCTTGCTCGTTTATATACCCTTGTGTTTTCGACTGGATATGTTAAGGTAACAAACAGTAAATGACACGTTACAGACTGCAAAATCTAGCAACTGAAAAAAGAAAGAATACCGTTGTGTGCTTTATTTCTCGATCAGCTTTTAAAACATGAGGAAAGGTTTTTATAAAAAAAGAGTAGTTACCGTTTTTTGGTAACTACTCTTTTCCTTTTTTAAGGTTTAAAGTCCTGGAAGTTTAGGTGTTTTGGGTATTGGTGGTGTAGGTGGCTGCAAGCTTTCCAATTTTTGTTGAATTGCTTTAAATTCAGGGGTTTCTTGGTGTTGATTTTGAACCATTTTTTGCTCTATTCGTTCTAAAGTCGGTTGAATTTCTTTACTTGCTACTTTACGATTCAATTCTTTTTCTAAGGTTTCTTTTGGACTAATAGAAGGTGTTTCCAAACTTGAATAGAGTTTTACTCCTTCTCTATTATAAAGCCTTATATCGCTAAATAAGCCCGTTTTATGAAGTGTTTCTAAATTGTTAGGTAAATTTTTAACCACAATATCATGTGCTTGTTTTGGTGTTGCCCTGGCTGTCATTGGATCATCTGCATACATGGTTTCATATCGTTCAATTGTTCCTAAATATGAGTTGATTTTAGGTACTGCCATGACATACATTTTTGTTTCATAACCTTTAGCTTGAAGCATTGTTGCGGTTTGAATAGGAACGTCTGTTGTTCGTCCTGTACCTTCGATCACCAAATTATACCCTTTATCGCTCAAATGGCTTATGATCGCTTCTGTCATGCGATTAGAATAAGGGGTAACGTGTTTTACTACGTCTTTTTCATAAAGTTTCACTAGTTCATCAAAATTAGGGTGCTGTTGTTTAAAGGTATCATTATCAATGACAATAACATCCCCTTGTGTTTCTTCAAAAATTGCTGATCGCAAACTGGTTTTCCCTGACCCTGGTTGCCCACCAAGTAAAAAAGCGGTTGGCGATTCAACCGCTTTTTTTCCTTGAATCAATTCTTCTAAATTATCATTTAAGCGATTCTCAAATTGTTTGTCAGTAAAATTGACTATATTTGCCATATTAAGCCACTTTCTCTTTATTCAAAACTTGTTTTGAGTAACGATTCATTGACCGCCAATACTCATGAACGGCTTGTAATTCTTCTAAAGAATAATCAAAAAGATTTACACGTTTTGCAAGCTTTAATTGGTTTAATAAATTGACTTCCAATAATTGAGAGTCATTTTTATTTAATTCATGGTTCAAAACATAGTTTAATACTCGATTATAAACACTTGCCGATAACTCATTAATGATTTCAATTTCAAATGTTTTTTCATACGTAACTGCCATTTCATTTTCACTCCTTTTAAAGTTTGTCAGGTAAATATTTCCGAATATATTCTTCTAAGGCTTTATCCATAACTTCTTTTACGTTTCCGCCATTCTTTGCTGTTTCGATTTTTATGATATGGTGTAAGTCAGCACGAACACGAACCGTCTTATCTCCCATTATATCTTTTTTTGCACTGATTGGTGTATCATTTCGTTTTGCTTTTTGTGCGCCTAAATTTCCCACAATCACTCACTTCTTTCTATTTCTTCTTATTCTTATTTTATCATCAACAATCACAAATCACAAGTGATTTGTGATTAATCACTTGTGATTTGTGATTCTATTCTTTTTCATTTTCTAATTGAATAATTCGCTCAAGCATTTCAAAAAATACGTTCTCATACATGGATAAAACTTTTTTGTCATAGCCTTTGTGTTCTGTAATTCCGTTTTTAGACCAGGTACTTACTTTATTACTTCGCTTGATAATATTTTGGAAAACCAAGTTATCTTCTTTATGTTGCTTGTACAGTTCTTCCAGGTTTGATTTTATCGTTGCGCTGTCCGTATCAACTAAATAAGGAACAAAACCGATCATATCTAGTCCAGGGTTAAATTGTTCTTGTAAATCAATCAAATAGGAAATATAGTTTTGAATGTTGTTTGTACTTTCTTCTTCTGCTTGTAAAGGGATCATAACGTAATCACTCGCCACGATTGCATTATTTGTATAAACGCTTGGCGTTGGTACAGTATCAATAATAATGAGATCATAGTCACTTTTTAAAGGTGCTAAAAGAGTAGCAAGCAATCTACTTTCGTTTTCAAACGTCCATGAACGAGTTAATTTTGGCAGTAACATCAAATCAAACGTGCCAGGTATCAAGTCTAAATTATCAGTCAAATGAACAATAGAAGAAGCCAAGTTTCCATTTTTCAAGCCTTCGTAAAAATTAACACGTGGCAATTCTACCTTAAAAGTTTTTGCTAAGTCTTTTGTCATTGTTGCTTGTAAGTCCTTATCGATCATTAAAACTTTTAAATTCAATTTGTCTGTCAAGTAAGCAAACATAGTTGATAATTTTGACTTTCCAACACCACCTTTAAAGTAATTATTCAAGATAAGGTTCTGTTGCAAAGTTTTAAATCTACTATCAGATAAGGTAGAATAATAGAAAAAGATAGCAGGAGGAATGACGATGAGTCATTTTAAAGGAAAGCAATTTCAGCAGGATGTGATTATTGTAGCCGTGGGCTACTATCTTCGTTATAACCTTAGCTATCGTGAAGTTCAAGAAATCTTATATGATCGTGGCATTAACGTTTCTCATACGACGATTTATCGTTGGGTGCAAGAATATGGCAAACTACTCTATCAAATTTGGAAAAAGAAAAATAAAAAATCCTTTTATTCATGGAAAATGGATGAAACGTACATCAAAATTAAAGGAAAATGGCATTATTTGTATCGAGCCATCGATGCAGATGGTTTAACCTTGGATATTTGGTACGTAAAAAACGGGACACACAAGCAGCCTATGCTTTTCTTAAGCGGTTAGTGAAGCAGTTTGATGAACCGAAGGTTGTAGTCACAGATAAAGCCCCCTCTATTACAAGTGCCTTTAAGAAACTAAAAGAATACGGCTTTTATCAAGGGACAGAACATCGTACCATTAAATACCTGAATAATTTGATTGAACAAGACCATTGTCCAGTAAAGAGACGCAATAAATTCTATCGAAGTTTACGCACTGCCTCTACCACGATTAAAGGCATGGAAGCCATTCGAGGATTATATAAGAAAACCCGAAAAGAAGGCACTCTCTTCGGGTTTTCGGTCTGTACTGAAATCAAGGTATTATTGGGAATCCCAGCTTAAATCATAGATACCGTAAGGGATTTTATTCTTTATTTAAAACTTTGCAACAGAACCGAATAATCCAACAGTAATAAAAGATAAAGTCAAAATCCCATAATAAATTTTCAAAAGAACAGACCATTCTTTGATCCTATTAAGAACAGCTATCTCCTCCTCCGTCATCAATCAATTCACCTGTTCTTTCTTCTTCTTTGGATCCATACTCTTTAAGAACTTCTCCTCCAACACCAGTAAATGACGATAAACACCATCCATTGACCAGCCTGAAGAAAGACTAAGACAATATAAAAAATCACAAGGTAACGTTTTTACTGCACGGTTTCTAGTTACCCAGCTTGCTACTGTACTCTGCTTATAGCCATGCAACTCACAAAATTGCTCTACTGTCATACCTAACCGCGAAATAATAAATACATTGATCGGGTAGGGATATACAAAGGTATTGATACTCATAGTCAGAAAGACCTCCCACCATATTATTACGTTTGCGATAATAGTACTACTCTTTCTTAAGACCAGCAAGCAAAGCGGAGAAAAGAAGGAACGTATCATAGATATAATGTAATAGGCAATTTGCACCTTTTAATTTTAACCTGTATCGATCATGAACAGATCTGTTTGCACGCCGATCTTATTGGGTTCTATCAAGCGTTTCAGTGCTGTCTGGATAAACGTGTATTCTTTTCCAAAAGCTTCTGAGATCGCAGCGAAATAAGCCCCCCGGCTTTCTTTTTTTAGCCGGATAACGGAGCGCATCAATCCATGTATAGAAGCTAGCATAATACCTCCATTACGACCAGCACGAACACGAAAATGAATTTTGTTCTCTTCTCTTAAATGCTTCAGTACTTTGTCCAGGGAACGTTTTGGGATCTTTAAACGTTCAGTTAAATCTTTTTTTGTAGAAATAATGTATGGTTGTTCTTCATAGGATTGCTCATTCAAATAGGACAGTAGATCTTCTGCCCATTCATGACTATGTGAATACTTGCGAACAGCTCTTTCTTTCTTGAATTTCCACCAACCCCGTTTTTTGTTGAATAGTTGCTCTTCAGAAAGATTGGCATCGACCCACTCTTGGCATAATAGGACAATTTTTTCTCTGTGCGCTGCTTGATATTTTCCGGAGTAAGCGGAACGAATGATTCTGGTTAATTCTCGATCAGATAAAGGGTTAGCCAAGCGGTCATTGAATTCTAACATCGTCAATTCACATGCTTCTACTTCGTATCCTGACGAAAAGTATGCCAAAGACAAGGTGAATATGACATTATTTCGACCATATACGCCCTTTTCACCTTGTATTTTTTGACTTTTTAGCAACAGCTGGAACCAAGGTTCATCAACTTGACGAAATTCTTGAGTAGATGGCAATACAAAAACGTTCTTGATCTCCACTTTTTTGTCCGCATCTTCTCTCATTGACCAGTCGATCCATTCTTCGAAACTATAACGATACTGTGGTTCAAAGAATAAAACATTCTCTTCAGAAGGCATTCGTGTGATCCCAAAATGATTGGCATTTACATCAACAGGAAACCGATAATCATTTGAAAATTTGTTTCTTAGATTTCTTGAGATCATTTTAGCCACATTGATCACTTTAAAATTTGATTTCTTCGTCACGTATGCAGGCTTGTCTAGTACATAGAAGGCTTGAAATCCATGCGGTGTACGTAGAATCATTGTCGGCATAAAGCCGATCTCGTGACTGGCCAAGATAATTTCTCCATAGTCAAAGTTTGGATCCAATGTGTCAAAATCAACAAAGAAAGTATTGATTTGACGCAAATTGTCCTCAGAATGACCTTTTGTAAACATTCTGGCTTCATCAGCATATGTTCCATAGCGAAATACATTTGGTGTCCAATGAGTGAATCGATTATCGTTTTCGATCACCCCTTCTTCTGAAGTGATCACTAGTCCAATCCCCTCGATCATGTGTTCCTTTGAACGGTACGCAAAAATAGCCCCCTTTCCCGACTGATCACTAAAAGAGACCGGTTTTAAGTGGCTGTTTTTATATTTGAATTTACGGATACCATTTTGTAAGATTGCTGAATAAACTACGTCTAAAGTAGCTGCCATTGCTGCTTATCCTTTCTAAACAAAAAGAGAACACAAATAATCTTTCGATTTGTGCTCTCTCAATGGCCTAAAAAGTCAAAAATTCATTAAACTACATAACAAAATAAGCGTATATATATTGAGTTGCTCGTCTAAAAATGGTAAGATAAGTCTATAAGTTCAGATTGCAGTCTGAACAGATTATCCAATTACATAAGTGGTTTCCAGCCGCTTACATAATCCCTGAGACGAGCGAGAACACATAGTTTTGTATGTGATTCAGATAAAAAAGTGAGGTCCAATTCACATTTTTATCCGTCTCTTTTTATTTTACCTTTCTTTTAGATTACAAAACATTCATTAACTTGTAAAGCACTATTTCTAACTAAAGATTGCAACCGTATACTATAGAACTTTTATTTTGGTATACTGGTATACTTATACACCAACAAAAGTGTATAAGTGTATCAGTATACTTTTTGATTTAAGTAAGGAAATTCTTTGTAATTCAGCGCAATTTATATTAAATTTGGATTTTAGTTAAGCGTAAATTTAATTTTATTGGGTATACTGGTATACTTTCTATTGGAATTAGTATACCAGTATACTTTTACACAATTCTACTTTCGCAATTATTTTCTTTACAAATAAACTTAACGTTGGTATACTAAAGATATATTATAAATAAAACGGAGGTTCATTCATGGGAAAAGTATATGTGGTTGGAAATTTTAAAGGTGGCGTAGGGAAAACGAAATCTGTAACTATGCTCGCTTATGAGAGTGCCGTTATTAAAGATAAAAAGACATTAGTTGTGGATTTAGATCCCCAAGGTAACGCTACAAGTATTTTAGCTAAGACAGGCGAACTTAATGAAATTTCTAAAAATATAACCGTTGGATTTGAGGAAGGCGATTTAAGCACTCAAATTACGCCAATTATAAATAATTTAGATTTAATTGCATCTAATACCACCTTTAGAAACTTAACGAAAATTCTAATGAATAGGTTTCCTAATGATGAAATCAAGCAAATTACTTATTTAAAAGAATTGCTGAATCCATTAAAAGAAGTCTATGATGCCATTTATATTGACGTCCCACCTACAATATCTGACTATAGTGATAATGCTATGCTTGCAGCTGATTATTGTATTATTGTATTGCAAACACAGGAGCTATCTTTAGACGGTGCTCAAACCTATATTGCTTATATGCAATATCTAGCTGATACATATGACAATGATTTACAAGTATTAGGCATTATACCATGCATGCTTAGACCTGGTGGACGGGTAGATACTAAAGTACTGGATCAAGCAAAAGAATTATACGGAGGAAATGTTTTAGATACCATAGTTAAGTATCAAGAAAGATTGAAAGTTTACGACGTCGAAGGGATACACGTTTCGTACTCATATACTGGTAAACCCGATGGTTGGGATATTAAAGCGCATAAAGTATTCATCGATGTTTTGAATGAGTTGGATCGACATGAGGAAATACTAGAATCTTTGGAGGATTAAATATGTCTGAAAATTTTAAACCAATAATAAGTAATAAAAAAAAGAAATCTTCTTTACAGTCAAAAAAAGTTGAGATACAAGGGAAAACAGATTTTGGAAGGACCTCCTCTAACGCTCCTAAAAATAATCTCGAGCCTCTGCTTATAAAAAAAGAAATTACTGCGAAGCCAATTGAAAAAGATAAACGGTTTTTAGCAACATTAACTCAAAAAGTCTCACCTTCAGTTAATTTGAAAATGAACACCCTTAAACCATTTTTAGGGGAATTAGAAAATATGCCAAAGGCAACAATTAATGAAATAGTCGACTTAGTCATAGATAGTTATGTAAATACAAGATTGTCCACTAGACAACAAGAAGCCTTTAAAGCAATGTACGATACACAATTAAAAATGCTTAAAAAGTAGAAAAGTATACTGGTATACTTTTCTACTTTTTATATAGTACCTAGTTGCTAGTGTTTTAATTAGCTTTCTGAAGTAAGATAAAGATAAAAAAAATAAAGGTATAAAATGGTACCTGTAGATAGGACACTTGTAAAAAAGAGTGTCCTACCTAAAGGTACCATTTTAATTTGGTCTGTTTTCTTTTTATCAACACAATCTATTTACTTACTTTAAATAAAGTAAAGTTCTCAGGTAAGCTTAAAAATCTCCATTCGTATAGACTATTCGTGTACTTTAAAATAATTTTCATAGTATCTAGCGAAAATTCATACATATAACTACCTACGATTCCAATGATTGGATTCTTGTTTACATCATTTTTAAGTTTATTTACAGTCACTTAAAAAGGGATCCATATCCAGAATTACATAGTAAGAAGAAACTTATAACACCAAACCATCGTACTCGATAGTATAAAAGTATACCAGTATACTTTTATACTATAATCAAGTTTTAAAATATCATCAACTTGAGTATTGGCAGTGTGATAACTTACAGGAAGAGGGAGTTTAATATTTTTTTTCAAATTCGCAAAACTTTATAATTCGTTCTCTTGACCTAAAAAGGGAACACATGTTCTAATGTGTATATATAAAATGTATGGTTCTGTTGCAAAGTTTTAAATCTACTATCAGATAAGGTAGAATAATAGAAAAAGATAGCAGGAGGAATGACGATGAGTCATTTTAAAGGAAAGCAATTTCAGCAGGATGTGATTATTGTAGCCGTGGGCTACTATCTTCGTTATAACCTTAGCTATCGTGAAGTTCAAGAAATCTTATATGATCGTGGCATTAACGTTTCTCATACGACGATTTATCGTTGGGTGCAAGAATATGGCAAACTACTCTATCAAATTTGGAAAAAGAAAAATAAAAAATCCTTTTATTCATGGAAAATGGATGAAACGTACATCAAAATTAAAGGAAAATGGCATTATTTGTATCGAGCCATCGATGCAGATGGTTTAACCTTGGATATTTGGTACGTAAAAAACGGGACACACAAGCAGCCTATGCTTTTCTTAAGCGGTTAGTGAAGCAGTTTGATGAACCGAAGGTTGTAGTCACAGATAAAGCCCCCTCTATTACAAGTGCCTTTAAGAAACTAAAAGAATACGGCTTTTATCAAGGGACAGAACATCGTACCATTAAATACCTGAATAATTTGATTGAACAAGACCATTGTCCAGTAAAGAGACGCAATAAATTCTATCGAAGTTTACGCACTGCCTCTACCAC
>NZ_ASWH01000003.1 GCF_000407545.1 Enterococcus gilvus ATCC BAA-350 | reverse complement strand
TGCACAGTGGTTAGGGAATGAAAGTAACAATATTCTGTTTGATTTAAATGCAGGTGGGGATACCTCTGCAGCAACAGATCAAACAACCATTACCAATCTGGCGACGGGCTCAACGTATGACTTATCTAAAGGAATTAAAGATGCGACACGTAAAGGCTATGCCTTTACCGGTTGGTTCACTTCTGAAACAGGAACAGATAAAATGCCGAATTCGTTAGTTGTGCCAAATGGAAATACTACGTATTATGCACAATGGAAAGCGAATGATTATGAAGTAGCGTTTGATAAGAATGCAACAGAAGCAACAGGCACGATGAGTAACCAAGCCTTTGTCTACGACAAAGAACAAGGATTGACAGCCAATGCCTATGCTCGTCCGGGGTACACCTTTAGTGGTTGGAACACCAAAGCAGATGGTACAGGAACGACCTATAACAATAAACAAAGCGTTAAAAACTTGACTACAAAATCCGGAGACACCGTCACCTTGTACGCGCAATGGAAAGCGAATGGTTATAAAGTAGCGTTTGATAAGAATGCAACAGAAGCAATAGGCACGATGAGTAACCAAACCTTTGTCTACGACAAAGAACAAGGATTGACAGCCAATGACTATACTCGTCCTGGGTACACCTTTAGTGGTTGGAACACCAAAGCAGATGGTACAGGAACGACCTATAACAATAAACAAAGCGTTAAAAACTTGACTACAAAATCAGGAGATACTGTCACCTTGTACGCGCAATGGAAAGCGAATGGTTATGAAGTAGCGTTTGATAAGAATGCAACAGAAGCGACAGGCACGATGAGTAACCAAGCCCTTATCTACGACAAAGAACAAGGATTGACAAAGAATGCCTATGCTCGTTCGGGTTATACGTTTAAGGGATGGAGTGAAACCCCTCAAGAGTCTGGAAACTCATTGTATGGAAACATGCAAAAGGTTAAAAATTTAACTACTAAATCCGGAGATATCGTAACCTTATACGCTATATGGAATGCAAATCAAAATAATATCTATTTTGATGCAAATGGTGGTAAAACGAATCAAAAAACAATAAGTCAACCAACCGATACAGTAGTTGGGTTGAAAGATATTGAAGGGGCAACACGAAAAGGATATTCATTTGATGGCTGGTATACTAGTAAAGACTTCGATGTTAAAATGCCAGACAAACTTAAAATGCCTTCGCATGATACAACATACTATGCCAAATGGACAGCAGCAAAAAGTAAACTAAATGGTCCATCTTCCAATAAAAATAATGATAAAACTAGTTCTACAAGTAATATGATTAAAAATTCAACTTCTAATGTATCTCAAAATAAAAATCTACCTCGTACGGGTGAAACATCTTCAGTTTTGTTAATAATTTTAGGATTAGTAATTGTAGTACTTATCTATATTTTCTATAAAAAAAGAAAATTTGATAAGTAAAAAAATAAAGACATAACCTATTCAAACCATAAAAAGATCCTACTTAAGGATCTTTTTATGGTTTTTTTTAGTACAGAAAGCATTACTCCTTAATTACGAACAAGTTGTTTGGTTGTTGGAGAAGAAGTTGATACACCTTTTGAGAGAGGGGAAACTAATACCAAAGGAAGGTGTTAACCTATGTTTAAACGCTATACGAAAAAATTTGAACAAATCATTTTAGATTTATACAACCAAGGTAAAAATATCTGTCAATTATCTTTAGAATACAAAGGTACAAAAAATGAAACGAACAATATTATATATATATAGAAATCACATCTTGATATGATGGAGAAAATCATTAGCGGTGAGAGTATAAAATATTTTATGTAAGTTCCAATGGTAAAATGAAATAAATCAATCTAGGAGGAACAGATCATGAGTATGCTCCCTAAAGATCAAATCAAAGAAATGATTCAAGGCTATGATATTAAAAATACCTAAGATATAAGAGACGCATTTAAAGATATGTTTGGTGAAACGATTCAAGAGATTATGGAAATTGAAACATAATATAATAGATCAAATCACGAACGATCGTTATACTAAAACAACCATATGTTGCACTTAATCCTTACATTCGCCCTACCCAATTAACTTTGCTTAATCTATCTTATGTAAACTATATTATAAAATTTTTGATAAAATGAATGTAACTCATTAAATTTTTTTTAAAGCCTTTTTATCTGCTCATTTCTTTCATTACTAAGTTTCCATTTCAACGGCAACCAGTCTCTCATCTAGACTGATTGCTTTTTTAGGATATCTTTACTTTTCGTGAGTGTATCATTTGCAAAGAAAGAAATTTATTTGTAAATTTGAAGCAATGGGAATTAATCGCCCATAGAAAAGAACGTCAGATACAGATACTAGAGTAAGTAGACTGTGGGGAAGATCTGGCGTTCTATTTCTGTATTGTAACATGTTTAAAGTATAACGATACTTTTTTAATGCTCCCCTTTGTCTTCTAACTTAACGAATAAATTAAAAAACATCTATTGGTATACTCAAATCAATATATATGAAAAATATATCTTCTGTGTTTATTGATCAAATATTAAAATATCATTATAAATAGACAACGTTATTGAAAAATGATTGATTAAACTTTATTATGTAAAAGTTGCTAAGTCGCTTTTGTATATGTAAGGAGAAAACTGAATAATGAAAATGAAAAAATATGTAGTCGCAACACTTATCATTGTACTAGCTTTTATTGGTCTAGCTGGTAAAAACTATGCAGACAGTGTTTTAAATTGGGGTGGGGAAGAAAACATTTCTACCATCAATAGTAATTTAGACAAGTTAAACAATTCCCTATCAAGTAAAGAGCAAGAGATTGTGCAATTATCCAATAAATCAGCTAGTGCGCAGGACCAATTAAACCAGTTTCAAAAAGATATAGACGGTTATAAGCAACAGTTAGAAGGTCATAAGCAACAGTTAGAGAATTTGAAAAATGAAAAAAATCAACTAGCGGGAGAAAAAACTGGTTTAGAATCTCAATTAAATAGTAAAAATGGAGAGTTACAATCTAAACAGCAAGAAATTGCGGATAAATTGAAAGAAATTGATCAGAAAAATCAAGAGATCAATCAGAAAAATCAAGAATGGAATTCTAAACTGCAAGAAGCGTTAAATCAATCGAATGATCTGCGTAATACCATTAATTCACTGAATAACCAAATCAACACATTAAACAATGAAAAGAATTCTTTGCAGGCAGAGCTAGATTCTACTAAACAGCAGTTAGCAAATGCAACTAAAGAAAATTCTGATTTAAAAGCGTATATTGATAAATTAAACAAAGCTAACCAAGATGTGAAAGACACAGCGAACAAGTCCCAACAATTAGTTGACCAACATAAATAAATGGAAAAGACCTCTAGCCCACGCTACTGTCTTTCTATTGCACATGGAAGCGTTACATTGTATAATAAGGTAATCCAAGAAAATCTTTATTTTCTAAAGGAGTACTCGAGAGATCGAGTGCTTTTTTTTTGTTTCAATGGGTTTGTAAACTAAACTGTGGAAGTTAAGCATTTAAAAGTTTTAACAACCAAAATTCTTTAGCTATTTGTTATATCAGATAAATTCTAATCGGAGAAACAGTTGAATAAACCTAGCATTATTACGGAAGGTAAATAGCGTACTTTTCAATTCTTGAGGAGAAGGCCTCATTGATCATTAGCTGATTGAGTACCATAGCCCAGTTTTGGATACGACCACCTGTCCATTTCATTTGTAATTCTTTAGTACGTAAATAGAGCAGTTTAAGGCGTACATTCTCTAATGAGAATGCGCCTTTTTTGGTGGACTTTCTAAAGCTAGAGTGGACGCTCTCAACGGAATTCGTAGTACACATAATTTTTCGAATAGCACTACCATAATCAAATAATTGTTCAACATGAGCAAAGTTTCGTTTCCAAACATCTACAGCACCAGAATAGTGAGACCACCGATTTTGAAAACTATCAAAGGCAGCATGTGCGGCGTTTAGAGAAGAAGCACCATAAAACTTTTTCATATCTCTGCAGACCTCCTTATAATCTTTACTAAGAATGTATCGCAGGGCATTTCGAACAAGATGAACAATACAGCGCTGAACGATGACTGATGGGAAGATCGCTTTCGCACCTTTATCGAGCCCAGAAACACCATCTATCGAAATAAAAAAGACGTCTTCTACACCACGTAATTTCAATTCATCGAAAACTTGCATCAAGCGGTTTTTGGATTCCGTTTGATTCAGCCACAGCCCTAAAATCTTTTTATTTCCTTTGAGAAGGTACCCAAGAATTGTGTATACTGCATATTCTTTCGCTTCGTAGTTTCCTCGTAAAGTGACGTACATGCAATCAACGAACAAGAAAGCATAACATTTAGCCAATGGACGAGCTTGCCATTCTTCCAATTTAGGAAGTACAGCATCCGTGATATCAGAAATCCCTTCATGAGAGATATCAAAACTATAGATATCTTCGATCGTTTCGGCTATATCGCGTTAGCTCATTCCTCGGGCATACATGGAAAGAACTTTGATTTCAATGTCGGAGACATCTCGTTTTCTCTTAGGGATCAATTCAGGATCGAAGGAAGCGTCACGATCTCTGGATACGTCAATATCTACTTCACCAAAGCTCGTTTTAAGTGTCTTATTGCCATATCCATTGTGTCGATTATCATGTTCCTTAGGTTCTTTCGGGTGAGCGTCATACCCTAAGTGATTGTTCAATTCTCCCTGCAACATTTTTTCAAATAAGGGACAAAACACATCTTTTAAAGCTTCTTGCATGTCGTCTACAGATTCTGGCTAATAAAGCATTCAAAATAGATTCGGATAGCTTCACAGAATCAGGATTTCTTTTCTTTCTGGCCATTGTGTAATCACCTCTTTCTCTTATTTAAAAAAAGAAAAACTGTGAAGCAACCTCCTACCTAGGATTAGTGGTTACTTACACAGTTAACATTACACTCTCGTTTCAATTGTGATACACTATTAAGCATAGAGTATTCCACTATCTTTTTTTCTACTCCGTATCCTTACCAGGGAGTTTTTTTTTTAAGATTTTTTTGTAAAGTTTTAAAGATAGTAGCAACAACATTATCATTTCTCATCTAAATTACTTATGAATTCCAACTGAACTTTCAATCTCTTTGTACATCGAAAAGCCAAAAAGAGATCATTCTTTTTTTTCGGATTTTTAAACTATACTAAAATTCAGGTGCTAATGGTTATATCTGTTCTAACTATATATTAATTAACAGAACAACTTTACACTAGAATACTTCCTTTAAACAACTTATGATCTTTATTGGCTGTATAGGTAATGAAGTTCGTTCCCTAATTTAGACTAAAAATCTAACTTAAGGAACGAACTTCAGAACTAAATTTACATTCTACTACTATTAGAAAATATAAACCTCAAAAGGATAAACAAGCAGAGATTTTGAAAGCAAATATCTTAAAACCAGATTTGTTAATTAAATTTTTCCAATATATTAACTCAAGTCTATCCTATTTATTTCTTTTCGTTTTAAAGACTGAGATAAATGCTACAAAGATAATTAACACTGCTCCAATAATCATTTCATAAAACGAGTTAATCGTGTTTTCTCCAGTTTTAGGAAAAGATTTATTACTTGGATCACTCTGTATTGAATTCTTTTCGATTGGATTTCTAGGAACCTTTTTTTTTGATGTTGAATTAGAGTTTGGAGAACTATTCTTCCCATAAATATAAGTAACAGTCTGCTCTTTATCTAAGAACTTTCCATTTGCATTAGTAGGTAATTTTGTTTCATCCAGTGTGTAGCCAGAAATTATTTTTGACTTTGTAGTATAGTTATCTCCTACATTCCCATTCTGAATGTCATCCTCAGAAATGGATTTCCCATTTTCATCTACATATTTTGTAGTAATAGTAGAAGTAATCACAGGAGGTGTATTTTTCTTATAAATATAAGTAACAGTCTGCTCCTTATCTAAGAACTTTCCATTTGCATTAGCAGGCAATTTTGTTTCATCCAGTGTGTAGCCAGAAATTACTTTTGACTTTGTAGTATAGTTATCTCCTACATTCCCATTCTGAATGTCATCCTTAGAAATGGATTTCCCATTTTCATCTACATATTTTGTAGTAATAGTAGAAGTAATCACAGGAGGTGTATTTTTCTTATAAATATAAGTAACAGTCTGCTCTTTATCTAAGAACTTTCCATTTGCATTAGTAGGCAATTTTGTTTCATCCAGTGTGTAGCCAGAAATTATTTTTGACTTTGTAGTATAGTTATCTCCTACATTCCCATTCTGAATGTCATCCTCAGAAATGGATTTCCCATTTTCATCTACATATTTTACTACAACCTTTGAAGTTAGAACAGGATCTACCCATTCTATAGGGATAGAAAACATAGCTGCAATTATTTCATCTTGAGAACCCAAAATCCCGCTTGTATCCCCCCCCTGTGGGGTTATAAGCAAGTGTGTCCACAATGCTGTACTTCTAAGAAAAGATTTAGGACTTTCTGCAATATAATATAAATTGAGAGTTTTCATGTTAGAATCTAAGTCTGAAAAATTAACACTGTTTACATCATCCAGTTTAAGATGATCTTTATCAGAATCGTAAGAAATATCATAATTATTTTTCTGAATATTATTAATATTATCATTCGTGCCTAAATACAATTTCCGCCAATCATTTCTTGTTCCTGTAACTCCATATTTATTTAAATCAAGTGTGTAGTTTGTTTGACCTTTTACTAATTTAATAGACTCTCCAGGAAGATATCGACCATTAGTGTCATTATTTTCTTTTGTTGCATCATTAGAAAAATTAAGCTGTATTAAAATCTGAGAATAGTCCCCAATAGCAGAGGCCATTGTTCCGAGTTTATCATTTATTTTCTGTAAAGCTTCGGTTGAATAATCCGATATATCACCTAACGAAATGTCATATGGATAGCTATTTAAATTAATTCCAGAAGATATAGCTCTTCCTTGCCAATTACCTAACGCATCAACTATATTGCTGATATCAGATAATGATAGAACACCAACAACCCTTATGGAACTATATTGTAAGTCAAATGTTACATCATTGTTAATATAGTCAATAAGTTCCTGAGCATTGTTGAAATTTTGAAAACTAGATAATTTATTTTTTGGGTTAGCAAGTTTAACCTTTGGACCTGCTGTTGCTATTTCTGAAGCTGCCAAAACATTGCATGGTATAGTGGATAATAGAATTATTGTTGTAACTAGTGAAATTGATTTTTTTTTCATTTGTCTCATTCCCCTTTGTAATTTTTGATTACTATCTTTCCACATAATATTAGCCAATTTTTTAACTAGAAGTATAAGGGATTCTATATAGATATTACCGATAGTTTCAATAAGCATTATTATGGGAATTATAGTTCATAAATTTTGAGCCGTTCAATAAAGTGTAGCCAATGCAATAGACACAACAAAGCTTTGAAATTATTTCATATATGCTACTTATTCTCTCCTATTAAAAAAAGCAGATAATGAGATCCCATCTGTTTTTGGGGTAACACTTTGAACAACGGTTACCCGCGACCCAATCTGGATTTTCTGCTATTTCAATATATCGATCAATTCCTTTTTCGCGGCTGCTGAAGCGGGCAAGTAGCTGAAGCATACGCCGATCACCACGGAGGTCCCAATCGAGATCAGCACGGTCATCATGTCTGGCCGCACAGAAAACGGCAAGGCGAAGGACGCTGCGAAAGCAATCAAAATACCAAGAATATACCCAATCACACCGCCGCTCACTGTCAGAACGATCCCTTCAAATAGAAATTGGCGCTTGATCGACTTCGCATTCGCACCAAGTGCACGTCGAATACCGATTTCCTTGGTCCGCTCAGAAACAGAGATGTACATCATATTCATGACGCCCACGCCGGCGATAAATAGCGAGATCGCTGCGACTGTACTGATGAAAAGAGTCATTTTATCCAGCATAGATCCCAACTGCTTGATTTCAGAAGTCGGATCATAGGCTTGATACTCCCCCTGTGCACGACTTTCTCCGTTCATGTTCAACTGTTTTAAGACTTTCGTCATCGCTGTATCCTGATTGACCCCTGTATCAAATTTAAGGGCCAATACGGAATGGTCCTCTTTTTTTCCTAAATAATGCGTATAGGTTTTTTTCGGAAAATAAGCAAGCGGTTCATAATTTTGCGGACCGATCTCTCCAGAAGTATTCGCAGAAACACCCACAACGGTAAAGACCTGCCCCTTTAACTCGAATCCGTTATTTAAAGCGGCCTCCTTCGACCCGAATACTTGCTTTGCGACCGCCTCATCAAGAACGACTACCTTATTTAGCCCATCGCTGTCCGCGGCATTCAATTGGCGACCATTTAAAAGAGACACGGCGGTTTCTTTGGCAGAATGAATCCTCATGGTTAATTTTGTATTTTTATCATAAAAATCAATTGTAGGGTTTCTTTCATTTTTCATTACCTTATAATAAGAAACATTCTTCACTTCTGGAAGGTTGGCGATCATATTTTTATCGGTCTGCGAGATTCCATTATCCTCACTAATTAGATTGTCAAAGTCGTTGTACTTGATGTTGACGTACTTCGTTTGTCCAGTTTCGTCCGCGCCCGTCGTCTCAGATAAAATATTTCGTTTAAACCCATTTCCTAAAGCCACGATCGTAATCACGGCGGCAATTCCTATAATAATACCCACCATCGTTAAAAAACTGCGGCGTTTGTTCTTGAAGATCGAACGAAAGGCAGTACGCCAGAGAATGTATTTTCTCATGATTGCAGCACCTCCTCGATCATCTTTCCATCTCGGATTTTCAATAAGCGGTCACAGTAGACGACCGTCTCTGGATCATGCGTCACCAAGATGATCGTCACCCCTTCCTCATTCAACTGCTTGAACAATTGCATGATGTCCTCTGTTGTATGGGTGTCTAACGCCCCCGTAGGTTCATCCGCAATAATAAAGTTGGGACGATTGATCAATGCCCGAGCGATCGCCACTCGCTGCTGCTGCCCACCGGATAACTGCTTCGGCAATTGATCTAACTTGTCTGCTAATCCGACCCTAGCCAACGCATGCTTCACTTTCTTCTGCGTCTCATTGTGTTTCGCACCGCTGTACAAAAGAGGCAATTCAACATTTTCCGCAACCGTTAAATTCTCGATCAAACTAAAATTTTGAAAAACGAAGCCAACAGAACGATTCCGTATCTCAGACAATTCATTGTCTTTGAAATGCGTGATCTCCCGTCCATTAAACAAATACTCCCCTTCAAACTGTCGATCGATGAACCCAAGCAAATTGATCAACGTGGATTTTCCTGAACCAGAAGGCCCCATAATAGCCACAAATTCTCCAGCTTCGATTGAAAAATTAATGTCGTCTAAAACAGGCACTCTTGTTTCCCCTGTTTCATAATACTTATAGATATGTGCCAAGCTAATCATTGGCACTCACCTGAACTTCTGATCCGTCCTTCAATGCGTCATCTGGATTTTCAATGATTTGATCCTTGTCCTTCAATCCTTTTTGAATGATCGTGCGCCCGTTGACAGCCAACGTTTGAACGACCGTTTTCTTCGCTTTTCCATCCTCATACTTATAGACATATTGTTCATTTCCTGTTTTCTTAAGTGCAGACGACGGTAATAGAAGCTGTTTTTGCTGCAACGTGATCAATGTCGATAAATCATCCGTCCAAGGGAAATTCCCCTCCACAGTAAATGCATAAGAGGCAACATTGCTGTTGTCCCCGCTCGTCGGTATAGCACTCGCAGCAATCGATTTAATCGTTCCCTCCACTTTTTTGTCATTGCCCACCGTCGTGACCTGAACGGTTTGCCCCGGCACCAATTTGTCTAGATCGTATTCCGTGACGGTACCTTTGACTTGCTTTTCTTTGCTGGAAACTGCGACTACTGGAACCTCTGGAGAGCCCTTTCCCTTTTCATCCACAGACGCCACGCCCGCAATTTCAGCACTCACCGTCGCTGACGCTTGCTTTTGCTGCCCAGCAAGCACATCTTTAGCAGATTGGACTTCCTCATAAGCCCCCTGCACCGCAAAACGAGACTGACTCAACTGGTCATTGGCCGTCTGCAATTCCCCTTGCTGCTGCTTTAATTGTTCATTCAAAGCAGCCTTTTCTTCCTCATCTTTCGCACGAGCCAGCTTCTGCTGCGTCTCACCAATTTGATTCGATAGCGTTTGCACTTGTCTTTCCCCAGCAGCAACAGTCGCTTCAGCCTGAGACGCATCAAGAGAACTCTTATTCACCGCATGCTGCTGCGTGATCGTTTCATTTTGAGCCGTATCATTTTGATACTCGATCAAAGGCGTGCCCACCGCCACTTCTTGCCCATTGCTTACAGGAACATTTTTGATCGTTCCTTTATTCGCATCTAAAAAATAAAGCTGACGCTTCAACGGTTCCACTTTCCCCTTCAACTGCAAAGGATCTGCTGTTTTTACTGTATACACCTGATACGAAGCTGCATCCTTTTTACCACCGAATGCAAAAAAAGCACCCCCTGCTATAACCAAACCAGTGACGCCAGCAATAATGATCTTTGTCTTCTTCTTCATGTCCATCCCCCAAATTAATCGTTCTATCCTCAGTTTATAGGGGGACGCCCCTCTCCAACATCGAATCCTCTTTCTTTAAACGAACAAAAAAGTAATATTGAAGAATATGTATGATTTATATTAGAAATGAAATCGCCTTATATTTTCCTTTAGAACAATAATCATAATCACCTCAGTTCTATTAGAAATAAAGTCAAAGAGAACTACACTCTTTGACTTTTCAATCTATTCTAAAGTAAAACGATAACTAAAAACTACAGTGTATCCTTAGAAATTACTGTAGGTAGTTATAGTTTATAGTTAAAACTTTTAATAAGTATCTTTTAGTTATAATTTATCTTGTAGTCCTCAGATTTAGAAATTGCAAGTATTTGATTAAATAAGTGAGTGAATAAAAAACTTAACATCAGAGGAACTATCAAAAATGAAATTACTACCTTTATAATGTTTAGCGTTGTCCACCCATCTGCTGACAGTGCTAAAGCGTTAATAGGACCTATAAATCCACTAAATCCAAACCCCGCACTAAATGGTGTCCCTTTCAAGTCAAAAATATAGGCAAATAGCCCTGTTATTGCCGCATTACAAATGATTGGTAACATAATTTTAGGCTTTTTTAGTACATTAGCCATCTGCATTTTAGGAGATCCAATGAAATGCGCCAATGAAGTTGGAACTGAATTAGATCGCCATCCTGCTACGCACAAACCAAACCCAGCAGCACAAATACCTAGATTTGCAGCTCCTGATGCAATACCAGATAAAGATATTGCTGTCGCAATACCGACAGTGGCAATAGGTGATACAATCATCATTGAGAACATGACTGAAATCGCTATAGTCATCGGAATTGGCTGAAGTACAGTTAAAGTATTTATAAATTGTCCCAATAATGTTGTAATGTACTTAACATAAGGCAACAAAAGTGTACCTATACCTCCTCCAACAATTGCCACAATAGTAGGTATAACCAAAATCGTAAACGCTTGTAGTTTTTTTCCTAATAATAAAATTAAATAAGCTGAGATAGCGGCAGTTAATCCAGTATTGATAACATCTCCTGTTCCATGAAATATGAATCCTCCTCCTGGATTAATTGTTGCAACTCCGGAACCAATTACACATGCCATTCCAAGTGATCCAATTTGAATTGGCGTAAATTTAAAATTTATTGCTATCGCGACTCCAACTATAATAGGCATTAGCGTTTGAGCGATACCTGTAGCAGTTAAACCAAAGGACCAATTCAATGCCTTTGAAAGTTCACTTAGCAAAGCTCCAGGTATTAGAGCAACAACAATCCCTAAAGAGATACCATTTAAAATATTCATAGTGAATTCTTTTGGTCTCAAATGTTCCATTTTTAAACTTCCTTTCATGTTCTTCGAGTTTATTCAATAATAACTAAGAAAAATTTTTGGAACTTATTATATCTTCAAAAAGTTACGATATTTTGATCAAAATATCACATGATGGAGTAAAAATTTATAAATTAGTTTTTACAAAAATTTATTCACTTCATATAGCAGAAAATATTTGCTATACTTCGAAGATAGTTATAAGTCGTGATGTTCCCCTTTCGACCTAAGTATAGTTGTATACATATAAAATTTGAAATTGATTCAATTTATATCTTGATAGAAAAAATCTATAAGGGAATGAATAGTATGGAACTTCGTCAATTGCGTTACTTTATTGAGATAGTCAATTCACAAAACTACTCGAACGCAGCAAAAAACTTGTTCATTACACAGCCCACCTTATCGTGGAATATGGGAAAACTTCAGAGTGAATTAGGAACAAAATTACTCTACCAAGTTGGAAATAAAGTATTTCCTACAACTTCAGGTATTGAGTTGTACAAAGGAGGATTGGAAATCATCCATTCATTTGATTCTCTAATTAACTCAATTGAAGGATCAAATAATACTAGTAGTAAAGAACTTGTTATTGGTTCAAATGCAATCATTTTTCCTTCAATAATGCCTCTGATACAAGAATTTAAAAATGTCTATCCAAGTTTTTCAATCAGTATAGAAGAGGCTGGATCTATCAAAATACAAGAAAAAGTAGTGAATGAAGAAATAGAACTCGGCATCGTTTCCCTTCCAGTTGTTGAACCAGGGTTAGAAATTGAACAAAATATTTTTAGTTCGTTTCATTACGATGCATATCTTCTAATGAGAGCGAACCATAGACTGGCACATTCCAAAACAATAGACATCAAGGAGTTAAAAAGTGAAATATTTTGCTCAATGAATAAAGATTATGTTCTATGGCATATGCTAAAAGAGAAAGCACGTGAAAATGGATTTCAGCCTGAAATAAGATTAGAAAGTAATAATCATGATGTCCTTGTTGAACATATTATTAAATACAACTCTATTGCTATTCTTCCTGTCCAGTTAAAGAAGACAATTGCTAAAGAAGACAAATTAGTTTGGATTCCAATAAAAAATAGTCTTAAGCCGTTCAATATTGTTGTAATTTATAAAAGAAACAAGCCTTTGAGTCCTATTGCAGCCTCATGCTTAGAAATTATTACTGATTATAAATTTAGTAATTGATAGATTTTATAAGCATATAAAATCTATCAATTAGAAAAAAAATAGATCGAAACCTATACTTAAGTAAACATATAAAGGGAGCTGAATATAGGTGGTAAAAATATTGATGATGGGGGCTAGAGAAGATGAGAAAGAGTTTGCAATTAAATGGGCGAAAGAAAATAACGTTACATTAAAGATTACCAGTAAATTTTTAAATGATAAAACATACTCAATGATAAAGGGGTTTGATGGACTAAGTCTTCAACAAACTATGGGACTCCCTACAAAAATGTACACTGATTTAAAAAATGATGGATTTAAACAAATCGCCCAGCGGTCGGCAGGATTCGATATGTACAATTTAGAAGAAGCACGAAAACAAGGAATTAAGATTACTAATGTCCCAGCGTATTCTCCTAATTCCGTTGCAGAATTTGTAGTGGCAAGTGCACTTAATGCAGTGCGACATCTTAATGATATAGAAAGTAATGTAAGCAAGCATGACTTCCGATGGTCTGCACCTATTATGTCAAATGAAATCCAATCACTAACAATTGGTATCTTGGGAACAGGCAGAATTGGGCAAGTTGTTGCAAAAATATTCAAAGGGTTCGGGGCTAAAGTTATAGGTTATGATTTATTTCAAAATGAATCTGCAAAAAAAATTCTTACCTATGAAAATGACTTTGATAAATTTGTTAAAAAATCCAATATTTTAACAATTCATACTCCGCTTACTCAAGATAATTACCATATGTTTAATGACAATACTTTCAAAAAGATGACTCCCGGAACGATATTAATCAATGCAGCTCGCGGAGCAATTGTAGATACAAAGTCAATGATGAGAGCTCTAGATAGTGGGCAACTTAAATTCTGCGCTATGGATACTTATGAAAATGAGATGCCTTATGTTACGTATGATTGGTCAAAAAAACACTTAGAGGATCCTTTATTGAACGAAATAATAAAGCGTGATGATATACAATACACACCTCATATTGCTTTTTATACAGATGTTGCTGTAAAGAACTTGGTTTACGGTGGATTAAATGCTTGTTTAGAAATTTTAGAAACTGGTAATAGTAAAAGTATTGTAAACTAAAATAAAAAAGATATTCTAATCCACAATAGTACCTGTTATAAACTAATTAATTTTTTGTATTTAGTCCCTTTCTGTACACTTTCTTTTTTTGTCTTTTATCAAATAAAAAATAGTTAATTTATGTTCATAAACCCGTATCAAAATCTATGTTCAAATAATACCCATTACATAAAGTTATGTTACAATAATTTTGAGAATGGAGTGATTTTTTTGAAAATAGGATACGCCCGGGTTTCTACAGGCTTGCAAAATTTGGATTTACAGGAAGATAGTCTTAAAAAATTTGGTTGCGATAAAATTTTCACCGATCATATGAGTGGAGCAAAAAGTAATCGCCCAGGTTTAGAAACTGCAATTGATTTTGTTCGAGCTGGAGATATTTTAGTTGTTTGGAGATTAGATCGCTTGGGAAGAAATATGGAAGATTTAATTTCTATCGTAAATAGATTAAATGAACGAGGAGTCGGTTTTCATAGCCTGCAAGAAAATATCACAATGGACAAATCAAGTTCTACTGGCCAGTTGATGTTTCATTTGTTTGCTGCGTTTGCAGAATTTGAGCGTAATTTGATTTTAGAACGTTCTGCGGCGGGTAGAGCTGCAGCTAGGGCGCGCGGTAGATTTGGCGGTCGCCCTGAAAAACTTACTAAACAGGATTTGGAGTTGCTGAAGACGTTAGTAGATAGTGGCACACCGATTAAAACGATTGCTGAACGTTGGAATGTTTCTCGTACAACAATTTATCGTTACCTTAATAAGTTGGAAAATAAAGATAAAGTCTACGAATAATATCTTAAAAAAAGGAATTTTTATAGCAGGAAGCCGCCCCCCTTTTTTTTACCAGCCAGCTTAGAATGTAGGTATTAACTATTTCTTTTTAGGAAAAAGTTGATATCTACATTTTTTGACTTTCTAATAATGAAAAGGAGGTTTAATTATGAGAGCTTGTACCAAATGATATGTAGCTGATAATCGATCAACAGCTTTACTAAGAAAAAAGTGTGTTTAGAAAACCATCAGCAGTGTATATGCGGAACTTGTGGTAGATGTAGCTATTTCCAAAAAGGACGATAAAAGATACTTACGTCGAATTTATTTTCCCTTAAAAAGCTTAGAAATTGCAAGGCTCTATTGAAGACTTGCAATTCAGCTTCAATAAGAATTCTGCGGAATATATGAAATCATCAACAAAACGAGGAAAAAATATCGAGTATTTCTAAAAATGAAATAGAAAGGCTTACGCAACAAGAAATTGAAGCTTATTTATCTTCTTACTAATCAGGTAAAATGATTGAATAGACAGTAAACTTCTTAATTAGAAGATACTGTCATTTTTTTTATTTTCTCCAATCAGATTTTCTGTAAGATTTGCTTAATACTAATTTTTATTAGTGAGATATTCTCTTTATTGGATTACTGATCTGATGCGTATTTTCCGGATTAGGGCGCTTATGCCAGCTATCTTAATTCAATGAAATGGAATTGAATTAAGATAAATTTTTCTTTAAGAACTGCTTATTTTTTATATCCGTTAGGATTCTTTTGATGCCATGACCAAGCGCTGCTGATTATCGTATCAAGATCACTAAATTGAGGAGTCCATCCTAACAAATGGCTTATCTTTTTACTTGAAGCAACCAAAGAATGAGGATCACCGTTTCTTCTTTCTCCAAAAACAATTGATATTTTAGTATTCGTAAATAGTTCAACATGTTTTACTATTTCCAAAGTAGAAAAGCCCGATGAAGTTCCAACGTTGAAAATATTACTTTTATTCTCTTTTATTAGATAATTCATGGATAAAAGATGTGCTGAAGCTAAATCGACAACATGGATGTAATCTCGAATCGTTGATCCATCTTTTGTATCGTAATCATTTCCAAAAAGTGTGATAGATGGATCTTTATCCAATGCTATATTTAGGACTAACGGGAGAAGATGCGTTTCTGGACGATGATCTTCACCGATTTCTCCAGATAAGTCAGCGCCAGCAACATTAAAATAGCGTAGAACAACATAATTGATATCGTATGCTAAACGACAATGCTCTATTATTTTTTCCATCATCAACTTACTTTCCCCATATGGACTTTTAGGGATTGTTTCAGTATCCTCAGTTATCAATACATCCGAACAATTACCGTACACGGCTGCAGTAGATGAAAAAATAATTTTTTTTATCTTAAATTCATTCATTACTTTCAACAGTGTGATTAGACCGGAGACATTATTTTCAAAATAAATCAAAGGATTACTTACAGACTCAGCTACAGATGAATATGCAGCAAAATGAAAAACAATATCATACTGAACTATTGAAAATATTTCTTTAAGCAGTTCTTCATTTCGGACATCCCCTTCGATAAAAGCTGCTTTTTTATTTACAGCCTCGACGTGCCCTGTTTGCAAATTGTCTAGTACAACAACTTTATGTTCAGCTTCAACTAATTGTTTCACAACGTGGGAACCTATATATCCTGCTCCGCCTACTACTAATATATTCATAAATCCTCCTAAAAAATTTTTTCTTATTATTTGATATTCTAGGAATATCATTTGTTTTTTTTGATAGTTTAGCAATATAATTAGTGAACGAGTAGGACATATGTCCCAATTTTGATTTATTGTGAGGGTTTTATATGAAAAGCTATGTATTGAATCAAAGTGATATAGAAGTAATGGATCGTTTAAATTTGAATAGTAAAAACCTGTATGGGTGTAGCCGTATTAGGTATTCGATTGGAGAAAAACTATACATTGAAGGAAATCCCTCTGAATGCATAACCATTATTGTTTCTGGAAAAGCTAAAGTATTTTCTATGGCGAAAAATGGCAAAAACATGTTGTTATCTTTCTACATGTCTGATGGAATTATGGGAGATTCAGAAATGATGACCGAAGAAAAAAAAACTTCAGCTACTGTAGTTGCCTTATCTGACTTGACCTGTATTGTCATTCCATATAAAAAAAATATGAGTATACTCAAAAATAACTTATTTTTTATGAATATAGTTGCTGAAAGTTTGGCTTACAAACTGATTGAAAGTAGCAACAATTGGGTTTCTACGGCTTTATATAGTGGAGAGCAAAGATTATGTTCTTATATTATGCAGGCTTCGTATAAATCCTTTTTCAAAGACAATTTAAGTGACGTTGCAGAAGCAGTTGGTATTAGTTATCGGCATATGTTTCGCATTCTGAAAAAACTATGTCAAGAAAATATATTATTAAAAAAATATGGAGGATATTTAATTATAAACAGTAAAGAGCTACGGGCTAAATCTGCTGAGTATATTTAAATGACTTCTCTTTGCTGACTTGCAATATTTAATAAATCAAAAATTCTGTTCCATATTTTCTTTGTTTTCAACATTTGTAGAATTCGAACGCAATCTAATTTTAGAACGTTCCGCGTTTGGTCGAGCCTCTGCAAGAGCGTGGGGTATAATCGTTGGTAGACCTGAAAAACTTACTGAACAGAATTTGGAGTTACTGAAGACATTGGTAGATAATGGAACACCTATTAAAACTATCGCAGAGCGCTGGAATGTATCTCGTACCACCATATATAGATACTTGAATAACTTGAAAGTAAAATAGTAATCCTCTATGACTAGCTAGTGACTGTATTCTTACTTTTATGGATAAAGGACTGATGAATTGCTAAAATAAATAGTCCCTATCTGACAGTCTTGCTAATGGAAGAAGGTGTACGCATTGTTCTATGCATTTATCTGCCCCCCTTCTTGTTGGGCTTATTACAGCCTTATTTGAATTTCGGCTAATACGAGAGACAAGAAGTAAATCAACTATGGCGACATTACCCAAAAAAGAACCCCTAAAAAATCCGATTTCTTTAGGGGTTCTGTGTACACATTGTTCTTATCTACAAGATAAGAACATCATAATCTCGAGCAAGACTTAAGCTATCAAATACAAATAATTGTGTCTCGTTTACTAACATCCGTTATTTAATCGCATTTGCGATATTAAAATCATAAGAATGATCCAAACAATTTTTATCATCGTTTACTACCTCTATTAATTAAATACTACTTTAACGATTACCTACTACCTTTATTATTATGTACTACCTTATTTTTTTGCTATCCTTACAAATTAGCGCTACCTTATTTCTTTATCTATAGGCTTCGCTGACAAATCATTTTCTTATATCTTTACCTACTACCTCTATTAATTAAATACTACTTTAATGATTATCTACTACCTTAATTATTGAGTACTACCTTAATTTTCTTCTGATATTCTTATAGATAAGCGCTACCTTATTTCTTTATCTATAAGATTCACTGACAAATCGTCTTCTTTTATCTTTACCTACTACCTCTATCAATTAAATACTACTTTAATTATTATCTACTACCTTAATTATTGAGTACTACCTTAATTTTCTTCTGGTATTCTTATAGATAAGCGCTACCTTATTTCTTTATCTATAAGACTCACTGACAAATCGTCTTCTTTTATCTTTACCTACTACCTCTATCAATTAGGTACTACTTTAATGATTATCTACTACCTTAATATTACTGCTCTATTTACGGTCTTGAACCTTTGTAAATACATTAGACTTGTTTATTAGTCTCCATTTATGATTATGGTAGTATATAATAAAAGTTTGTTGCGCGTTTAATGGTAGTATGTTATTATCTTTATAAAGGTAGTTCGTAACTAAATTAGTGGAGGTTTTTACATGGCAAATAAGGTCAAAAAAACTGCTGAAAAATATGTTGTCGGTAACTTTAAAGGCGGAGTTGGTAAGTCTACTACAGTTCAAATGTTAAGTTTTGAATCAGCATTTGGACGAGGCTTGAGAACATTAGTTGTTGATTTAGATATGCAAGGAAATACTTCGGACGTGCTTAACTTAACTCATATGAACTATAGTGAAGAAGATGGCGGTGGAGAACTTTTATCATTTGATAATACGATTACGGATGTGTTAATGCATGGGGTTCCAGTAGAAGATGCTATTTACCCGATCATAAACAATCTTGATGTTTTACCTGCCAATATTTCTTTTGAAATGTTCGATGATTGGGTGAAAGAGCAATATTCGAGTTCAAACGATCAGTTCAAGTATATCGAGGAAAGATTAAGTCCTATATTTGATAAATACGATCGTATTTACTTCGATGTACCACCAAGTATCTCAGTTTACACTAAGTCAGCTATGTACATGGCTGACTGGGTAATCGTAATTCTTCAAACACAAGTAAAATCTATGAGAAATGGCTTGCAATACATGGAATATATGGATTACTTTGTTAAAGAATTCAATACTAATTTGAAAGTAGTCGGTGTTATACCTTTCATGCTAGAAACGAAGGATGCAGTAGATAAAGAAATGTACGCGCAAGCTCAGACTATTTACCAGGAACATCTAATAAATACAGTAGTCCTAAAAAATGCTCGTCTAAAGAGATACGATGGCTCAGGAATTACGCTAGAAAAGACAAAAACAGGGAAAATCGACCATTGGGATCGAAAAACTCACCAAATTTTCAAAGATATCTACGATGAACTTGAGATTCATAAAACCTGGTATCAATAAGTAAGGGGGAAATTTCAATGGCCGATATTAAGGACCTAAGCATTTTCAATAAAACGAGTAACGGAATGGACGCTATAAAGCAAGCCAGTCATAAAAGTGATTCAGATATTCAAAATCAAGATATGCCGACTATCAAAAATAATAACGAAGCCCCTATAAGAGTTACCACTCCAAAAGAAAAGACTCGTAAAGCCAAGAGAAATGTTGGAGCACCAATTAAGAATTTTGACCGATCACATGCTTCTACGCAGCCAATTAAGTTATCAGCTATCCTAAATTCGACTTCTCGTTCTATGGTAGAAAAATACGAAACAAATTTGAATAAGGATGAACTTTTAAGAAAGTCACTCGATCTTTATGTAAAACAAAACCTAACAAAAGAAGATAAAATTGATTTACTAAATGATGTCATAAGAGATCTAGAAATTTTTCGAGAAAAGCATCCCACAATCGAACAAGTCGATGAAGATGGAAATATCGTTAAATCAGCAGATCAGATTGAAAAAGACACAATAAATGATTTGAGAAAAAGATGGGGAATTGACAACTAATTTTGAAATATTTACCTACTACCTTAATAAATTAAGGTAGTTTTTTATTACGTAAAAGTTGGAATCTATACTACCATTATGTACATTTAAGGTAGTACATAATATCGAATGATTATGTATTATGGTAGTTATTTATCATAATAACGGTAGTATATAATTAAGATATTTGTTAAATTATGGTAGTCAATAAGAAAAGCTAACCTGGAAAAATAATGAATAAAGGTAGTCCTTAATAGGTATTTAAGGTAGTTAACAATTCTTTGTATCAACTATATTCATGGTAGTTTGTATTTATATCTATATGTATAGCGCTTTCTTTATTTATGAGTAACTCTTTTAGAATAGCAATCATCGGGAACAATTTCGTAAAAAGTGTTTTTCTATGAAACGTTAATTTAGGTAGTTTTTTATAAATGTATTATGGTAGTTAATTATTATCATTTAAAGTAGTGGGTATTTATTTATTTTGATTAATTAAGGTAGTGGACAATTGGTTAAACACTCGTGTTATGTACTACCCTAAATATTATTACGGTAGTACATAATGACAATACTGGGTTTATTGCGGTAGTACGTAATCTGTTATTACGGTAGTGATTTATTGCTTTTTAAAGTAGTACCTTATTGATTTCACCCGTTTTTTCGCTTGAATAAAGGAAAACACTTGTGTATCTTCAGAGTGAGATTACTTTAAGAACAGCAATTATTTAGAAATAAGAGAATTGCTAAGGGAGTAAATATTATGTCAGAGTTTAATTATTTTAAAGCAGATCGTGTTTACAACGAATTATACTATCAATTTCCTAAAGTCTTTTTAGTTTCAGAGGACTATCGCAAAATGTCAGACTCCACCAAAATAGCATACATGCTTTTAAAGGCGAGACTGCAAGCAGCGATCGCAAAGCGACAGGTTGATGAAGAAGGAAACATCTATTTCACCTACACTACAAAAGAACTTTGCAGTGTATTAAACTGCCAGAAACAAAAAGCAATCGATATAAAAAAGAACCTAGAAAAGTATGGGTTGCTGCTTCAAAAAGACATGGGTTTTAATAAAAAACTAGGCAAACAAAATCCAAATAGAATGTATTTAGCTGAACTGAATATTACTGAGAATGACATTTATATGCTTGAGCAGTTCGATGCAGACAACAGTGAAAACAAGGTAGAATCGCAGGGTATGAAAATCATACCCACCCCAGGAAGTAAAGTGACCGCTGAATCTGTTGGGGTACAAGAGGGTATGAAAATCATACCCAGACAAAACGTTGATAAATCAGAGGGTATGAAAATCAGTCAAGTATTTAATAATAATTACCTAGACACTAATAGACACAATATAGACACTGAAAAAGACCGCCTACAAGATCAATTGCTCTTAGATAACTTTGTCGAATTGATGCAAGACGCTAGTATTGGGACATTCATTCCTAAAACGGTTCTAACTTTGATAAAAAGCTACTCGAATTCATTTGCTGAAGCAAATGATACTGTAAAAACAATTCATAATGCTAAAAACAAAGCAAAACAAAATACAGGTATCCACATAGTATACGAGGAAATTGGTGAGTTAAATGGATCTACAGCAGATGCTTTGCTCTATGTGACTTTATTAAAAGCATATCAAAAGCAACGAACTGAAAAAGTAGAGAACCTACAAAATCTCATTTTTGTTTATGTGCGGAATTTCTTTGAAGAGCAAGTGACACCTAAATTCAAAGATCAGCGTACATTTTAAATTTTTTTGGTAGCAATTTTTTAATAAAAAGTACATTAATCTCAAGTTAGAATAAGGAATTTAAAATTAAAAAAAGTTTCTTGTTAAAATAACTAATAATAACTAATTAGAATTATTATAAAATAACGGGTAGCGCTTACAAAACGCGTGGTTAAGCTGTTGACAGCGTACAAACATTTCAGTTAAGATAATGGCGTATTTTAGTTTTAAATATATTGTTTGTGGAGTTTTCTAATGATTCTAAGGTGTTTGAGGAGGGCTGTGCTCAAGTTGGTAATTAATTACACGATGCCAAAAAGGTGTTTGCTAATAAAAAAAAGTATGTTACTCTATGTGCGAGAACAACTCAAAAAATTAGAAATAAATTAAAGAGTTTTATGAACGAAATAATAAAACTGAATATACATGTTTTTGCGTCGGCAGGAAGCCGACAAAACGCGAAAACAGGAGCCCCAATCTTTCTCCCCGCCAAAGGACTGCAATCCAGAGGTGGATCATTGAAAGAAAGGTGCCGTCGAAGTACCGACGGGCTACGCTCCTGCCTAGTGCGTCACAGATTATCTGCAACGAGACAATAATACCATATTTTCATGGGTTCTTTAAACACTTTCTTTAGATGTGTCTAGACATTGGAAATTGGGGTTCGTACCCAAGCATTCGGTCTTTCGAATGCAAGGAATCGAGCCGTTTTATCACCTCTTGCAGTATTTGATACGTATTAGGGGGGAGACTATGCCTATCGGCATGGTCTCCTTTTTTTTGTTGTCGGTTTCCTGCTGACGCAAAGACCTTAGTCAGTTTGTACCGTTTGCAACTATGGCAAAACAAATAAAAATTCTCTTAATCTTAACGTAAAACTCGCACTGTCATAGTTGCATCGATACTAAAAAAAATTGGATTGGAAGTGAATAAATTGGAAGTTCGACAAATCTGTTCGTTTAAAAAACTCCAAGAAACGGCGACAACGGTGCGATTATTTGACGGGACCATATGGGTCAACATGAATCACGGAAAATTCTTAAATAATCGCACTGGAGAGCAGCAATCAATCATGAGACTCTATCCAAAGGTACGGACCGCGGTTACACCAGGAGGTGTGGTTTTCGCTAAAAGAAAACATCCGAAGGCTGACCTTTACTGTATTAAGAAATTCAAAGCTAAGATATTACTTTAACAAATTTTTTCTTGTTTGCAAGTTAATCGGCTTGCACGATCCTTGAAAACTTTATATCGACAAAGAGTACCGAATATCGACGGATGCATCTGACTGTCTAGCAGCGTTGGTACTCAAAATGAAAGACAGTACCCGGGAAGGTTAGCGTCTCTTGGGAAGTGGTCATTTTCGCTTTTTGATAAAAAGTAGCGCAGGTAACCGTCACCACGCGAAATCAGTGTGACTATCTGCTTACAGAAGGATTTCTGATGCTTGTTCCTTTGTCTCAAAGTCGGAACTTGGCAGGTTGACCGTCAACCAAAAACGGCACGTTCTCACTTACCGTAAAAGTGTATAGCTAATTTTTAATTTGTAAACAAAAGAAAATTTGTGAGGCGAACTTTATTGAACGAGATAAGAGAGTTAGTCGATTTTATGAGATCAGGAAAACGAAAAGAAATGTACTTAGAAGACTACTTGTCCATTAAACGAAGAACCAAAAAGTGGACTAGAAAGCGAGAATGTATACTGCTGAACCAGCTTGAGAAAAGTTCCGTCATTTCCGTGAACTATAAACGCGTAGGAGAACGGATAAGAAAGAATTTAATACTCAATGCGTGAAAGGAAAAGGAGAAATTAGGATGGGATTATATTGGGTGTTTTTTGGGGTAGTACTTTCATATCTGTTATTTCTAGTGATCTATTTGTTAGGCCAATGGCAAACATTAAAAAACGGAGAACGATTATCTTTTATCTGTTGGATTATCACTATGGTATTGGTAACAATCACTTTGTGGCTGACGATTGAAACGTCGCAAGAAATTAGAATTATTCAGCAAGAAGTAATAACGGAAAAGAAACGATCAGAAAAGGCAACAAAAGGAACTATTAGACTATTTGAGACAACTTTTCAAATAAAGCAATAAAAGTATAGCAAAAACAAGGAGTGAAAAATATGCAGCAAAAAATAAGTAATGCAGGGATTAAAGAAATCAATGCGCTTAACAGTCGAGTAGCTATGCAGGAGTTACAAAGAGATCGTGAAAAAATTCTTGGATTGTTTTTAGTCAGTCTTCTAGTGTCTGTTCTCACGTATCGTTTAGGTGTCTGTTTTAAAGAGTCACTTGTTTGTTTACTACTTGCCTGCATTGCACTGATATTTATTCAAATATTCTTGAGATTTTCAGGTTGTGGAAGGAGAAATAAAATTGAGAAAAATTAATACGGACAGTAGAGATTTTAAATCTATGATACGTATATTTATTAATGGGAGAGGCGGAAAAGCCTTTTCCTACGGTAATTTTAATACATGGATAACAAATAGAGACTGCTTTATTGTCTCTAAATGCGGAAGCTTCAGTATGGGACAAGCTGTCTTCACATCCATATTGAAGCATGAATACGAGTTACAGATAACCTATCGCTACAGTGCTGAAGGACAATTGGAAACAATATATCAAGTAAAGAAAGTTAAAGAAAAAAAGCGCTGTTCAAGCGAAGCATAGCTCCGACTCCGCCTGAACAGAAGAAAGAAGATGCTAGTTTTGAAAAACTAGCTTATATGAATTGATTTTTTGGTTTTGCGATACATTTTTACCATTTCACGCGCTGTCTAGCTGCGAAAGCATGCTGAAGCTTCGCGCAAGCGCGTTCAGCCTGTTTCTCGCAAGACGCTGGAAGAACTTGCAAGGGCAAGCGTTATCGCAAGCGACCCTTGCAAAACCTTCTAGTGAATGGTAAAAGCTTCGCAACAAAACGCAAAAAATTCAGCCTTTCGACTAGCGACCGTGTAGCTTAAAACAAAAAAATAAGAAAAAAGGTGGAAAATTAAAAGAATGGAGGATTTAAAAAAAATAAGTATCAAAGCCCGTTAAACTATGCATAGTTGTAACGAAGAATTAATATAGATTTTCTTGAACGGTCGATTTTTGACCATAAACGTGAAAATAAGTTTGTTATTTTGATGTATAATTGATATGTATAAAATTTTATGAAGGAGAGCGCAAATGAAAAAGAAATTTTGGAAAGTATTAATCGTTGGTTTACTAACAGTTCCATTGGGTATAGGACCTGTCACGCAAGCAGAAAACTTAATTGAGCAATCGGCCCAAACAGTCCAATCAGAAACCAGTACGACTGAAACAAGCGAAGCTCGAGAAAATAGAACCGAAGAAAGTCAAACGCAATCGAGCCAGTCAGAAAACGATCAGCCGAAAGCTGCGCAACCTGAAACTCCTGATGTGACCAGTCTGAATCCTGCTGTAAAAGCGGTGCCTGAACAGGAAACGGTAGCTCCTGATCCTGAAACGAGTGAGATTGCCGAAGAAGATGCACGCAGTGCGTCGCTGCCTGTCGAAGCGTATGCAGCAGCGAGTCTAAAACCTGTTTACCGCGTGTACAATCCGAATTCAGGGGAACATTTGCACACCTTGAACGGTGGCGAGAAAGACAATCTAATGTCATTAGGATGGGTCTATGAAGGCATTAGTATGCAGATCGATGGCAGCGGCAGTAATTTATACCGTGCTTATAATCCGAACTCAGGCGAACATTTCTACACCAAAGATTCAAAGGAAATCGACAAGATCAAGCGTGCGGGTTGGCGTTATGAAGGCGTCGCTTGGAAAGTACCAAACGGCGGCCAAAAAGTTTATCGCGTGTTCAATCCAAATGCACGAGACGCTGGCAGCCATCATTATACGTTGTTAGAATCTGAAAAAAATGATTTGGTCAGACGTGGGTGGCGGTACGAAGGCGTTTCTTGGTCTGTCACTGGTGGTGCGGTTCCTGCTAACAACGAACATTATCAATAGTGTTCCATATATCAGCCAATACACACCTGTTAAAGCGCCTTGGGGATGTGCGTCTGCTTCGTTAGCAATGATCCTCGGATCAAAGAATATCCGACCAAACCTAAGAACGATGCAAGACCGCTTGCCAATGTATCCAAGTAATCCGAATGGTCAAAAAGGAAATGTGTACACTGGCGCTGGCTTCGGTTGGGTGATTAAACCCAATGCGTTAGCTGCATACGGTAAAACCTATGGCGGAAATACAATAGATATTTCAGGATCAAATACGGTTCAAATCATTAATCGTGTACTGAATGGTCAACCCGTTCTATATTATGGCTTTTCTTCTTACCAGAAGAATTCAGATAAAAACAGAAACCATGCAAAAGTGATCGCTGGGTACAATAACGGGAAATTCTTAGTCTATGATCCATTGTATTATTCAGCAAATGCAGGCGCAGGCAGTGGCGGTAAAAATATGTTATACGATCGAGGCGCAAGAGCTTGAGTTACGATGGGGCAATTCAATGCCGAACGAGACGGACGAGCAATCACGATTCAATAATATTTAAATATAAATAAAATATTGAAATATATATATAATGATGGTACACTAAGTAGTGTAAAGGGGGTTACTTAATGCCACTTACTGGCAAAGACCTTTTGCGATTGGCAAAAAAGAACGGTTGGGTTGTGATCCGTAGCAATGGCTCTCATCATCGATTGCAGCATACTGTAACCGGAAAGAAAGAAACCATTGCTGTTCATGCAAACCGAGACTTGCCAATAGGTACTGAACAGAAGCTTTTGAAACAGTTAGGTCTGAAAAAATGACCTCACTGTTTCAGAAGTGAGAGTTAGGAGGAACTACTTAGTGGAAAATCAAAATTTAATTTATGCTATGCGTGTCACTAAATTGGCCGACAATGATTTCTATGTGGATTATCCTTTTGATGAAATGAGTATCCACGGAAGTGCAGAATCATTAGAAGAAGCCATTCGTATTGCGAAAAGCTCGTTAGAATTTACCCTGTTTGATATGTATGAATCGAATGAGGCGTTTCCTGTTTTTGATGAAAGTAGAGTATCTGAACTTGAAAAAAGCAAAGAAGCCAATCAGCATATCACTTTGATTGGTACAAGTATGAGGGCAATTGTTGAAACATTCGGAGAAAAGAAAATCGTCAAGTCGATCACGATTCCTCAATACCAAGAATTTTGGTTGAAAAAGACGCGATTGAATTTGTCGCAGTTTGTTCAAGACAAGTTGAATGATGAAATTGAGAAGTAACTAAAATGGATGAATAGGAGCGTTAATAATGAAAAAATCAATGTTAGGTAAAATTGTTGTTGGTTTAGTAGTAACATTGGGCTTTACAGGCGTCGCTTTGGCAAATACAACAGACGTTGAAGCATCAACGCTGTATCGTGCGTATAATCCAAACACGGGAGAACACTTGTATACCCAAAATGGGAACGAAATTCCATTCGTGGTTCGCGCAGGGTGGCGCAACGAAGGCACGGCATGGGAAGCACCAAGTCAAGGCGCACCTGTTTATCGGATGTTCAACCCGAACAACGGAGGGGATCATCATTATACGTTGAACATGAATGAAGTAAATATGTTAAAAGGTAAAGGCTGGCGTTACGAAGGGGAGTCTTGGAAATCGGGCGGATCGACACCGGTTTATCGTTTGTATAATCCCAATGCAAAATCAGGCACGCATCATTTCACAACTCTTGTAAGTGAAAGAGATCATTTGAGAAAAGTCGGTTGGCGTTATGAGGGTGTCGCGTTCTATTCAGGAAAAGATCAAGCACCAACACCACCGAAACCAACTGAACCGACAAAGCCTAAAGAACCTACGATTGTTAGTGGTTCTGTAGGGAATTCTGGCAAAGTATTTAACACTTATAAGGAAGCTTATGATTTTGGATATGATGAAATCATAAATCGTGACCAGTATAACCGATTTGTAACAATTCATATAGTCTATTCAGATGGAAGTAAGAAGTATTCAGTTTCGTTTTATAATGACTAAAATAATATGCAGAAAAGGGAAAATCAATCAGATTTTCTCTTTTTTTTTAGGAGGTTTTTTAATGATTAAATATCGTAGTCGGTCACCGTAATGAATTCCTAAACAGATGATTTTGAAAAGACAAGCCAATTGCTTGTCTTTTTTTTTATTAAACAAAAAAGGAGAAGTGAGTATGAATAAACTTAAAAAAATTGCCGCTTCACTTATGCTAATTTTTACTTTAAGTGGACAACTAGCACCCAGTGTTCAAGTTTTTGCGGAAGAGGCAACCAAGACTGAACTTTCAAGCACTGTCACAGAGAATAAGGAAGAAAAAGAGTCAAAAGAAACAAAGTCTTCACAATCCAAAGAACCGACTGAAAGTACCACTGGTAGTGAAGAACAAGATGTTGACAAGCCAGAAATCGGCGAAAGTCAAAATTCGAATGACAGTCCAAAAGTTGAAAAAGAGACAGATGTTAACGAACAGTTAGCCAAAGTGTTAAAAGATTACGGCTACTATATGACGACGGATGGACAATTCTTGTCAGCTACTAATGAAAGTGTGCGTGAGAACTGGTCGGAATTTTTGGATAAAGTACAAGAATTGCAGTCACGATCAACACGTGCAAAACGAGCTTTATCAATCGTTCCTTATGCAGGGGTGAGTATCTTTGTCGATCAAAACTACTCCATTCCAACTGTTTCCTGGGATTATTCAAATGGTATTCATGAACAAGGCTTCTATGCTAAACGTGACGCATCAGGCGGCATGCTTTGGTGTGTAGCTCCCGGGAATCCGTTAAACTTTGGTGAAAATGGTGGCTATACTACCGAGCAATTAAATCAACAAAATTTAGTTATTGCCAGCTTAATTGCTTATTGGGGTTACGAGACGCAACCTTCTGTAGAGAATGCTTTCTATACAGAACATCATATCCAAAATATGGGGACAGGTGTCTCTACGAGCAATATTAAAGACTCGTCAGGGCGCGTGAGTCAAGCTGGTTTTGAAGCATGGATCAAAGAAACAAACAGAAAGATCAATTCGTATTTAACAAAGCCTAGTTTTGATAATAAATCAATTTCGCTTAAAAAAGGTGAAACATTACGACTTGATGATACGAATAGCTCTCTATGGGCATATAAAGTAGCTTCAAATGATACAAACATGAATGTTTCAATTGATGGAAATACTTTAGTTGTAAAAGCGACTGGAAATATCAAAGATGGATCAGTAAAAATGATTTATAATATTTCTCCAAGCTATGAAGGTGCAACAGTGGTTTATCGTCATCCATACTCGCAAGAGTTAATGAGTGCAGGAACGGGAGATCCGACAAGCGTAAAAATCAACATTAAGGCTATTAAAGAAGGAAAACTGCTTCTGAAAAAAGTGGATGATACAGGAAAAGCGATCGCTGGTGCGGAATTCAACCTCACCGCCAATGGCAAGACGACAAAAGCAACCATGAATGCCAGTGGTGAATTATCAACCCCTGATTACAACGTGGGAACAGTCGTACAATATGAAGAAACAAAAGCGCCTGCTGGTCACTACATTGACCCTGCTACATCTAAAGGATCAGTGACTCTTAAAGAGGGCACAAATACAATCAAAGTTACCAACCCTCGTTTTGCGAACCTAACGTTAGTTAAGACAGATGATAAAGGGAACAAAATCGAAGGGGCTAAATTCAACCTTATTTATGACGGAAAAACGCATGAAGCCGTTTCTGCTAAAGATGGAACACTAGCTGTTAAAGGCTTGAAAGCTGGAACGAAAGTAGATTGGGAAGAAATCGCTACAATCAAAGGACACTACATTGATCCTGAGAAATCTAAAGGCTCAATCGTTGTGAAGTCTGGTGAAAACACGATCAACGTGAACAATCCAACGTTGAACTTTGGCATGGATTCTCAAGCAAGCAACACTGCTGGTCAACAATTCATTAACCCATCAAAAGGTCAAAAATTGGTCGATCAAGTGATGGTCGAAGCACACCAAGCACCTGCAAATGCAAAATTACGTTTAACGACTGATTTTGTAGAATTTGGTACAGGGAAACAATTAGGCGAAAAATCGCTAAAACAAGTCACTGAATTTGAAGCGAAACAATCAAAATTCGTGAAAGCTATCAACCTAGATTTTGATGCAACAAACTTACACGGCAAAAAAGGTGTCTTCACGAACGTACTAGAATACTACAATCCTTCTACGAAGGAATGGGAAGAAGTCGCTCGTCATGATGATTTGAAAAATGAAGCAGAAGCGATTCAAATTGTGAAACCAGAAATCCACACAGAATTATTCTTCTACGATCAAAACAACAAAGAAACAAAATTGACTGATCCATTGAAGCAAGTGAAAGGCTATGACCGTGTCTTCTTTAAAAACTTGATTGCAGGTCAAACATACGTCTTTGATTTAGCTATGATGAACCGTGAAACAGGGAAAGAATTTACTGACCCAAGCGGAAAACCCGTGACAGGTACGCTTACTGTTGTGGCAGGAAAAGACGGAAAAGTAACTTCTAAGATCAATGCGAAAGAATACTATGAAAACCTAGCAAAAGAAGAAGCGGAAAAAGACAAAAATGCGGAAGCTGACAAAGATAAGGACAGTGAAGCAACGGACAAAGAGGCAACAACTGAAACACCAAAAGTAAAAGCAAGTGAACCTGTTAAAGAAGATACGGATACAGAAAACCCAGCAGACCCTACGGAAGATCCAACTGAATACACACCGTTGGTTGAAGTGGAACTCTTAACGGGTTATGTAGACGTTCCTTTTGTAACAAACTTGTCAGCAGCCAAAGGAAAAATCATGGTTGCCTACGAAAAATTGTCTCACAATGACACACCGATCGCTCACGAGAAGGATATCAAGAACGAGAAACAAACAGGAAAAGTTCGCAATCCTAAAATCGGTACTAAAGCATTGGTTAACGGCAAAACAGAAGTAACCACAGACGGAAAAGTAACACTGACGGATGAAGTGGCTTTCGAAGATTTAACACCCGGTGTTGAATACGAACAAAAAGTAATTTGGATCGATCAACGCACGAAAAAACCAGTTCTAATTGATGGGAAAGAACTCACATCTACTATCAAGTTCACACCAAAAGAATCAACAGGGACAGTTACTGTAACAATCGATGACGTTGCTGTTCAACAATTGTTTGGAAAAGACAGCAAATTTTCATTGGTTGCCTTTGAAGAAACCACATCTAAAGGCGAAAAGGTCGCTGAACACAAGGATATCAATGATAAAGGTCAAACAATTACGATCAACAAACCATTAACACCAGCTACACCAACTTCATATAAACCAGTTGGCACACTTCCTCAAACAAGCGGAGAACTTGGGAATCCATTTTTATGGGTTGCATTTGTTCTAGCAATTGCGGCGGTTGCCATTTTTGTATTTGTGAAGAAAAAACGTCAAGACCAACAATAATATTTTTTGTCTGAGCACTCAGAGAGTGCTCGGGCTCTATTATGTGTCTGATGTTTAAGGAGGGCATAGTGAGAAAAGCATTGAGAGCTCTACCTATTTTATGGCTTGTTTCGGGAATTGTCTTCGCGTGCGGCAGCTATTATGGCTACTATTTATTGCAGAATGCAGATCGCAATGCCGAGCAAATGACACACCGAATTGAACCAAAAAAAACAAGCCAAGAAAGAATCAAGCAACAAACAGAACATGCTAACTATGACGAAAGTCAAATCAAACCCGTGACACCTGAAGCTTTTGCACAAGCGCAGCTAAGTTTAAAAAAAATCACTAAGCAGTGGGGAATCGGCGCAATATATATCCCGAGTGCAGATATACGAACAAAGATATTAGCAGGTATGGACAACCAGAATTTAATGGTTGGAGTTGGAACGTATTCTCCAACCCAACAGTTGGGAAAAGATAATTATGTTGTCCTCGCACACAATATTGTTCAAGGTGGCGGCGCATTAGGAAAGTTACCAAAAACCGCGTTGAATCAGGTGTTTTATGCCACCGATTTTACAAATGTTTATGAATATGTGGCAAGGAAGAACGCTGTCGTCGATCAGTCTGCAGGGGAACTGCTAGAAGGGCCTGAAAATGGCGACGAAGCATTGATGACGCTCATTCGTTGTGAAGGTGGCATCAATACCCCGAATCGTGCCGTTGTACAAGGAACGTTCGTAAAGAGGTATCCAGCAGAGGACGCACGAACCGAAGTTAAACTCGGTTTAGGATTGATTGAAGAAAGAGGATCTGGAACGGCGCAAAGCTCTTCGGAGCCTAAGAAGAGAACGGAAGCATCCCAAGAGACGGTCGATCATCTGACAGCTAAAACGAGTGATAAAAAACCGATTTATTCCGTTTTACAAAAGTTTTGTATCAACTTGTTCGTCACGTTAAGTTCGTCACCGATCTTAATAGGTGGCGGCTATCTAGTGGTATTAGGCGCTTTTTTAAAAGCCTATCTAACATTGGACTAAAAATAAAAAAAGAGGAGAAGAGAAGGTATGATGTGGGATAAAATCGAAGCCGTCATGATGGAACAACGAGTGACGCAATATGATCTCGCGCAGCGCATGAATATTCAATCGTGCCGCATTACGAAGCTCAAAACAGGAGCGATCAAATGGCCGCGACTCAAATTTATGTGCCAAGTAGCGAATGCGTTGAACGTCCCAGTAGAGGTGTTTAAGCTGGACGACGTTGTCGAGTAAGAGAGGATTCAGAGAATGTGGAAGAAAATTGAAAAAATACTTGAAGATAAAGGCATATCAGAAGAACAACTAAGGAAATTGTTACCAGCAAGAGACGCTGCAACGCTTACTCGAGTTAAAAAAGGAAGTACGAAAAACCCGTCGTTCTCTTTCATTAGTAACTTAGCAAGAGTGTTGGATGTTTTGATCGACGATATTCTACCAGATGATTTTAAGAAATGAGGCGATTCATTGGAATTAAAAATTTATACTGAAAGCAATTCTTCCTCTCGAAAAGTTACAAAATGGTTAAATGATCACGACGTCGATTTCATAGAAACTCGATTACGAAGTAACGTACTCGATAAGAAAGAATTGAAGGTCTTACTATCATTTACAGACAATGGTTTAAGTAATCTCTTAAAACGAACGACAAAAATAAAATTTGACGATCTGACGTTGAATATGGCCTTAGAGTTGCTGATTGATGATCCTAGACCTTTAAAAAGTTCGATCCTATTTGATGGGAAAAAACTAAGAGTAGGATTTAACGAAGAGGAGATAAGGTGCTTTATTCCTCGTGAATTAAGAGCTTTATCAAGAATTGGATAGAGGTAAAAAAATGATTTTGTTTGTAGTAAGTATTGCACTCGCCTTTTCAATCGGGCTGATTGTTGGCGTAGTATTAATTGCTTTATTAAGTGCAGGAAAGTACGACGATATGCAAAATAATAGAATTGAATAGGAGGAACTTTTGAATGAAGAAATTTTCAACGATTGTCTCGGCTTTGTTGCTGTCATTGCAGACGTTTTTAATGACACCGTTACAGGTACTTGCTGATGATTCTCAAACACAAGAAAATACGGAACAAGTACAAAAAGCTTCAGAAGATAAAGAATTGAAAGAGCAGGTAGAATCCTCAGATACCAGTTCAACATCAAGCAGTGAATCTTCTACGGTCCCATCGACGGAAACTAGTACGGTACCAAGTAGTGAGATCTCGCCTTCAAGCAGCACGACGAAGCCGTCGGAATCGACGCAACCAAGCCAATCAGAACAGCCCAAAAAAGAAGAACCAAAAAAAGAAGAAGCGAAACAACCAGAGAAACCAACCGAAGTATCACCGACACGACCAATAAACACGCAGCAACCTCAACAAGCTCCACAAGAATCACCAACACCTCAAACACAAGTCGATCATAGCGCAACAGCGGACTTGTCACAAACTGTTCCATCGAGTACCGTCACACAAGATGGAGCAATCCATTTTGAAAAAGATGAATCCGTGGAAAGTTTTATTCGAAAGATTGGCGAGCCTGCTCGTAAAATCGGGAAAGAACATGATCTGTATGGGTCTGTCATGATCGCTCAAGCAATTTTAGAATCTGCTTCAGGTCAAAGTAGTTTAGCAAAAGCTCCAAATTACAACCTGTTCGGAATCAAAGGGACCCACAACGGTAAGACTGTATCGATGGCAACTGAAGAAGATTTCGGGAATGGAAATTTGTACGCAACACAAGCGGGATTTCGTGTCTATGAAAACTACGAAGATAGCTTGACGGATTATGCGAAGCTAATTAAAGAAGGTATTTCAGGCAATTCAAACTATTATTCAGGTGTTTGGAAGACGAACGCAAAGACCTATCAGGCAGCAACGAAGTTCCTTACAGGGCGCTATGCGACAGACACAAGCTATAATCAAAAACTAAATGGCTTAATCGAAACCTATGATCTTATAAAATATGATAAGGAAGTTCAAGGAGCTGCCGTTAGTACGGAAGGATACAAAGTGCCGCTTGATAATTACACCATTTCTAGCCCTTATGGTAATCGAGGATCAGAATTCCACCGTGGGTTAGACTTTGCGGCTGCACAAGGAGAACCAATCCATGCAAGCAAAGCAGGAACAGTCCTAAAAGCGGAGTACCATTATTCGTGGGGCAATTACGTGGTGATCCAACATGCAGACGGTATGACAACACTCTATGCTCATCAGCAACAATATACGGTCAAAGCAGGAGATAAAGTAGAACAAGGACAAACAATTGGTTATGTGGGAAGCACTGGAAACAGTACAGGCGACCATTTACACTTGGAAGTCTGCAAGGACAGCAGCTTGTCTCAAGGCCTGCTGCTTGATCCTCAAAGTGTCCTATTTAGTAATTAAGAAAATTTGAAACAATGGATTCACTTGATAAAAAATCGAGTGTTTTTTTTTACATTGAGAATTAAATTTAAATATAAACGCTTTTCATAAATAAGCCTGGTTCAAAAATTAGTACGATTAAGTTGAAAATTTTAGGAAAAGGGGAAAAGTAATGAGAGATATACTTCCATTTTATTTTATCCGAGAAAGAAGAGACGTCGTTTTTGTGGACCCAAAAGGGGAAATAGGCTTGTTTTGGGAGGAAAACATTAAAAGAGAAAACGATCGATCGCACGATCTCCAACTGCCAAGCAGCGGACTTGTGACTCAAGCAGGTAATACAAAAAGCCGTTACCCAATTCAAGATGAGGCGCACAATCTTTATAATCCTGAAACAGAAAAAATTCTAAATAAACTCAGAAGGATTGGACAGCAATAGAGTATGAATACCCCAACCATTGCGAAAAGAACAGTAAGTAATTGGACGTTTTGCTATTTCATGGACAGATAATAGAGAAAGAAGGAAAAGTATGTTAGTCATTTTCGGTATTGTGTTGTTAATTATAGGAGGGTTTGGCGGCTATCAGCTCGCCTCTATTCCCAAAGTAAAAGAAATGAAAAGAAATCGTGCGATACAAGAGCGGTTTGATGTACAGGCAAACGAGTTCACAGTTGTATTAGAAGACACAGTTGAACAAACGTATATCCTTGCAACAAAGGATCAAGAGTACCGAATTAAGTTCTCTGATAATTCGCCCATAAAAGTAGTCTTTTGTGAGGCATTAGAAACGGTGGGATAGATTATGCAGATACAATTCGCTGGGGTAGAAGGGATTGATTTACCTGAGAGTAAACGATTTGTGTTATCAGATGGTATGATGCTGTTGACGAGACAAAACAATGATCTACTTACCGATGGTGAACTTGGGTCTGTCTCTTACCAACTCTATTATGATGAAACGCAAGAACTACCAGTTTATGCAGATGAATTAGACTTACCCGTCGAAGACTTAAATCTGATTCGAATAATTGAAGAAGAGCTGACAGAAGATGGAGAGTCTCTATCACCGGATATTCAAATATTTTTATCCACTCTGAGTCAAGAACTAGAAGGAACAACTAAAAGGAAAAAAAAGAAACCATCAGAAAATCGAAAAAGGGACAAGAAAACAAAAAACTTCGAATCTCCACCGGTCATTGATGAACCAGTAGACGCTAAGGAAATAGAAGAAGTAACCATGGACGAACCGATAAGCGTAGTACCGGGTAAAAAAAAGGTTGCCAAAAATCCTAAAAATACCGTACAGAAGACACAAGAAAAGACACCTAAGAAGATAAAACCTTCTATTTTTAAAAATAGAAACGTTTTTCTTATCTTAGGTGTCTTTTTATTAATGTTAATTATTGGTGGACTTTGCTTCAACTATTTTTCATCTACTACGGCACAAGAAAAGCCAAAGTACAGTGAGTTGATGAAAAAGGGCTACTACTTAGAAGCGGGAAAAGAATACCCTGATAAGCAAGCAGCCATTGAACAAGTGTTGTATGACAAGATAGTAGATTCAAAAGATAAAAAAAATAAAGACGCATTGCTTCAATTTCAAAAAGTCTATCCGACCCCTTTTGGGAAATTTGACTTAGCAATCTTAGAAACAGATTATGCCAAAGCATTGAAAGAGTACGAACGAGAAAAAAGTGACTTTAAGGGGAGTCAAGATCGTCTTGTTTTAGTAGGCTACTGCTATTTAAAGACGGATCAATTATCTGAAGCAAAAAGAATCGTGGATGAAACAAAAAGCCCCGAACTTGAAAAATATGTTTATAAGTATGAACAAAAACAAGACGAAATCAGAAGTCTTGAAAAAAAACTAACCGAATTGAAGAAAAATCCAGTTGACAATAAAGAAGAGATTGAAAAGACAATGAATGCGTTGTTTGATGCAAAGGAAGAACTGCTCAATTTATAGGAGGAATATAGATGAACGGAAACAAAGATCAAAAGTTGAATCGATTCAAAAAAATAGGCATAAGTTTATTTGCAGTAGCGTTGATAGGCGGCGGTATTGGCTATGCCAGTTACGTGAACAACACACCTGAAACAAGTGATCAAAAGATCTCAGCAACTGGTGATTCAACAAAAAAAAGTTCTGTTATTGAAAAATCCAAAGGCAAAAATAAAGCAAATAAGGTGATTGATGACATCAAAAAAGAAGCTAAAGATAAGGTTTTGGACATACTTACACCAGGAACGATCACCAATGCGATTGGTGACTTACCAAACGCGAAAGTTCAAAAACTTGATCGTAGTGCGATAAAAAAAGAGATGGCAAAGATAGACGCTGAAATCGAACAAAGAAATCATAAAAAATCAGAAGTAAAAGATGTTCTTTTATCACAACCAAATAGAGAAAAAGGCAACCAACAACTTTCGCTTTCCGCAGATAATGTAAAAAAGCCGACAAAAGATACTTCACTGGATGATTCCACTAATAAAGGTTCGAAAGATGGTGAACAGTCAAATGTAATTCCTATACCAACTCCAACTCCTAATCCAAAGCCTGATCCAACACCCGATCCGGAGCCTAAGCCAGATGCTAATATTCCTGAGTTGATAGACAAGTCAAGAGCAGAGCTAACTACGGCAAAACAAAAAGCAGAGGGATTGACCGATCGACTAAAAGCTATTCAAGATGAATTAGCACAACTATCCTCAATTGAAGAAACGACAAGTGATAAAGTGGTTGAAGCTGACAACCAATGGGATACAGTTGAATCCTTAGTCAGTGAGTATCAAGAAATTGCAAATGAATTACATGGATTGTTGGAAACCGACGGAACAGTGACGGAAGCAAATCAAGAAATTTATCAAACGACGTATGCGAAATTGAGTAATAAAGTAAAAGAATTACAAGAAGCGCAAGAAAAAGCGAATGCTTCAACTAAGCAGATGAATGAAAATGTATCAAAAGTTCAAGCAACATTAAATACATTAGAAAAAACGAAAACTGAGTACCAAGATATAAAACAAGAAAAAACAGCGATTAACAATGAAACAAATACAGCTGTGAATACTGCTAAGAAACACAACGAAGTAGCCGAAGCTGTACAACCTGAAATGAATCAAGCAGTTGATGCTAACGAAAAATTAAACACGACGAATAATGTAGTAAACACACAGATAAATAGTGTAAATAAAGAAGAGAGTCAACAAGCCATTAATAACGCGAAAGATGCGGTGAACGTGGTTAATAACCAAGCTGCGACTCAAAATGAAGCAGCTAACGCCGCTGTTGAAGACTTTGCGAAGTATCCAGTACCTGGTGTTTCACAAAACAAACCCGAAGTACCAGTAACCCTCGAAGCACCAGTGAAAGTGTCTGTTGTGGATACTTCAACAACGCCTCTGCAGCAGCCGGTTCAAACAGATCAACTAGCGAATCAGCCTGTAGGAGAAAAGAAAACCGTAGAAAATGTACAAACAGGTACGGAAAATAATGAAACAGCAGCGTCAAATATAGGTGCGCAGTCCAGTACATCCACTCCTAAAGAGTAGAGGACTAAGCGAATGAAGAAAAAGTTAAAAATAGCAGTGGGGCTTTTTGCCCCACTGCTATTAATTTTTACAGTATTTATTGTGTTTATGAGTTCATCTATTAATCAAATTGATGATGAAAGTGATTGTAGTGCTACTCCAAGCGCACAGATAGCAAGCAGTAATGTAGATAGCAAGAGTAAAGAAGAAAATGCAAAAGCTATCTATGATCATGTAGGTTCACAAATACCAGAATCCACACCGCAAGGACTCGTTGGTATGATAGGAAACTTCGAACAAGAAAGTCAGTTGAACCCAGCAGCGGTCGAACGTCCAAATGATCCACTGTCTGGTCATGGAATCGCTCAGTGGACAGCGGGACGAACGACTAGTTTAAAAAACTTTGCCAGCAGCAAGGGCAAGGAGTGGTCAAATTTAGGTCTGCAATTAGAATATCTAATTTCTGAACTAAAAGGGGCAGAAAAAAACGGTGTAAGCGCACTAAAAGCGAGCAGTGTCGCTCAAGCAACAGAGGAATGGCAAACAAAGTTTGAACGTGCTGGAATCCCTGCTATGGGGAACCGCTTAACTTATGCCGATAAATGGTTTGCCAAACTAGGCACGAGTGATCCCGTCGCAAGTGCCGCTTTATCGTTGGGCGCTGACGCAAAACAAGAGAAATACAATAGTGACTGTACTAGTTCTACTTCAGATAGTGACAACGGAGACATCGTAAAAACTGCTAAACAATTTATCGGGTGGTTTAACTACTCACAGCCTATGCGAACACAATTCGGAACGATAGAAACGCCAAATAAAGAAGGATATACGGACTGTTCAAGTTTTGTTTGGTTTATTTTAACGAAGGCAGGGTACAAAACGCCCGCAAACGTCGGTTGGTATACAGGAAGTATGACACCTGATGCACGAGGAACACATCAATATTTGAAGGAAGTCTCAAAAAGTGACGCCAAAGCAGGCGATATCATTATTGTGAATCAAGGATCGGGAGCTGGAAATGATGGACATACTGCTGTCTTGATAGAAAATTGGCACGGAAACACGACAAAAATAATTGAGTCTGGTGGTATGCAAAACGGCAAAGTCGGCCAGGGACAAGTGGATCTTTCATTTGGGTACCTGTTGAACGGCGGAGACATCTGTATCGCTAGACCAATAAAAAAATAGGAAGGAGTCATCTCTTGAAAAAACATTTTATCATCGAAGCTATTTTGAGCCTTTTGTTAATAGGTTTGATTGCTTATATTGCAACGAATCGGCCGCAAGAGTCAGTGAAAGACGACAAGCAAGAGGTCAAAGCAGAAACGAAGCAGATGCAAAAAGAACTTAGTGCTTTAAAACTAAAAGTCAGTCGTTTATCTGAAGAAAAAGTGACAATAGAAAATCAATTGGCCGCTGAAAAAAATAATAATGCAGCAGGCAAAGGAGAAGCAAAAGCCTTTCAAACAACTGTTACAGAAGCATTCAATGCTTTGTACAATTTCACACCTGATTCAATGAAGGAGCGTAAAGACGCAAACCGTCCGTATCTATCAGACGAATTGTTCAAGCAATACTTTGATACGGGCTCTACTTATGGGGATTCCAACGGTGTCGAATCCGAATTAACTCATTTGAAGCTCTATACGGCTACCGTTCAAGGAGCAACTATGAAGGGGCTTGTTGCAGTCGAATCACAAAGTCGGATGGAAAATACTGAATGGACAAAAGGGCGAAATATTTACCAAGTAACCTATGATCCAACAACAAAAAAAATTACTGCCTTGCAAAACCTCGGAGGTAGCTATGCAGGAGATATTTATGAATAAAGGGGAATGGACATGAACGAATCAAGCTATCAATCAGAGAAGAAAGAAGAAACAGAAGTAGCAGAAGTAACGTATGCCACAACGTTTAAGAATCATAAACCTTATGTACAAGGTGCCATATTTGCTTTATGGCGCATTCATCATAAGAAGTTTCAAGCGGGTTCCCAACTCTTTTATGAGGAAATTAGGCAACATGTATCTTTGTCTAAGACCGCTTATAAGGAAGCGTTAGCCTTTTTAGAAGGTGCGGGAATGGTAGTCAATGAAGTGGTCATTACAGATAAGGTTCCCCAAGCCTTAGTTGAACGATACGGCATTTTATAGTGTCAGAGAAGAAATCAAAATTCAATCCACAAGCCATGTCTTCTCAGCCAATATCTATGGGGAAGAAAGAAACAGGGATAAAGGGAAAAAAAGGTTTTTCTCTTTCGAAAAAAGAAATGAAAGAAGTCAATACCAGAGCTATACGATTTGCTCCTCGAACGGCTCAAAATGTTTATTCTATTCTTTTTATGTGTCTGTTTGTGGCTATGAGTGTCGCGATCCTCCTGGTCTTTGCACGTGTTGATACGCTGGCTCGTATCGCTGACAGCAAGGCAATCAACAAAGAGGAACTCGTATCAGAGATTCAGACAAGCTTGTCGGATAATAGTCAATTGCAATTTGAAGGGAGTCAACTGGTAGAGAAGCTTTTTACTTATGAAAAAGACAAGGACGACGACCAGGCATGGAATAATCAATTGGCACCCTATCTAGCATCGGGTCTTAGCGTAGATCAGTTAGGTTTTTCCACGACCAAACAAGATCGTAAAACAAAAGAAGTTCAATTCATTAAGTTACAAACTGTCAATGAAAAAAGAAAACAGTATCGATTGTACTACAATGTCGCCTTTACAGAAGGGGAACATTGGAAGAAGGTAGAATTAATTTTGCCGATAAGTTATGCAAAAAAAGACTTGAAAATCATTGATCGACCACAATTTGTCAACGTGGATAAAAGTAATTCTGACAATCATGTGGCGTATTCAGATCGGACCTTTTTACCGAAAGGCGAAGAAGTCAATGGCGCTAAACAAACAGAAATCGAAGAATTTACTAAACGATTTTTTGAATTATATGTCGTAAATGATGAAAAACTCGGTTTAATTTCAAAAGTGCAAGGATTAGATCAAGCAAAATTAAAGTCTGTAGAACCATCAATAATCATCAAAGAAGCCAATGGAAATTACTTTGTCAAAGGGACGTACAATTTTTATTACGAAGAGGAAAGTATATTTACCTCAGGCTTTACTTTAGAAATACGACCAACAAAAGATAGTTACTTTGTTGAGAAAATGAATGAGAAATGAGGAATAAACTATGTTTGATTTATCTGGAATTTTCGATAATTGGTCAACACAAGCCATCATTTTATTGTCTATCGTGGCTTTAGGATTAATTATCGCAGGAGTAGTGACACAAGGATTTGCGCGCACAATTGTGACTGTAATTGGGGTGTTTATATTGATTGCGTTAATTCTAATTTTGAAAAATGCCGAAGATGTTGGACGCTGGATCAAGGACAAAGTCTTTAAACTTGGGATGGTCAATCCTGAAGAAGTGAAAGGGCTGATTTTGAATGGAATACAATTATTCACGCGAATTTAAGCAACCGAATAAAATCTATTCCTTCCCAAATGGCACACCGATTCCTTTTGTGACGAATGGATTACGTCTTGAACACATTATAGTTTTTGGTGTATTCATCGTTTTAATTGGTGTAATTGGAGTGATTAGTTTGGTAACAGATATCAATTTTATTCAATCGATGTTTAAAAATGGGTGGATGTTGATTCTTGCAGCTACTGGTGTGGCAGTATGGACGCTCTTCTCATTGAAATGGGATAATAAAAGTTTTATTAACTACGTCTTGGACCGTGGAAAGTATTATAAAAGTAAAAATAAAAGGTACGAGCATGAGCTGCTCGTACCTTTTTATAAAGAATGCGTTAGTTATGAAAAGAAATCATTTCAAAAAAAGAGGTAACGAGAAATAGTTTTTTATGTTGGACCTTCCATATGTAATGTATGGAGGGTTTCAATTGTGCAATGCACAAAACTTAAAAATACCAGAAAGGAGGGAGAGCCATTGTTTGCTTTAAAAAAGGAATCTCGATTAGATTTTCCTGTTGAAGCTATAACAGAGAACTTTATTTTTACCACTTCAGATGATGTCTGGGTGGGTTATAAGTTAGAACACAAAGAGTTTCCAATCAATAATTTAGAGTTTTTCAAACACTATATAGAAGATGGAGAAGGATTACTCGAAAACGATCAATACGAATATCACATTGCAGATATTCCAGATTATTTTGATTTAGGGGAACACGTTGACCGAACGATTCACGCGCTGGTGAAAGGAGAATTTGCAGATTTAGGCGAAATCTATTTCAAACAAGCAGAAGAAATCATTCAAGATGAAGTCCAAATGAATCATTCAACGACGTATTTATTTGTGAAACTAACTACGGTAGGACAAGTCTTTAATCCATTGGAGTATGTGGAACTAATAAAGGACGAAGGGAAGAAATGGCTTCAAAAAGTGACGGGACAACGCATTCCAAGACAAGTGTTATTAGGTACTTATCGACGAATGGAACGGCAGCTTTATGAAGACTTATTGAATTATAAAATGATCGAACGTGTCTCTCCAAAAGAGATTGGCCGATTATATTACTACATGTTCCACCGAGCAAATCAAAAAATGCCTACACGACAACTAACAACTGAAGAAATCACCGAAGGGATCGTAACCAATGAAAACGGGTATTTAAGTGTTGAACAGTTAGACAAGACGCATTATTCCTGTTTTTTCAGTATTGTGGACTTACCAACCAGCATGTTTGGCAGTGCTTTTATTCAGAATTTACGCGATAGCCTTTCTTTTCCCGTTGAATCGCATCAACGTCTGCGATTCGATCATGAACAAAGCGACCTTCGAAAAATCAATAAAATGCGCCGTAGAATTTACCAACAAGATCAAGAGCAACTCAATGTAGACGGTGTATTAGACGATGACGAAGTAATTTTATTCGGGGAAGAACGCCTGAAAGAACTTGCTAATAATCTAAAAAGTAAAGACAAACGATTATGCAAAGCTATGATCACATTGGTGGTTTCTGCTAATTCAAAAGAGCAACTGGAAGAACGAGTCAAAGATGTAGAATTCGTTCTTGACGGAACAGACTATAAAATCTATCGCTCCATTGTGGATCAACTGACGCTATTCAACCATTGCTTAATCGGTAGTAAAAGTACATTCAGAAGCTTTGAACAAATCGTAACAACGGGTTACCTGGCTGATTTAGGGGTGGATTTAGAAAAAGAAGTTGGCAACTTGTATGGATTCCCGTTAGGGAGAATCATTACGGCCAAAAAATACAAGTCGGTCAAGCAAGCCTTGCAGCTATCCAGTAAACTTGTATGGTTTTTCCCGAATTTAACGAAGAAAAATGTGGAAGGTGCGACACATAAAAACGGAAATACTTTAATTATCGGACCTCCGGGACAAGGAAAATCCGTTTTAGTAAAATATATTTTCTTGTGGCTCACTTTCTTAGGTCAAAAGATTCTCTATGTTGATCCAAAAAACGAGACAGAGCTTTTCTTTCAAAAAGCATTGAAACAGTTTGGGTACATACCTGAATTTAAAGAATTAATTGGACGTATTAATTTTATTTCTTTATCAGATAAAGAAAGTTGTCGCGGTATGTTAGACCCCTTGCTATTTTTACCTCGTGAAGAAGCCATACAGACGGCTAGAAATGTGTTAAATGCCTTTGGAGAAGTGGATTCAGATTCAACGACAGCCAGTAGCAAAAAAACGACGATACTTGATGCCGTTGAAACGGTTATGCGTAGTGGTGGGAAGCGCCATCTAACAAAAGTAATTGATGAAATTAGAAAGACCGACCCACAACTGGCGAAACTCATTTCAGGATACAACGTCGGATTGGGAAAGATTTTGATAGGTAATGATTACAGCAATGCGATCAAATTCGAAAATCAAATTAATGTATTAGGCACACAAGGACTAAAATTGCCTTCTCAAAAAGACATCGAATCTGGACGAATGAACAGTGAACAAATTGCGGGAATGTCTATCATGGAAGTCATCATGAAGTTAACAAACATCTTTTCTACCAATAAAGAAGAAGATGCGGCCATTATCTTTGATGAAGCTAAAGGATTTGAAGATACCGCACAAGGAAGCTACTTGATTGAAGATAGCCAACGTAAGGGACGGGCGAATAATACGGATATTTACGTAGTGACACAGGCGTTTATGGATTATGACAGAGAAGACAAGAAAGAATTGATCTCTTACAAATTTGCTTTTCGACCTAATCAAAAGAAAGCACAAGAAAAAGTATTAGAGTTTTTCGGAATGGAACCCAACAGCGCCAACAAACAAATGATTGATAACTTACGTTCAGGAACTTGCCTCTTTCAAGACCATAAAGGACGGAATCAACCTATTGCAATCGATGTACTGTTTGATAGCTGGCTAATGGCGATCAGCTCAACTGATGACCAAGACGAGAGTACACAATTGGCGCTTGAAATGGAAAAGAACAAATAGAATAGGGGTGATTTTTTGAAACGAAAGTCCGTAATAGCAAGTCTATTGCTATTATTTTTTTGTGTCTTTTTAGGAACGCTATCTGTCCATGCAGATGTAGACGGGCAAATCAATCGGATTGATAATAGTTCGACGACAGATGATGACATGAAATCAGACACGAAAACAAAAGATACGGTAAAAGAGAGCAGCCCAACTACTGACCCAGCCACCTTGTATGATCGCTATAAGAATAACTCCTTTGAACTGATGACTAAAGAACAAAAAGGGTTAAACCCCTTCAAGAAAACAGCAGGGAAAATCACCGGGGTGTTAAAGAACTTCTTTTGGAGTTGGACAAAAATACAGGGACAGTTAAATACCGCAATGGTGAAAATCATGTTTGATATGGATATTATTACCCCTATCAAAGCTCAAATGATTCGTTTTACGTCTATGCTCGCTAAAAATATGTTGAGTATCGCTGGAACGATTGGTATTGGGTTTATTTCAATGGTAATGGCGATTAAATTTTTTGGAGAACAACGGTTTAAACGCGCTATCGGCGTTTTTTGCATGACGATTCTCATTTTTACCGGACTAGTGGTTTTAAAAGACGGTCAATCAAGTAATTCTATGGTGAATACGTTATTTTCAATAGATAAAGCCGTAGAAACACAGATTGTAAATGTGAATCCCGTGTTGAAAGATCGACCGAATACGGCGAGTGACAACGTAAACACAAATCTTAAAAGCGCAGGGGATACGCTTGCGTCAAAAATATTTTATACCAATGTTTATGAACCCTATCTATTACTAAACTATGGAAAAACGAACCCGGATAAAATAAGTGCCAAGAAAGCACAGTATAGCGGGAAAGACTATGACCGTATCAATATTTTACTGGATAATGATGCGGGAACAGAATTAGGGGATAAGATACAAGACAAAGTAACTGATTATGAGGCAGATAAATTGAAAAATAGAACGGTCAGTTATACGCATAACTTAGACAACGCGTTCTTTGCCCTCTTTTATGCGCTTGTAAACACGATACAAACCATTGTCTTATTTGCACTTTGTTTCATCCGAATTATATTTGCCGTTATGCAGCTATTCTTACTCCCCATTTTACCGATACTTCTTATTGTTGGTCTTTTTATGACAACGATGAATCCTTTTAAGAATTTTGGTAAAGCTTTTGGTATGACAATATTCATGAAGGCCATGGCGGGATTTGCATGTATTTTAGTGACTTCTTTCTTATCCATAGGTTTCCAACTGGCAGGTGACGTAGATAACATATGGGCAAAATTACTAACTATATTAGTTTACTTACTAGCCCCATTGGGAATCTACTATTTTAGAACTTTCTTAGGGAGTATGTTTACTGGTCAAATGACGTTACAAAATGCGGTGGGATTTGCGACACGTCCTTTTAGTACACAAAAAATGATGCGTGAGAATGCGAAAGATCGCAAACGACAAAATAAACAAACAGCGAAAGATGAAAAAGAAAAACGAAAGAAACAAAAAGAAGCAGAACGTAAAAAAGCTTTAGATGCAGGCAATCGAGATATTCGATTGAAGCAACCAAAAGAAATGAAAGAACGAAAAGAAAGTGCTATTCGTCGAGACTTGAAACCAAAACCTGCACATACTGCACCGAATAAACGAGAACAATTACAAAAGAATCTTGAGTCTTTACATCATCAAAGTAAAAACAATGAAGCGAAAGAAGCAACGGAAATCGCAAACAGACGAGAGCGGAAAACGTTGGATCGCGACGCACAAAAAACAGGTGAAGCAATGGCTAAAGCCAATAAACAGATGAAAGAGAAACAGCAAACAACTGCACCAAATGCCCCTCATAGTGAGGTGAAAAACAGTAACAACCATTCAGGACGATCAACGAAACGGACACAACCAGCTACTCGATCAACAGCGAACGACGTATCGAACACAGCAAAGAGAAGAGCGGCTTTATCTGGTCGAGGAAATTCGTCGGGCACACCAATAAAGAGCAAACAATCACCAGATAATGGTCAACATCAAGTGACACCGAGCGTAAATACCGTATTAAAATCAAGTAAAAATCATGCTAGACGCTCCACCACTCGAGGTCAACAAGCAGCAGGTGCATCCGTGAAAAGACGTGCAGTTAATGGACAAAAGCAACCGATTGAATCGGTGAACAGAGCAACCATGACGAGTAAAACACCACGTAATGTGTCATCAAATGGTGGAGCAATTAAGCGTCGTTCGCCACACGTTCAGCAGAAAATGCGCACAGTGCAGGAGGTAACGCAACGGCAAGTAACGACTAAAGCGAATAATCAAAAAAACGCGTCAAATGGATCAAAAGAGACCATTTCGCCTCAAAAAAATGTTACTCGAACACTGAAAAGACAAGCACCGATCAAAGGAACACCCGTAACAAAAAAAGCTAAAATTAGGCGGAAGCGGTAAAGGAAAGGATGCGAAACTATGCAAAATGAGCCACTGTTTGGTGGCTTTTTCCAAAAGAAAGAGTCTCCCAATAATCAGCAAGCCAAGCAAGAGGAAAGTCGGTATAAGCAACTATTGACCTTAGCAATTATGATCGGAGTTTTTCTCTATCCGTTCTTTTTTGTAGGTGTGATCCCTTTACTTATCGCACGCTATATAGACAAAAAAGACCGCGCCGATCACGTACAAGATATAGACTATCAATCCTTTTTGAAACGATACAATGGGGTGTTTATCGGACTATCTTCTGTGTTTATCCTCATCAATATTGCATTATTTATCCTCGTGATCCCACGAGGATATTTTTCTTGTTACCTCCTATTTCCTTTGAATTGGTTTACGAATGCTCTTACGTTCTCATGGCAAACTATCCTTGCATTGTTTGTTGGAGGGCTAGGAATGGGGAGTATTCAGATCGCTTATGCGGGATTCTTAGCGAAGAGAAAAGTCGTCTCAAAAGAAGCCGAGCAACAAAAGATTTTGAACTCTAAAGCCTATAAGAAACGAAAAGAAAACAAGTTCAAAGAGTCCCAAAATTTTACAAATGACTATGAAAAAAAGTATGAATTGGTCACGCAAATGACAGATATAGCGCTGAAAAACGAACAATTAGAAGTACTCGCAAAAGTCTTTTTACTAGGGACAGATGAATACGGTTATCCTTACGAGATGGACTTTGAAGAGTTCAATCAGCATGCGTTGATACCTGCAACAACGGGTTCAGGGAAGACCACGTTGATTCAAGTCATCATTGAACACGCCGCCAAATTTAATATCCCCGTCATCTTAATTGACGGCAAAGGCGCAAAGGACACGCTCAACACAATGAAAGAAATTGCGGACAAATACAACCAAACGTTTCATGCGTTTACTGATACCGCAGACATGCGTTACAACCCTGTAAAGAAGGGCAATGATATTTCCGTACGTGATAAATTGGTGTCTCTTGCGGAGACAGAAAGCAGTTATTACACGATGGCTTCCAAAGCATTGTTGCAAGTAACGGTTCAATTATTAGATGAATTTTCAGGTGAACACGGTATCGAACGAAGCTTACCTTTTATGCAGACGTATCTCCTTCCGCGAAATGTTTTAGACTTGTTTGCTGGACGATTACTGGTAGACAATCCACGATTATTTGAAATAGAGGTAGAAGTAAGTGCAGGAAAAAGTAAAGCAAAAGCGAAAGAAACGGATTTAGAAGAGGGCGTAAAAGACTTAGGAAAGAAGATCAAAAAGGACGAAGAAAATGCAAAAAAAGAAACCAAAATTGTTCTTTTAGACCCGAAAACGATGGCACTAGAGGATTATTATTTCTTGTTAAGAAGGCACATGGAAGACATGTCAGAAAACGAACAAAAGTTGTTTATGCGTCTATTTGTTCGCTACGAACACAAAGATAATCCGTTCTATTTGTATTCAGTGTCAGAGGCGTTACAGACCAACATCAACATGCTTTTAGACAGTGAACTTGGTAAGTTATTTGACACCAAAGGACAAAGTGAAAAGCTCGATGTGCACGACATGATGACCAATCATGAGCTGACGTATGTGTCATTAAATGGCTTGATTTACAGTGAATTTATTACAATGTTGGCGCAATTTTTAGTTGGTGACATCAACTATTATTTATCTGAATTGTATGAAAAAGATCAACACAAGCCATTCTTGGCGATCTTCGATGAACCAGCTTCTTACTTAAACAAAAACTTTATCGACATGGTAAACAAAGGTCGGGGTGCAGGATTGTATGCCATCTTCTCACCACAAACGATGGCAGATATTGATGCACTTGGTGAAAAATTGAAAGAGCGATTAGTCGGAAACGTCAACACTTTCTTTGTAGGAAAGACCAACGAAAAAGACGAAGTTAGCTACTGGGCGGAAACATTCGGGACCTATTCTGACATTGATGTTACTGAAATGACAGAACAAGAGGCGGGCTATTCGGACGCAGGAAAAACCGATTGGACAGGCGGCAGAGGAACAAAACGCAATGTGGATCGCTTCAAATTTAATCCTAATCGCATTCGTGATTTACGCAAAGGGGAGTTCGTGGTCTATCGAACAGCAGCAGAAGTACACGAATATCCACGTACCGTTTACATTCGCAAACCACTCCCGTCTGACGAAAAAGAAGTAACAAAACCGCCAAAAACAGAGGGACTAAAGGGTGCAGTCAATGACTAGAAAAAAGAGAATCGTCGTTACAGTGTCTGTGTTGTGTCTGCTCTTTGGCGTCTGGTTTACTACTCATTCTATGACGAACAATCGTGGCAGTTACTATCCACATTCGTCAATGAAAGAGGTCGAACAACTCACTCAAAATCACCAAACATTCATCGTTTATTTAGCTAGAAATGATTGTCCGTCGTGTCAACAAACAGACAAAAGGCTTGTTAAAGGTGATGGAAAGCTAAAAGAAAATGTATATCGCATCGAGCTAAATACTGAAAAAGAGCAAGTAAAACTGCAACGCTTTTTAAAGCAACATGAGGTCAAAACTGTGCCAAGTTTCATCCAATTTGACAAGAAAATGAAAATAAAACACCTAAATTCTGACTACGTTTTAGGGGTAAGTAAGGGATAAGTAGGGGGTAAGTAAGGGGCAAGTAAGGGGTAAGTAGCATTTCTTGTAAGGCATGCTCGGCGCTTGGTGCACAAGGCGTTCGGCGTTTTTAAAATTCCTGACCATTTTCAGTCAACGTGGATAAATCCCACTTATGACTGAAAATGGTCAGGAATTTTAAATCTTTGAACTATGCACCAAGCGCCGAGCAAAAACCAAAATAGATAAAAAATAAGAAAAAAGGATAAATATATAAAAGAAAAAACTGGGTAATGATTAAGAGATTAAGAGATCAACCCCTACCCCAATCTTGGGGTCTCTAAACTAACTCTTTCCGTTCTCTTTCAATCTCATTTGAAAGAGAAAACTTACAACTCACCCTTGCGCCTGCGCCCTCTCACCAAATCTTGAGAGGACTGTCGCTAAAGAGCAACAACCCCCTAAATCCCCCAACAAAACTTGGGGGACTTCAAAGCGGAAAAAGAGAAAAAAACTCTCTTTTTCTAGGATAGATAAACTCATTTCATGAGTTTATCCCTTTATTGAAAGAAGATGATACCAATGAATCCAATTCTCTACAATTATCATGTCAATAAATATACGAACAGTTCAAGCAAATATTTGTTTTTATGCATCTTGCATGAACTAAGGATCGTTTCAAAATATCAGATGATCGAATTACTCAATTTCAGTATAGATATTAAAGAAAATGGTGTTACTAAGATAGGTGATAGTTTATTTAAAGATGAAATGATTGAGAAATTTAAAGAAAGCAATCGAGTGTACTATTTTCTCACTAAAAGGGGGTATCAGAGTGTCGGTGGTTACTACTCCTTGCCGAAAGTTCCTGAATACAATTTAGCGCATCATTTAGAAATCAACGACTACCTCATTAGCGTGATTAAGCGAGTAAAAGATATGCCTTCGTTGAAATACATTCAATCTGAACGAAGAATCGTTTTTGAGACGAAGGACTATACCGAAAATTCGAAAGGGAAAAAATATTTTGTTCCAGATTTTATCTGTCGATTTCTGACAAAGGAAGAATACGAAGTGGACTGGTGTTTTGAAATTGAATTGACACTAAAATCTCGTCACAGATATATGAAAGGGATCTTCCCCAAATATATTAAGCAGTTGAAAAAGTTTGAAGAAGAACATCTTTTATATGTCACACCTAGCCCAATTATCAAACAAGAATTAGAACTCTATAGACAAAGTTTTGAAATTGACGATCAAGTATACAACCGTCTGCACATTATGTCAGCAGATAATTTCAATCCTGAGTTCACGAAATTATTAACGACTGATCCGTACATCAATTGGTGAAACAGATGAAAAAAATAATTGGAGAGTTCCCAGGAGATGTGACCCTTTCAGAACCTATCAGAATGCTTGAGAAAGCTTTCGATTTAGTGAACAAACACTATTTTGAAAGTGCACTTTCAAAAAGCGTTATTACCGTTCAAAGCACGCCACGAGCATATGGGCACTTTACGACGAAAAAAATTTGGAAAGATAACCGTAAAGAGAGCTATGAAATTAATTTAGGAGCAGAAACGTTGCATCGACCAATTGAAAATGTCATAGCGACGTTGATTCATGAAATTGTTCATCAATATTGTGCGGAAAATAATATTCAGGATACGTCGAGAGGGGGGACCTATCACAATAAAAGATTTAAAAAGGAAGCAGAAAAACGAGGATTGATTATCTCGTACGACCAACGGATAGGTTTTAGTATTACCGAACCGTCTGACGACTTACTTTCTTTCGTGAAAAGTACGAAGTGGTTAGGACAAATCTCTTGGCACCGCCAGACAAGGGGAGGTGATTCAGACGTTACTACGAGTTCATCAAGCACTAGGAAGTACCAGTGCCTGAGTTGTGAAACGAGCGTGCGTGCAACAAAGGAAGTAAATTTGATTTGTGGCGATTGTGACAAACGCATGGTTCAAGTTTGATGGAATAAAAACGGGAAAGAATCCAAAAAGCTTGAAGTATGAAGACTCAAAAATGGTAAACTATATTTATTAATGAAAAGGGAGTAGAGGTATGTTTATTATCAACTTAGTTTTGTATTTAGTTCTATTTGCTATTTTAGCAAGAATTATTTTTAGCATGGTTATTATTGTGCATCAAGGAGAAGTCAAAGTCGTTGAAAGCTTTGGGAAATACGTAAAGACATTAGACCCAGGTTTACACTTCCTGATTCCAATTCTGTACAGCGTTCGAACGAAAGTTTCGTTAAAACAAACGCCATTAGAAATTGATCCTCAGAGCGTCATTACCAAAGACAACGTAATGGTCGAGATTGACGAAGCCATAAAGTACCACGTGACTGATGTGAAAGCCTTTGTTTATGACAACGAAAATTCCGTGGTATCGATGATCCAAGACTGTCAATCCAACCTACGTGGCATTATTGGTAAAATGGATCTGAATGAGGTATTGAATGGCACAGAAGAAATTAACGTGAGTCTATTTGAAAGTGTGAAAGATATTACCGCTGGGTATGGACTTTCCATCGATCGTATCAATATCGGGGAAATTTCTGTCTCCGACGAAATTATTACATCAATGAACAAATTAATTACGGCCAGTCGTGACAAGCAATCCTCTATCACGATTGCTGAAGGGAAAAAGCAATCAGTTATTTTGGAATCAGAAGCGAAAGCCTCAGAAATGCAGATTGATGCGGAAGCACGCGCCAAGCAAACAAAGATCGACGCTGCTGCACGTGCAGAGCGTACGAAGATCGATGCAGATGCAGAAGCAGCACGCATCAGCAAAATTACTGAAGCCGAAACGGCACGGATCAAGGAAATCAACCAAGCAATATCCGACAGTAAACTCAACGAACAGATGATTGCCTATCTTGGAATCGAAGCGTTTAAACAGGTTGTCGAAAGTGATACGAATACAGTCATTATGCCAAGTAACATGACGGAGCTTGGAAACATCCCCGTCGCAAAAGAATTGTGGAATAAAACCGATAAGTAAGCTCTTTTTTGTGCCGCCCACATTCCGACCGCCGCCACCACTTAGGGCGGCACAAAAAAGCGGGCAAAGCCCGACAGACTAAACCCGAAATTGGTTTTCTTTTTCAAATATGGTATAATACAAGAGAAAAGAGAGGTTGCTTCAACAACCTCCCTTAGTAGCACCGTTTAAGACGGTGACCATTTAACTGAATTATTTTCGAAAAAATAATCGTCCCTGGCTAAAGTAGACGGTTATTTTTTATTGTCTTTATTACTGATCGTCACGATTAATGTTGCGAATGCTACCGCAAACATTAATGCTTGATAAACAGTCAAGGTTATTCCTTTCTAGGGATAAAACCTAAGAACAATAACATAGGCGTCACCCCTTTTTAATAGGATTAGCCACCGTCACAAACTTCACTACCCTATAATTATACCATAAAAACCAGTTAGAAACCTTTTGCGAAAGGCTTTTGGCTGGTTTTTTGTCGCCAAAATATCCGAGTTTCTTCCTTGCTCCAACCGCCACCGCCGCTCGGAAGAAAAAAGATTAAAACACGTAGGTCAAACCCGATGGTCACTCGAAGCATAGCTCCGACTTCTCATGACCTAAAAGACGGAGCGGAAGCAATCGTTACACGATTGCCTCGAATCATTATTTTTTGGTTTTGCGCTACATTTTTACCATTATGTACGCTTGCTAGTTGCGAAACAGGTCGAAGCTTCAGCGCAAGCGCTGTTCACCCTGTTTCTCACAAGCCGCTTCGAAATTTAACAAGGGTGAAGTAAACGGCTGCGCCGCCCTTGCCAAATTTCTGACAGATGGTAAAAGCTTCGCAACAAAACGCAAAAAATTCAGCCTTTCGTCTAAACACTTCGTAGCACCAAACAAAAAAATAGATGAAAGGTCAAAACCAGAAAGGATGAAGATATGAAAATATTAAAAAGAAGGCGGATTGAACAGCATCATATTTTTGGATGAAACAAAATATAAAATTTCATGGAACATGTGGCACAATTGCGATTAAAATAGAAAAGAGGAAAAAATATGATTAATAATGTTGTATTAGTAGGAAGATTAACGAAAGACCCTGATTTACGATATACTCAACAGGGCAAAGCTGTTGCTACTTACACACTTGCAGTAAACCGCAAATTCACCAATCAAGCGGGGAACAAAGAAGCTGATTTTATCAATTGTGTAATATGGGGAAAACGAGCTGAAGCGTTAGCGAATTATTGTAGAAAAGGCGCACTGATTGGCACTACTGGTCGCATTCAAACAAGAAATTATGATAACCAACAAGGACAGCGTGTTTATATCACAGAAGTAGTGGCAGAAGACTTTCAAATGTTGGAGTCAAGAAGTGTTTCCGAGTCAAGAGACACAAAGCATAAAGAAACTAGCCACAATTCAACTCAGCATCAAGAAAATTTACCTGAAGATCCAGATTTGAATGGACAAGATGTTAGTAATACGGATATTCCTTATTACGGTGAATAGTATTTAAAACACAAGTGCTTTTTTGATACTCGAAATCGTCAAATGTTCCAGGAGATATGGGAAGGTTTCGAGTATCAATCTATTTAAATTAAACAGTAAGTTTCTGCAATTAATTAGAGACTTGAAAGGAGAACATCATGGCTTGGGAAAATATCAAAAAGAGTGGAAACCTATACCTTTAGAATGAAACCACAAGTATGGGATACGATTCAAAAATTCAAAGGTGAAGGAAGAAATGAAAAATTAGAAAACTTAGTTCATTTCGCGCTATTCGAAAGATCCGCAATTCAGAAAGAAATTGATCAGCTAGAGGAAACACGTGAATCGCTACAACAGGAGATCGAAGAGTACAGAAATTTAATCGGAAAATTGAAAAGGGTAGAATGGGGAGTGAACGATCTATTAATGATCGCGGATGGTATTGAAAAAGGCGAAAACAAATGATACTCAATAAACGACCTGGCCGCCGGCTGAAGTTGAATAAAATGAGTATCAAATATACAATCATTAAAAAAGAAGCGAAGAAAAGACAATCAAAATACGGATTGTTTTTTCTTCGCTTTTTTTCGTGATACTCAAAAGCACGCTAAGATCTTTTCGATCGATTGCAAAAGCGAGTATCAAAACCTCAAAGGAATAAATGAGTTGCTTCGTCTGCGGTGCAGCAGCCCTTGACTCAAACCGCAACTCATTGACTTTGGTTGGTGGCAACTAGTCCATTCAATTCTTTGTGCCTACGTTCCTTCGGCAGTCGAATTGTCCTTTGTTTGCTTCCTACGTCCGCAAAGTCGGCACTTGGACAACTTGCCATTTTTGTGGGAGCCACAAAAAGACCAAAGCGATCAAAAGGACAGTCACTCGAAGCATAGCTCCGACTTCTCGTGACCTAAAAGATAAAGCGGAAGCAATCGTTACACGATTGCCTCGAATCATCATTTTTTGGTTTTGCGCTACATTTTTACCATTCTGTACGCTTACTAGTTGCGAAAGCAGGTCGAAGCTTCAGCGCAAACGCTGTTCACCCTGTTTCTCACAAGCCGCTTCGAAATTTAACAAGGGTAAATTGAACGGCTACGCCGCCCTTGCAAAATTTCTGACAGATGGTAAAAGCTTCGCAACAAAACGCAAAAAATTCAGCCTTTCGTCTAAACACTTCGTAGCACCAAACAAAAAAATAGATGAAAGGTCAAAACCAAAGGAGCGATTTTTATGAAAAGTGTTGTTTGTCGGTTGCCTTATTCGGTAAGAGTGCCAATGTATGTGTTAACTGTTTTAGTTGTCTTCCTGATCGAAAGGTTGACAATCTTAGCGAAAGTGTTGTTTGTACTACTGGTTGCTGGAGCTATTATCCTTTATTTTTGGATGTCACTATCAGCAAATTCACTATTCTTTTTTATAAACTAGGAGGTCAATATGAGACGAAAATTTTATCGCAAGAGGATTTCCTTTCTAGGAATCTTGATCATGTTATTAGGATGTTTCGGCGGCTGCTCACAGCAGTTTGCCGGACTATTTGATGGAATAGAGATACCGTTCCTGAATTCCAAGCTCGAGAACGTAGGAAGTCTGGAAGATATACCCACGTTCGATGGCGAAAATATGGTGGTTTCAATCAATGACAATCAACCGTTGTTTTCTGAAGATGATCTCGCGATCACACCCAATGGTTGGCAGGATTTCAGTGATCTTGACGGATTGAATCGAGTCGGTCCGGCTAATGCACTGCTGCATAGAAATATGATGCCAAACTATGAGCGGGGAGACATCAGCAACGTTTACCCTTCAGGATGGCATCAAAAGAAATTGAGTGAAAATCAGTGGCTTTACGATCGCTGCCATTTAATCGGGTTCCAATTAACAGGGGAAGACGCAAATTGGAAAAACTTACTCACCGGAACCGCTCAAATGAACAGACCTAAGAAAAGCTCCATGCTGGAGTATGAGAATATAGTCGCTGAATATCTCAGAAGCACTGGGAACTACGTCCGCTATAGAGTAACACCGTACTTCGTTGGAGAAGAGCTAGTATGCCGCGGGGTACAAATGGAAGCTCAGAGCATTGAGGATGATCAAATTAGTTTTAATGTGTTCGTGTTTAATCGTGCGGACAATGTAAATATCGACTACGCGACAGGCAGAGCGATAATTGAGTCAAATTAGAAGGGAATGGAATAGATGGGACAATTTGAAAAGGCTAAGAAGCGATTTAACGGAATCATGATGACGATTTGTTGCGAACACATGACGATCGGAACCGGTTTTAGTGAGGAACCTCAGCTGAAATCTGTCAAAGAAATGGTAGAAGAGTGCGAATATTGGTTGAGCTGCTACTACGAAGGTGGACATACAAGAGAGAAAATGCGACACGAAGAAGAGGAAGAGAGAAAACGATGGAGATCTGAAGTAGGCAAACTTAAACGATTTATTGAGGCATACAAGGTAGATGAACCAGAGTTGGACGAAGAGCAGGGAGAATTATTAAGGCATTTAAAACATGTTTACTCATGGCAGCATAGCCACGCGTTAGATTTGATCTACTACCTGGTTGATAGAAATACTAGCATGTTTGATGAAGATGTTATTTCCTTGTACCTGTCAATGGATGAAACCGCAACACTACTGGTGATCCAATTATTTATCGAATGGGTCCAAGGAAAAGGCGAAAAATAAGGAGGACAAATTTATGTATAGAGTAGAGGGAAGCAACGGATCTTATGATCTATATCGAGTTAATTCGAAGGGACATGATCATCATGTAAAAAGTGTTCCTACTGAATTAGAAGCACTGCAAGCAGGATTTGATCTAGCGAACTATGATTTACAAATTGCGATATTGGATTATAAAGAACTCGAAAAAAAGCTTGCTGAGTATTAACCTAATTGGTTTGAGAAGCTTCCAGCGGCCGCTGAAGCTTCTCAGACAATATATCTTGGTAATTATTGAAATAATAGCTCCTATAGTTGGGGCTATAACAGAAAAAAGTCAGTCAAATAAATTGACTAACGGTGAAACAAAGTGCCTTTCATTTGTGTATGATCTTACTTCTTTTTTTGTACTTGTAAATATTCCATAGTTCATATAGAGAGCCTAGAATTAAGTCTGGGATTATATCGCTTATGAGTAGTGTCCCACTTAAAAATGAAAAAATGTATGCCAAAACACAGATAGGAATATAAAGTAGAGCCCCAGTAATCATTCCAGGAGAATATCTCTTAGTGTGAATAGCACCTAAAATATGTGTGAAAAAGGCATTCGCAGCTAGGAACGTAGAGGCAATTAGGAATGAGTTGTAGGATGTTCCTAAGAAAAATACACTGATGGAAATTATTGAAACAATAAGAAACGCAATTATATTTACCTTTATATAATATCGCGGTTTTTGTTTAGATAGTGAAGGTCTGAATGTATGATACCAATCAATAAATCCTCCTGGAAAATAAAATTCCTCGAAACAATGCAATAAAAAGGAGAAAGGTAATATCAAGACAAGCACTTTCATTATAGTTGCCATTAAAAAACCTCCAAAATGATGTGAATTATGAATTAAATTAATTCTACTCCAAATATTCAATTTGTAAATAGCTAAACATGAAAGTATTTATTTAAGAAATCACATAGTTAATATACGAACTATTTATTTTTTAACTCAGAATAATATCCTACGTAAACGGAGGAAATCAATGAAACAATTTTTATTTTCAGCATTTACATTTTGGATAATGCTTACAATTTCTGGATATTCATGGAAGAAATCACCAATTTGGTTAAGGGCATTCTTGTTAATCTGCTGTTTAGCATTATCGACTTGTTTTGTGGCCACTCTCGTTTATTATCTTTTAACCAAATAAGTAGTCAATGAAAAACAGGATAGTTCCACTAGATGGGGCAATCAAGTAGAAAGAGAACCTACGAAAGGTTCTCTAGAAAATCTTATTGCATTTTTATCGGTACTAGCATTTCGCAGCGCCCCGCATTGATTAAACTAATTCTATACCTCTCTAAAATAGGTCTAGAAAAATCTATCGCATAAGAATCTTGAGTTAATAAAGATGCAAAAGTATTCCAAAAAGCTGAAACAGCATTGCTAGTATGGTCGATTTCGAAAATTGCATAATCACCTGAATCCAAGTCTTTTGAGCTCATATTTGGTATGGCAACATCTGATTCCACAGCAACATCATAACGACAATGTTCTGCCGATATTTTAGTAGGATCATCTAATGCAATACCGTAGATAACTGTATTTTCAGAGAAGAGCTTTTCTTTTTTTAAGTGAGCCTTTACAGAGTCCATTAAAGCATGGTTTTCGGGTCCATAAGAACCTACTCGACGTTTAAAAAAAACTGTTTTAGATGATAATGATTCAATTAAATAATTCATATATGTTCCTCCAAATGTTTTATTGGAAGATTGGCCAATCATTCCCTAAATTCATTCTATATTCATTTAAAATTTTTTTCATCAAAATTTTTAAATAAGTAATACGATTAGGTTTGTAAAATTTCTACTTGCGGAGGAAACAGAGGAGGTATTCAATGGATAATAAATCTGAAAAGATCGTAAAAACGTTCAAGAGGGCGAGTATTCAAGAGGTTGTAAATAAAATTCAAAAGGAAGCTAAAACGACTGATTTAATGAGGGTTGAAGTTTTCGAAGATTATGATTTAGAGGTCGGAGGAGTTTTCCGAGGGTGCAGCACATCTGAGGAATTTTACACAACTACAATACCTTTATCAGATGAAATAGCACTAGAATACGATTTAGCAAAGCACTTAATAGAGATTTCTTTATGAAATGGGGGAATGGGGATTGGAGAACAAAAGACAACAGAAGATTCAAAAGTTACTAGCATTGGCTAATGACGCCAACGACGAAGAGTCTATGACAGCGTTGGCAAAGGCTCAGGAATTAATGTTAGAGCACAAAATTACTGAAGACGACCTATTTTATTACAAGCAACAGCAAACCAAAAGGGAAGTGGTTGACAAAGTAATATACCAGGGGCGGCCAGAAGTTAAACGAAAGTGGAAACGCAAATGCCAGCTTAAACAAGATTACATTGAAGGCTATCTAAGGGGGTTATCTAGCGCTTTAAACGAACAGGTAACTACAAAGGGGTATGAATTAGCATTGCAACTTCCAGAAGCAGTAATTCAGGCAATAGAGAAAAAGAAGTTTGTAGAAGGGAAAGATGTTTCACACAAAGTCCAAGACAATGAAGCCTTAGTAGCAGGATTTAAAGATGGTCTAAAATATAAACAAAGAGAAATGATTACGTAGTAGAATAGGAGGTACACAATGGGCGTTACAAGAAATCCTTACAAATTCTATGATAGAGAGTCAGCCGCTGTTAAGCGAATGTCAGAAGAGTACAATATAAGCGAGGCAGAGGTAGTCAGGATAGCGGTTCGGATGCTTGACGATAAAGAAAGAGCAAAATTCCCTATACCGCAATTGCAAAAGAAAAAGTGATATCACTTTTTCATAAATACAAGAAAAGTGATATCACTTTGAGAGGAAGCTTGTTCTTGGAAAGAGATCAACAAATTAGTATAAGTTTCATTATTCATTCAAATTCAGAATCACGCAGGCAATTGATCAAGTGCCTATTGGCCGAACTTATAGAGTTAGAGCTTAAAGGTGAGATACTAGCTGAAGAGACTCGCAATGAGGTTCTAGAGAATTCGGATTCAGAATTTCTGCCTGTAGCTAAAGCGCTTGAATTAGAAATGAATAAAGTCAGAGTTAACGAAGTTAAATCTATACTTGATAGATTATCAGGAGAAAAGTGATAATCGAACACTCTCCAGGATCTCCGACGTCGATCGCAAAAGCGAGTATCAAAAAAGTGATACTCAAAAATTGCCCTGGCCGCCGGCTGCAGGAGGAAAGAGCGAGTATCAAATTCAGGAAAGGATGAATGACTATGAAGTGCAAGTATTGCAACTTAAATTTAACCAGCACAGATAAGGGGTACTATTGCACAGAGTGCGATTTATTCTTTACTGAAGCTGAACTAATCAAATCGAGGAAGGAATTATTACGCAAACCAGAACTGACAGAAGATCCGTGGTTCTTCCAGTACGTTACTACAAAGGAGTTGTTGAATTGTCTAACGATCGAGCTTTATAACTATCTTTCGTTAGCGAGAAAGGCTCGTCGAGATTTAAACAACAAAGTGCACAGTGCTAATAGGAAATCTGACAAGCTAGATCAGGATAATCTTCGTGAGGTTACTAAGACGCTGCATAAGATAGAAACAATCCTAATTGAACGAAACGGGTATGTGCCGGCCAAGATATTTTCTTCAACCATAGAAAAGGAACATGAAAAACTTCTAGCCGCCCAAATGAAATTTCGTAGATAATACGAACTAAAAATATCGCATTTGAAATAAGTGGGCATTGCCCTACTACTAACCATTAGCGGGAGGTCTACTCATGGATAAAGTTATTGATTTCAATTCAAAGTTACCCAAAAATACAACCATTGCTGTTCTTGATAAAGCGGACAATCAGTTGCGGGCATTTCTTTCTACAGAAACAACCGAAACAAGGTATAGTTTTACTCAAAAAAGAGATAAAATGAAATTGGTTACTGTACAAGATGCAGAAGAAATTATACAGGATCTATGTTCATCGTTTGAGGATACGGGGATCAGAACATTTAATGAGGATACTCAACTTTGGTCTATTACTCCTATGAGTGAAATTGAATTTGTCTCAGCATTAGTTGAATATGAAGAATGATCTAGCAATGAATCTCCGCAAACGGAAGGTTTGCTCTCGCTGTTTTGCTAAGACAACAGCTCGCACGATAAGGCGTCTTTAGATATTAATGTGCAAGCTATGAAAGTACTATCAATCATTTAAATTGATACTCGTTTTTGTGATCGACGTCGGATATCCTGGTGAGTTTCTGAGTATCGGTAGATCAGCAAAAAGAGTGTTGAAAACGCGATTTTAGGTGAAATCAATTAACTTAGTTAAATTAGCGATTATGGCAAACAGCCAAATAAATAACTGTTTCTAATTCACAATTACTAAAAAAATCAGAAAAACTAAGCAACAGGTGAATATAATCATACCTACCACAGTCAATATTCTATCCAATTTATTTTCTTTAAATAACAATTTTAAAAAGCTGTATATTAAAAGGCCTACAGTCCCTCCTAATGTATTAGTTATTATATCTGTAATATCTGTAGCTCCTAATCCAAAAACAAACTGAAGAGCTTCAATACTTAAAGAGAATAAAAAAATGTACATTATTTTTTTTGCGAAAGAAGAATTTTTATCAATGATTCCCAACAACCCACCAAAAGGTATAAAAATAAGAAGATTATTTATCATTTCTGAAAAATCAATCCCTTGATTTAATACTACAGAACCTTTAAAAGGTATTAAATTGATACTTCTTGATTGATTATTAAATTGAGCAACTACTTCACTAAAAGAAAGTGAAAATTTGAATAATAATATCCAAATTAAGACAATTAAATATCCAACAAATAAAACTTTCCCCATTCCGGTACTGTTTTTCACTTTATCACTCCTAATAATAGATGTTAGTTTTAATATAGTTTATTTTCAGGTTCTTCGTCAAGTCGTGTTGGTGGAGACCAATCTGAATAAAATATAGGCTATGTGCTGCACGATATGAAAGCGATCGGTGACGATCTCGGCATTTGGAAACACGATAAAGGGTGAACAAGCGATTGGTGTCCCGTCAACACAAATAAAGCTCATAGCTCCAGAAATGGATTTCATTGATTTAAATTCATCCATACATAAAACGGTCGGCAGGTAGTTTTAATTCGACTGATAGTTCTTTGTCGCCTCTCTTAAAATTCGAGCAACAGTATTATCGGAAACAAAGTACTTCTTTGCGATCAATTTTCATAGAGTTTTAAATAATCCTCTTTCAATTAAACAGCTTGCAAATTTTAAATCAAAAAAAACACCTCCTAAATTATTGAAAAAGATACATAACTTAACTTATTCTCATTCTTATTGTAGTACTTAATCAATTAAAAAAAAATAATAAACAACTAACAGTAAGCGTATAAATTATCTCGGGCGGGTTTTGTTGCAAAGTTTTTCAATTAAGTCCTTTTAGTGTAAAATCTAGCTAAAATGACCCGGGAGGAACGAAGATATGAACCATTTTAAAAGAAAATAATACCAAGAAGACGTGATTATTGTGGCTGTTGGTTATTATCTTCGATATAACCTCAGTTATCGTGAAGTTCAAGAAATTTTCTATGATCGTGGCATTGAGGTCTGTCATACAACCATTTACCGTTGGGTTCAGGAATACGAAAAATTACTTTGATTAAGGGATTATTAGGGATTCCCGCTTAATAAAAAAACTAATTTGATAAATGTTGATTTATTTTTTACCTTTGCAACAGAACCGCGGGGCGAAAGTGTTGCTAGATAAAACTAGAACTACTCAGCAGCTGATTCCTGAACGCTTTGAAAGGACTGTTGCATAGCCCATTACTGTTGAGAATTTTGATTTTACAGTGAATACTTTTTGGTTTTTGGCAATTTATCTTACCAAGCAAATCGTGTACGAGGAGTTGTGGACGGTCAAACTGCGAGAGGCTGAATGCAAACAGGTTCTGCTCCAAACGATCGAATGGTGTCTTTGGAAAATTTGATGCGGCGGATAGTTGGCGTGCGTTGCAGGAGACAATTAATCTGTATGAAATGATGTCGCATAAACTGGCGGAGCAATATCACTATGCCTAGCCTGAAGAATTGGTGGTTGAGATGAAGTTATGGGTTGAAGAACATGCTGTTATTTTGGATAAATAGTAAAAGAATTCAAAAGCAGTTGACAACGTTTTCCTTATCGGCTATTCTTTAAGTGAAATTTAAATAAAAATGGATTGTTACTCTTTGAGGCATTACCATTCTCTTTAAAAAAGGAGGGTGTAGTGTGTACTCAAAGAGTTTTTTTATTGGAAAGGCGGAGGAGTAAATGAAAATTATTAAGAAGATTAATAATAATGTTGCGGAAGCGATTGATGGGAATGGAAACCATTTGATTGCTTTTGGCAAAGGGTTAGGCTTCCCTAAAACTCCTTATGAATTAACGGATCTGAATAAAATCACAATGACGTTCTACAAATTAAGTGAATATTTTGAAGGACTATTGAAAGAAATACCTGAGGAAATTTTGAATTTGAGTGCAGAGATTGTCAACATGGCTCAGAAGGAATTAAATGGACAATTGAATCCCTCTTTGGTTTTTAGTTTGGCCGACCACATCCAGTTTTCGATCCAGCGTTTGACAACTTATAAAGATGTTCGAATGACATACTCGTATGAGATAGCTCAAATGTACCCAAAAGAAAGTCTATTAGCCGAAGAAACAGTCAAAATGATTCAGCAACAGATCCATATCGTATTACCTAAAGGAGAGCTGACAAGTATTACGATGCATTTTGTTAATAGTCAGTCAGAGTACAAAATATCGCAAGAAGAAGTATTGATCGAAGAAATTATTCAGCAAACAACGATCTTGATTGAACAGGATCTGCACATTGTGATTGATCGCGATGAGTTTAACTACAATCGTTTTTGCATGCATATGTTTTATTATTTAAAGCGAATGCGCAGTGGAGAAGAATTGATTGGTCCGGGAATGGAAATGTTGGATTCAATCAAAGAACAACATTCGGAAATTTATCAGCTAGCACAAAAGGTTGGTAAATTGATTGCACAACTTTATGGAATTGAATCGAATGAAGATGAATTGGTTTATTTAATGATTCATATGAACCGTTTATACGAAAAAAATATGAGGAGTAAAAAACATGACTAAATTTAATGAATTGGCACAATCCATTTTAGAGAATATTGGCGGCAAAGAAAATATTTCAAACATGACTCATTGTATGACTCGTCTACGTTTTAACTTGAAAGATCAAAGTAAAATCAACGAGGATAACTTAAAAGCAACAACTGGTGTATTAGGAGTTGTTCAATCAGGTGGACAATATCAAATCATTATCGGACAGACTGTAAATAAGGTATATAGTGTTTTATTGGAATTAACAGGTAGAGCAAAGGAACAAGAAGAAACTGAAGAAAGCAAAGAGAAAGAGCCGTTTACACTAAAAGGTCTAGGAAATAAGATTTTAGACTACTTGGCTGGAAGCCTAACGCCTTTGATTCCAGTACTAATTTCTGCCTCGATGTTTAAGATGGTCATGGCAGTTTTTGGACCATCAATGTTGAACTGGATTCATGAGGGCAGTTCTTTAGCAACATTACTGACTTTTGTTGGAGACGCGGGTTTCTATTTCTTTCCTGTTTTTTTAGGATACACTGCTGGAAAAAAATTTGGAGTCACTCCTGTTTTAGGAATGTTTTTAGGAGGCGTTTTGCTTCATCCGACTTTTACTCAGATTGCTGCAGATGGCACACCTTTTGATATTCTTGGTATTCCGGTTGCCACACAGAATTATGCAAGTACTGTGATACCAATGATTCTCTCAATCTGGATAATGTCATATGTGGAAAAATTCTTTAAGAAAATTATTCCGTCAACGTTAGGAACAATTTTTACACCAACTTTGACCATGGTGGTTATGCTGCCAATCACGTTAATTGTATTAGGTCCCGCAGGGTTTGTGGCTGGAGAATATATCAGTAAATTTCTATTATCTTTAGATGCAATTGGTGGTTTTCTAGCCGTGGCAATCATTGCAGCATTGTGGCAATTTTTGGTAATGACGGGTATGCATCTATTGATGATCTCCACAATGATTACACTTTTTGCGCAAAATGGGCAGGATTCATTAGTATCGCCTGCAGCTATTGTTTCAAGTATGTGTGTTGCAGGAATGTGTTTGGGTTCGTTTTTACGTTTGAGAAATAAAAATGAAAAAGCACTTGCTTTTAGTTTTCTAGCTGCGTGTCTAGTCGGAGGTGTTACTGAACCCGGCGTCTATGGTTTGGGTGTTCGATACAGAAAACCATTTATTGGTTTAATGGTTGGTGGACTTGCTGGTGGGTTGTATGCAGGCTTAACAGGTGTCACCGCCTATACGTTGATTCCAGTAGCAAATTTTGCTTGTTTAATCTCTTTTGTTGGTGGAACTAATGGAAATATGATTAATGGATTTATTGCTTGCGGAATAGGATTTGTCGTTTCAGCAACTGTTACGTATGTCTTAAGCGCAAAGGAGGAAACAAAAGAAAATGACAAATTACTTGAAGAAGGTATTGCTTAGAGCGGATGACCTTGGTTATTCAGAGGCTGTTAATTATGGGATAGAAAAAACTGTGAAGGAAGGCTTGATTCAAAGTGTTGGAGTTATGGTAAATATGTCTGCGACCGCTCATGGTGTAGAATTATTAAAGAACGAACCAATCGCTGTTGGTCAGCACACGAATATTTGTATTGGAAGACCATTGTGTGATCCAGAGAAAATACCCTCTTTAGTAGATGAAGAGGGTAATTTTAAATCGTCCAAAACGTATCGAGAAGCGGCAGTAGATTTCGTTGTCTTTTCAGAAGTAATGTTGGAGATTGAGGCACAATATCAACACTTTTTAGAACTATTTGGAAAAAGGCCAGATTATTTTGAGGGACATGCAGTAGCGAGTGATAATTATTTCAAGGCGATGGAGCAATTTTCACTAGAGAATGAGTTGAAATATTCTGGATTGCCACAAGGTCAAGAGCCTAATTCTCTGACAAAGGACGCATTTATTGATGTGAATGGTACGAAAGTCTATTTATCAATGGAGTCAATGCAGGCGAATTATGATCCTTATCGTACTTTTGAAAAGCTGCTTGCGAATCTTCATGAGGATGGGGTTGACATGATGATTTTCCATCCAGGTTATTTAGACGATTATATTTTAAGAAATTCTTCGTTGTTGATTCCTCGTACTGCTGAAGTGGCATTTCTTACTGATTCTGCTGTCAAAAATGAATTGGAGTTATTAGGTATTGAACTGATTAATTATAAGGAAGTGTAGGCATGTTTTTCAAAAAGAAAAAAAGTTTAAAAGCCTTTGTCACTGGAAAGGCTGTTCCTCTGTCTGAGGTGAAAGATGAAGTCTTTTCAACTGGTATGATGGGCGATGGCATATCAATCATTCCTAAAGAAGGGCTGATCATTTCTCCAATAGATGGAAGAATAGAGGTGGCTAACCCGCAAATGCAACATGCAATCGGATTGAAGACTCAGGAAAACATTGAAATGCTTATTCATGTAGGAGTGGATACAGTGAATCTCAAAAATGAGGGACTTGAGCTACTAGTATCTGAAGGGCAAAAGGTGAAAACGGGCGATCCTTTATTACGTTTTGACCGAAATATTATTTCTTCTGCGGGGTTGGACGATGTAGTAATGCTGATTATTACTGACTCCAAAGATTTTCAGTTTGATTTTTTAACAGGAGTTGAAGTGATCAAAGGAGAAGAAATTGCTACTTGGAAGTAGACAAGCAGAAAACAAACCCGCGGTCATCTGATTGCGGGTTTGTTCGTTTTTCCGTCTATTTCATTGGCAATCGTGAGACCCACTGGTTTCTTTAGATCCTCAGTAGAAGCGTTAGAAAAAATGTCTTTTGTCTTCGTCGATGATGGATGGCCGGCCCGTTTTTTTTTGACGTTCGGCCAGTCGATATAGGTTTGAGTGTACTCTGTGCCATCAGAAGTAGGAACAGAATTTGAACGAACTAAGGTACTATAAAAACCGTCAAAAATAGTATGGTGGAAATCGGTTCGATTAAAAAGAAAATACACTCCGATAAAAGGAACTATACTTATTGGAACGAACGCTAGGATACTTATTTTTCTGCTCATTTACGTTATCTCACTTTATTGTCTCTTTGTAAGAGTAGTAAACGCATAGAGCCGAAAGAAGTTGAGAAGTCTTAAGTTTTCTTCATTTTTTCCGAGACAGACTGAGGAAAGAGGAATCAAGAAAACTTTTATAGACAAATCATTTTGAATCGATTAAACTACAAATGTAGTTTGAAGGGAGTCAGTGATGAAAAAAGAGATAAAAATTACCGATGCGGAACTAAAAATTATGGAATACGTTTGGAAAAGAGCCTCTGTTGATTCAAAGGAGATTATCCGAGCATTTGAAAAAGAGGAAGAGTGGAGCCCGAATACGATCCGAACGCTATTGGTTCGTTTGGAACAAAAAGGGGCTGTTGAACATTCAAAATCAGGCAGAGTGTACGTCTATCACGCACTAATACCAAGAGAATATTTCGTGAAGCAGGAAAGCCAAAAATTTATTCACAAATTTTTTGATGGCAAGGTCAGTGATTTCGTTTCTAATTTTGTTGAGGATGAATCGATTGACGAAAAGGAAATCGACCAGTTGCGGGAATTATTAAATAAAAGGAGAAAATAGATGACTCATTTTCTTTTGAATATCGTTTCTTCCAACCTGTATCTGATTCTTTTATTCATACTTAGAAGGCTGCTCGGAAAACAGATTTCACCAATTTATCAAGGCAAATATTGGAATCTAACGGGATTGACCGTCTTATTCTTTATCCCCAATCAGCTTCTTACGGAATTCAGGGATTTTATTTATTACCGAATGCAAAGTGTAATGCCAGGTCGATCACTTCCGACTTCGCTTCATTTGGATAATGCTCAAAATTTCATGGGAGGAACGTCCTCTAGCTGGATGAATGATAATGCACTTCCAGCAAATGATTTCGGCTCTATTTTTTTATGGTCGGTGGAAGCTGTATGGGCGATCGGTGTTGTGATTTTTCTGGCTCGAGCAATCTATTCTTATAGCAAATTTCGTAAAATGGTTCGAGCGGCTGTAAAAGTGGATAATCAAAGAGTTCAAAAACAATTAACAAAAGCAGAGAAATGTTTGGGATACAGCAGAAAAGGATTGGTTCTCCTACAGAGTGATGGAGTCGATAGCCCAGCGACATTTGGTTTTTTTCGCCCCACGATTATATTGCCGAACAACTTTATTACTAAAGCTTCAAATGAACAGCTATTTTTCATTTTATTACATGAACTTGTTCATCAGAGAGATAGGGACACGGTTCAAAATAATTTTTTATTTTGGCTGTCGATTCTAAACTGGTTCAATCCAGTAAGCTATTTGCTCGTCAAACAAGCAAGAAGCGACCGAGAAATTTCTTGTGATCAGTCTGTGATGCGTTTATTGAATGAAGAGGATGTTTTCTTTTATGGAAAGACATTGCTGGATTATGTGCAAAAAAATCAGAATTTATATTTGCTTGGTTTTTCCGGTAAGCGGAAAGAGCTGACGAGAAGAATCGAATGCATCAGCAGCTTTCAGCCCTCGTCGACAAAAAAATTGGCTGCTAAATTTATGGTGGTGATCGCTTTAGTTTTCAGTATTTTTTTGATAATCCCACAAGCGAGGACCGACGAAACGGATCAATTTTCGCGACAAGAACCGCTGGTTGAACAGAAATACGATCCACTTTTTGATCAAAACGAAAATAATTCGCTGGTCATTTATGATGATAGCAAGGATCGCTATCTGACCTATAATCAAGCGGCAGGGCACAAACGCTATTCGCCTGACAGTACCTATAAAATTTGGAGTGCGCTGTTCGCACTTGATGCACATAAAATTAATCAGACAAATAATGTACGGGCTTGGGATGGAACGGACTATCCAATTGACAGCTGGAATCATGATCAGAATCTTCAAACAGCCTTAACGAATTCCACTAATTGGTATTTCCAGCAGCTTGATTCGGAATTGGGAAAAACGAAATTAAAAGAAAACTTTCGTTCAATCAACTATGGAAATATGAATCTTTTAGGAGGAATTGATAATTATTGGCTGGAATCATCCTTGAAAATATCACCATTTGAACAAGTGAATCTGTTTAAAAGGCTGCTGGAAGGAAAGCTATCATTTTCGACCGATAATGTGGCATTTGTAAAGCAGGCCATTCATTTACAAACACAGCCAGAATATACGCTTTACGGAAAAACTGGGACCGGCAACAGTGTAACAACGAGTACAGGCTGGTTCCTTGGGTCGATGGAAACGAATAAGGGGAACTATTATTTTGCCTGTCATTTACAAGGAGTAAAGGCAACTGGATCGGCAGCGGCTGAAAAAACATTAGCAATATTAAAAGAGCTAGAAATTTATTGATTTCTAGTTTCTTATTACTAAAAAAACTACAGATGTAGTATATAGGAAGGTGTAGAAAAAATGAAACGAAGTGAGAAACACAAGCGAGGAAAGGGAATCGTTATCGTTGTGGGAATTTTGATTATCGGTTGTCTTTTCTTTTTCGGCTACCGCACGATAAATGAACAACGGATGGAGGCAAAAGGGAAGGAAACGATCAAGGCCTTTGTTGATCGCCTTTCGAAAGGAAAATATCAGGATTCTTTAAAATATCTTTCCGAAGACTCGTTAAAATCGCTGGATTTTTCAAAGCAGCAAGTAAATGAAAAGTACCAAAATATTTATGGCAGTATACGTGTTCATGATATAAAAATTAAGAATCTTACAATAAAGGAGAATCAATTTGCGTATACGGCGATTCTTTATACAGGTTTAGGAAAGTCGTTTAAGCAAAATTATCAAGGAACATTAACAAAAGGCAATAGTTTAATCGAATGGGCACCGAATTTGATTTTTTCTGGAATGAAACAGACGGATAAGGTGGCTTATCATTACCTTTCTGCCACAAGAGGAGAGATTGTGGATCGAAATGGACATGGCCTAGCCAATAATAGTGAGATCGTTAACTTGGGGGTCGTGCCTAAAGCGCTGGGCGAAGGGGAGCAAAAACAGGAAAAAATCAAAAAAATCAGTGAAGCTCTAGGTTTGACTGAAAAATCCATCAATACGTCATTAGAGCAAAGCTGGGTCAAGGAAGAGTATTTTGTTCCATTAAAGACTGAAACGAAAGTACCTGAAAACTTCGAGGCTCCAGATGGATTAGAAGTACAAACGGATATTGGGAGAACGTATCCAATCGGTGAGGCGGCCGCGCATCTTATTGGATATGTCGGAGCGGTAACAGCAGAGGATATGAAAAAAAATAAAGATTTATCCGAAGGTAGTATTATTGGTCGGACTGGACTGGAAAGAGTATTTGATAAAGAACTGCGAGGTCGCGATGGCGGGTATATTGCTATAACGAACAGCGAAGGGAAAGAAAAGGAAATTCTGCAAAAAATCAATGTCGTTGAAGGGAAAAAGATCCAATTAACGATTGATGTCCAAGCGCAATACTTGGCCTATAAATCATTAGGTAATGAGCGAGGGTCAAGTGTAGTGACGGAACCGAAAACGGGAGATTTGCTGGCTGTCGCCAGTTCGCCGAGCTTTGATCCCAATAACTTCGTTCATGGAATCAGTCAAACGGATTACGACAAACTTTCGAAAGACAAAGCTTTGCCATTTTTAGCAAGATATTCAAACGGTTATGCGCCAGGGTCAACCTTCAAGCTGATCACGGCCGCGATTGGATTGGATGCTGGAACGATTAATCCGAACCAGGCTTTAGCGATCAATGGACTAAAATGGCAGCAGGATGCTTCTTGGGGAGGATACAAAGTAACTCGTGTTTCCGATGTTTCGCCAGTCGATTTAAGGACGGCGATGATTTATTCCGATAACATCTACATGGCTCAAGAAACTTTAAAAATGGGGGAGAAAACATTTCGTGCAGGATTAAACAAATTCATTTTCGGAGAAGAGTTAGATTTGCCGATTGAAATGAATCCCGCGCAAATATCCACCGAAAAGAATTTCAGCTCAGATATTTTATTGGCCGATACCGGTTACGGACAAGGGCAACTGCTATTGAATCCGATTCAGCAAATCGCGACGTACTCAGTTTTTCCTAATAATGGAACGATCGTTTATCCAAAACTTTTGCTGTCGCAAGAAAATAAAACAAAAAATAATGTAGTCTCTGCTGAAACGGTCGCTCGCATTAATCAAGACATGCAGGCGGTTGTTGAAGATCCTAACGGCACTGCCAATAGTCTGCAGTCCTTAGGGATTCCACTCATGGCAAAAACAGGAACCGCAGAAATCAAAGAAAAGCAAGATGAACGCGGGCTGCAAAACAGCTTCCTTTACGCCTTTGACAGTCAGAACCAAAAATTTTCCGTCCTGCAATTTTTAGAAGACCGTCCAGACAGCAAGTCGGCTGTGGGAATGGTTCTAGAATTGTTAAAATATCTAAAGGAGAATTACAGCTAAACAGTACGTATAAAAACGATCTGTCCGACTCTTGGGCTCTTTCTCAAGTGTGGGCATAGCACGAAAAAGCGAGTAGTTTATTACTCGCTTTTTCATGCTATTTGTTATGTATTTGTGGCTGACTATTCTGTAATCTAGGGAAGAAAGGCAGTCTTTAGGATGATCAAGTACAAAGAATTTACAAGCTGTTCTTTTTTATTAGATGACGATCCTTTTACTTATGATGTAGAAGAAACTGCGGAAATCATTCATCTATTTGTCAAGTCAAGATGTCATAGTTGTTCTTGTCCGGCTTGCGGTGTTACTTGTCACAAACTGTATTCAACGTATATACGAACGATCCAAGACACACCGATTCATGGAAAGCAGACGCTTCTTCATGCCGATGTATATAAGTATTATTGCCTAAATCTGGCGTTTTTCTACCAAGTATTTACGGAACTGCTATCGTTTTTTCGTCCCTCTCAAGTTCGAACCGAGGCGCTTAATACATTCATTTTAGGTGTTGCCATTTTTTAGAAACGAATGCGTGAGTAAGATTCTTGAACTTCTAGGTGTTTCAGTGAGTAATGATACTATTCAGCGGTTATACGACCGCCTTGAATTCAGGGATCCCCGGAGATTGAAGCGATTGGAATCGATGATGTCGCTATTAGAAAAGGACAGATATACGCAACGTCTATTTATGATAAGGGTTCTGTTGCAAAGACCGAAATAGAAAACCCTCTTGTTAGTTAATCGATCTTTTATGCTGGGATTGCTAGTAACACTTTAATTTCAGTACAGACTGAAAAGCGTTCCCTCTTTTCGGCTTTTCTTGTATATTCCTCGAATCGTTTCCATTCCCTTGATCGTAGCTGAAGCCGTTCGAAGATTTTGATAAAACTTATTCCGACATTTAATTGGACGATGTTCTTGTTCAGTCAAGTTGTTCAAATATTTTACTGTTCGATGCTCTGTCTTCGTATATAGATCAGATCTTTGTAACTTTTCAAAAGCGCTATTGATGGAAGGAGCTTTATCGGTAACCAGAACCGACGGTTCTCAAAATTGCTTCTTTAGTCGTGTTAAAAAGGCATATGGCGCTGGTGTATCACTTTTTTTACGCAACCAAATATCCAAAGTTAGTCCGTCAGCATCAATCGCACGGTACAAATAGTGCCACTTTCCTTTAATTTTGATATAGGTTTCATCCATCTTCCATTAGTAGAAAGATTGTCTACTTTTCTTCTTCCAAATTTGATAAATAATTTTCCCATACTCTTGAACCTATCGGTAAATCGTGGTGTGACAAACCTAAATGCCACGATCATACAAGATTTCTTGGACATCACTATAACTGAGGTTGTAACAAATATAGCAACTCATCATAGACAATCGGAAGTTCTAAAACTCCGTCTCTATCAATAAAATGCTTTCCTTCAGGCATTAATATCAGTTTACAGTTTAAGTGACGAGCCAATGACTGAGAATATGTGTAAGGGGCAATATCATCATCAAATGCTGTGATAACTACTGATTGATTTTTTTTAACAAATTCGTATAATCTACAGGTTTATTAGTAAATTCCGATAGTTGAGGCAATGTGTAGTGGATGTAGCATGGAAGTTGAGACAGATTTTGAGAGAGGGTAAACTAATCTCAAAGGAAGGTGTCTCGTCATGCCAAAACGCTACACGAAAGAATTTAAAGAAACAATTTTAGAGTTGCACAACCAAGGTAAATCAGCACGCCAATTATCTTTAGAATATGAAGTTGGATATTCTACTATACTGAAATGGGTCCAAGGAGCCATTATAACAAGTCCTGGCGGACTTACTCCAGCTGAAGCAAAAGCCTTAAGAAAGCAATTAAATGAAAAAGACGAGTAACTCCTCATCTTAAAAAAAGCACTCGGCCTGCTGGAAAAGAAATGGAACTTATTGAATTCATCCGTCACGAAAGCGAATCAGGCCATCATAGTGTATCAAAAATGTGTCGTTTGCTTGGCATATCTGGAGCTGTGTACTATCGGAAAAACAATCAGACACACTCCAGAAGAACAAGCTTTATTAGGTCGGAGAGTTCTCCGTATCTACCACGAAAGTGGTCGTATCTACGGTGCTGGGAAAATTCGTTATCTGCTTGCACAAAACTATTCAGACTATCGGAAGATCAGTATAGAACGTATTCAAATATCCATGAAATGCCAAAAAAACCGATCGATTGTCATTAAGAAATTTAAAGCTGATAAGCATGCCAAGAAACTTTTAAAAAACTATCAAAATTTATTGAAGCAAGTTTTTCTACTATTGGTTTGAATCAAAAATGGGTGGCTGATATCACAGATATTCATACATTAGAAGATGGATGGTGCTATTTTTCAACCATCATGGATCTTCATTCAAGAAAAATTATTGGTTATCACTTCGATTGTCACATGACAACCGCTATTGTAGAAAAAGCCCTTGAAGACGCTGTTTCAAATAGAAACGTTGTAAATGGGCAGATTTTACATACCAATTTAGGTTCTCAGTATAAAAGTAATGAATACGAAAAAAGACTGAAAGAATTAACTATCACCCATTCCTACAGCCGTGAAGGCTGTCCCTACGATAACGCAGGAATTGAATCATTCCATGTATTATTGAAGAAAGAACATGTGTATCAACGGCCAACGTATCAAACTTTTGAGGGAGCAAGGCGACAAATTTTCAGTTACGTTCAAGGATTTTATAACACCCGTAGAATTCGCAGTGTTTTAACGTATTTGTCTCCGGTTGCATTTGAGAAAAAATACTTGCTGCTTAACATAAAAAAACTCTCGTAAAAAGTGTCTCAGTTATTGACTCTAATCCAACTTCTATCCTACATCCAATATCTTGGACATATTTTGAATAGAGACAATTACGCTATTTTCTTTTTCCAGCTCTTCAAACTCTTGCGGAGTTAAATAGTCAATTGAGATGTGGATACTATTTTAAAAATGAACTCAATGATAAGTTTAAACAAATAAAAATCGACTTCAAAAAATTAGATTTTCAGTCTAACTTTTGAAGTCGGTTTTTTCTATCTCGTTTAAAATCTATCCCTCTTTGTCGAAAGATGAATATTTTTGACGAATTATAGGACAATATTCAAAAAAAAAAAAGAATAACTACTTCTATACTTGTAGAAGTAGTTGTTTTATCAAGAATACTTTTAATAAAATTAATTATTTCACAAATATATATATATAAACATAAGCTAGACTATTTGCATTTTTTAAAAATTGTCTAGCTTAAAATACAACTGAATCTTGGTATTGCGTATACCACGTAACCAGTTGTTGTATCGCGATTTAAGTATACAATGTTCTGGTTTTTTTATCAATACTCAGTAATATTTTAACAAAAAAAGATTATAAACGCCTTTATATACATATTCTTGAGACTAATTATTATTAGCCGTCAGTAAAATCGTCAAAATTGGAGGAAAAAGCTATGTCAAAAAAAGGAGAAAATATTTACAAAAGGAAAGATAACCGCTGGGAGGGAAGATATAAAAAAGGGAGAAAAGAAAATGGAACCATTCAATATGGTTACGTATACGGTAAGACCTATTCTGAAGTGAAAGAACGTTTGTATACAGAGAAATTTAAGTATCTATCTATTATCGAAACAAATGGGGAGTGTACTCTGACCTATCAATCTTACTGCTTAAAATGGTTAGAAAGAAGAAAAATAGTCTTAAAAAAATCTACTTATGCTACGTATCTATATAAATTAAAGAAATATGTTTTTCCTTATATCGGAGAACGACCATTAAATCAAATTTCAAGAGAAACCATTCAGACAATGATTGCTACTTGGATCGACCAGTCCTTACAAGCGACTACGATTCACGTGACCTATCAAATAATGAAACAACCTTTATATGAAGCGTATCAAGAAGAATTGATCGCTAAATTTCCTTGTAAGAACGTTCTCTTGCCTAAAAGACAGCCCCAAAAAATCAAATCTATCTCCAGGCTGGAAGAAGTCAAGATAGAGAAACAAGCTAAGAAGCTGTCACTAACAAAAGCACTTCCTGTTTTATTAGCTTTGAAATCAGGCTTACGTATTGGAGAGGTTGCGGCGCTGAGATGGGAAGACGTAGATTTGAACAAGCGTCTGATTAAAATTAAAAGTACCTACCAGAGAATTCCCTATCCAAATGGGAATGAAAAATCAGAGTTACTATTGGCTCCTGCCAAGACGCACAATTCTGCTCGTGAAATTCCTATAAGTCCCAATCTATATAAATGGTTGAAAAGAGGGTATAAAAAAGCAGTAGGTCCCTTCGTTTGTTCGGAGACCCAATGGCCCAAAGAACCGAGACTACTCACCTACCATTTCCACCAACTGTTAAAGAAATGTGGATTGGAAGGTATTCATTTCCACCAATTAAGGCATACGTTTGCGACAAGGTGTCTGGAAGCACAAGGGAACATCACCGCAATTAGTGCCCTGTTAGGGCATGCTTCCGCTAAAATGACGCTGGATACGTACACAGATGCAGATATTATTAGTTTGAGAGAAACTATTTTGAAGAAAGAACGTGTGGAGAATAAACTATCTGCCTAAATGTATAACCCGTCAAAAGCCGTCAAAGATAAGAAAAACCGCCTACTGCCAAAGGATATTTCTGGTTACCTAGTATACGCAATACCAAGTAACGAGAAGTAACTACTAAGACTAAATTTTAACATATTATTAACAGCTTTCCTTCTTGGTTAACTCGAACGATTTACAGAGCTGTTTCTATAAATCTATATTATTTGGAGGAATAAGAATGGAGCCAATATTGTTCTTAACAAGCAACGTAGATAATGAACAAGAAACCTATAAACAATTACGAAGTTTAGGGTATGAGGCATTTTTGACGACTGCGCTTGTGAATCATTGGGAAAAGAAACAAAAATTCCCTGAAATGGCATACGATTTTTCAATTGTACTATTTAGTAATACCTTTTCGCTAAAAAAGATAATTAGAATGATTTCAACGTTGAAGAGACAAAGTGATGTTACATGTTTACTAAAAGTTGAAAAAATTCCTACGGCTAAGGAAAAGGGGTATTTGAATGAAATCGGAATAGTTGATGTGATATGTGAAAATTCAATTTTAGCTACACAGGCTGATATTTTAGAAAACGTTGAAGGACATTATTTGCCAACTACTTATATTGAAGAGGGGAATACTGATAGTTCTGTTACTTATAATGACCTTTTTGTCCAACAGTTAGACCCGACTTGTAGAAGAATCTATCAAATTTTGTTAGAGGAAAAGGGAAAAGCTATAAATAGAAATGATCTATCTAATCGTCTTTGGAGGAAATGCGATAATTCTACACTAAGTCAAATGTCTTCTAAAATAAGAAAACTAAATAGTAAAATTCAACAATATTTTGGAATTGAAAAGGCTATTATGACGGAATGGGGGGTTGGATATTTTCTCAGCAAATCTTTTTGCAGAAGGTATTTCAGTCCAAATCGAATTGAATAGTAGAACAAATAATAATATTGTTACTCAATACTTTTAAGAAGACAACTATAAGGAAGCAATATTGATTTCTAAATTTAATGGTATTAATCAATTTTTAAGAAAAGACACTACATAAACGTAGTTTTATAATAAAAATATTTTTATAGAAAAGGAAATAGTTTTAATAATCTCTACTATAAAAATGGTTAATCATATAGAAGAAAGGATGGTACAACAATGAAAAAAACAAAATTCAGTATGCTCAGTACTTTGGCTATTTTAACTATGAGTATTGTTCTACAGCCAATAGCTGTATTTGCTGAAACCCCTGATAGTGAAAGTAATCAAATGGAAACAACAAGATTTACTACTGATTTGAGAGAGAAGACAGATAATCAAATAGATTCGTCCGAAAATATCGAAAAAGAGCACAACGAGAGCAGTTCCAATATGGATCAGCAAGAAAAGTCTAATGAAACAGGCGATTCTTATACTGCTAAAAACGGAGACGAATCTTCATCAATAGAATCACAATCTGAGACCGTAAGTAATCCTAAAATCACTTACAATGCTAATGGTGGAACAAACTCTGGTACTGTTAAAAATGATCAAATCGCACTTAATGGAACTTACACTGTAGGGGCTGTTGGGACAGGTACTGGAGAATTAAATTTTACGGCACCAGATCCAAAAAAACAAATTTTTGATGGATGGAATACAGATCCTAATGGGAGCGGTGATAGTTACTCTGCTGGACAAGTAGTTGCCTCTTGGCCATATAGTGAGGATACAATACTATATGCTCAGTGGGCTACTGCCTCTACACTATCTTTCAATTTGAATGGAGCGAAAGGAAATTCGGCACCTAACAGTCAATTTGAAAAATTAGGGACAGTCATAAAAATTCCGGAAATACCTTCAGGGCTAACAGCTTCAACAGCTAATACAACTATTTCGGGGGTATGGAATACTAAAGCAGATGGAACGGGGACAGACTATTCACCGGGCAGCAATTACGCTTTTACTGCTGATAATATGACGCTATATTTAAAAATTGTTGCAAATCCTGCAGATGCTGAACCAATTTTAACTTTTAATCTTAATGGTGGTAGTACGACAGATAGTGACCTAACAAATGGAATCAAGACTAACGCAGACAAAAGTTATACATTAACTCTTCCAACGAGTACACCAGTAAGAGGAGGCTATAAATTTAATACATGGAAAATAAATGGATCTAATTACGCTGCTGGATCAACCGTACAAATTAAATATTCAACTGTTGCTGTGGCGCAGTGGGGACCTATGCAAAGTGTTAATTATCAGCAAGGACTGCCTATTGGCTCCACAGATTCTGTATCTAATATGCCCAGCAACACAAGAGTTGCTGCAGACGGTAATTGGTATACTGTCCCATCAAATATTCCTACTAGAACAAGTACAGATGGCAAGGTGTATACATTTAGCCATTGGAGATTAGATAATAGTGTAGATGTCTACCCTGGAGGTAGGTGGCGAACAAACAAGAGCCCTTCATCATGGAACTTTGTTGCAATTTGGACATCTTATGATCCCGTTTCTCAATGGACTGTATCCCTGAATAGCAATGGGGCTACTGGAGGATCTGCACCTTACAAATATACTAATGTAAGTAAAGGTGATTCAATTTTAATACCTGGCAAAGGTTCCTTAACAAAAAATAATTCTACATTTGTAGGTTGGTCAGACGGAACCAACATTTATTATGAAGGTGATTCTTATAAGCCTACAAAAGACACTACACTAGTTGCTCAATGGTCAATCAACGGAACTCAAGGAACATTAAAGTTTTTAACACAAGCCAAATCAGGTAGTAATCCCGCTGCTGTAACAGATTCATCAGGTACAACTATCACTTTGCCTGATATACCATTAGATAACACAGCACCTTCAGAAGGATACGTTTTTTGGGGATGGTCATCAAATAAAAATGCCTCTGTTCCAGATTACTATGCAGGAAATAAGTATACATTATCGTCTGGAGTTAATACGCTATATGGGGTGTGGACTCCTACTTTATCAGAATATTGGACGCAAATAAAAGTTAACAAAAATGGTGCCGATGGTGAACTTCCTTCAGGAATAACATCAAATAATGTATATCCATTAACTAGTGCCTCTGAACAATATCTTTTCGTAGTGCCCGAAGTAACTCGAACAGGATACAAACTAGTTGGATGGACTTATAGTAAAGACGACAAAACCTATCAACCAAATGATAAAATTTTACTAGGGAATCTAGCTACAACAAAAAATCCAGGGACTTTAACTGCACAATGGGAAGCAATAAATTACAAAATATCTTATGATAAGGGAGATGCAACGAGTGGGAGTGTACCTGATACAGGTACGACTACAGTTGCCTATAACAAATCTTATACTCTGTTAGAAAATAAAGGAAATTTATCTAAAGATGGATATACTTTTATTGGCTGGACAGATGGTTCCAGTATCTATACACCAGGTCAAAATATGTCTCCTGATAAGGATGTCGTTTTTAAACCTGCATGGAAAAAAAATCCGAGTGGCGGTGGTAGTGGAACTACTGGAACTGTAAATATCATGTATGTTGCTTTAGAAAGTGGTGTCACAGGAGATTTGCCTGATTCAGTATCTATCAAAGGAAACTATACAACTAGTTATACCGTTTCAGAACCTGAAGCAAACTTCTCGTATCCCGGATATAGTTTTGTCGGATGGTATTTGTTAGATTCTAAAGGAAAGGAAGTAGATTATTCACCCGGATCAACATTTATTGTAGGAAATGATAATTTAATCTTCTATGCAAAATGGAAAAAACAAGCCGTTATACCAGAAAATTCATATGTCGTTTCATTCAACGGAAATGGAAATACCTCTGGATTAGTTCCAAATGATCTTTACGTTGGAAAAGGTAAAAGTACTACTTTACCAAATGAAAACACTTTGGTTAACAAGCAATATAAAGATAATAACGCTTCTACTGGAACAATCAATACGAATGATTATATTTTTGTCGGGTGGAGCAAAAATAAAAATGCTCATGCAGGTGATTCGGATGTATTATCAAAAGGAGCGTCTATCACACCTACTACTGATGAAGTATATTACGCAATATGGGATTTAGAGGCAAAAGATATCACTTTAGCTTATGATGGTAATGGAAATACAGGGGGAACGCCACCTTCTGACATGATAGAACAACGTTATACAGAAAAAACAATTGATGGTTCCAATCAAGGAGCCGACTTGACTAAAGCCATTGTTGAATCTGGTCAGTTAGTTACTTATGTATTTGCTGGTTGGAATACTCAGGCTGATGGAAAAGGTAAAGATTACTTTTCTGGATCTATTTTTAATTTTAGTCAAAATTTAAAATTATATGCAAAATGGATACCAACAGAATCTACTTTAAAATCCAGAATAATTTATTTAGGAAACGGGAATACTTCGGGAGATTATATTCGGTATGATGATACGGATGCAACATCTTATACTATAAAAGATAATGGGAATATGGCTAAAAACGGATATATATTCAACGGATGGAATACTCAAGCTGACGGAAAAGGGAATACTTATAATGCTGGAGACAGTATCAATACAGTTGATCATGATAGTCTAGTTTTATATGCCCAATGGATTAAGTCAGAAGATGGAATAAACGTTATATATAATGGGAATGGGAACACTTCGGGTTCTCTTCCAAAATCTTTTAATGGTCCTAAAGGATCTAATGTAACTTTAGCAAGTTCTTCTGATGTCTCTACACTAGGACTTAAAAAAACAGGATATATGTTTGCAGGATGGGCTAAAAATGTATTAGGAACGGGTACTCAGTACGTAGCTGGTCAAACGTATCCTTTTAATGAAAATACTATTTTATATGCTATTTGGGCAGAAGATGGAAATTATATAGCAACGCCATCTAGTATAACCTATCATCCAAATTATGTTGGTTCGGCAGGAACCTATGACGTTAAAGGGTATGTAGATAGTACAGCTGCTGTTGATGGTTCTTCAGTCCTCCATGGACATAAAGTTGTAGCTAAAGAAAAAAATGGAGGAGCTTATCTTGGTGAAGATTACTCCGTAGCTTCTTATACCACGACGGGGCTTTCAAGTAGATCTAATTATGCGTTTGCTGGTTGGTCTACAGATCCCAAGGCGACAGAACCAATGTATTCTGCACAACAAGTAATTAATTTGAATACAACTGATCTAAATTTATATGCCGTATGGACACCAGGCACTTATCAAATTATCTATGATAAGAATGCTTCAGATGCTACGGAGTCAATGAACAATCAAATCGTTACTTATGATTCTGAAACAAGTTTAACTTTAAATAAGTACATTCGTCCTGGGTACACCTTTAGTGGCTGGAACACCAAAGCAGATGGTTCTGGAACACCTTATACAGACGGACAAAGTATATTGAATCTAGTAGAAACTGGTGGGAGTCAAAAACTATACGCGCAATGGAAAGTAAATGATTATGAAGTAGCGTTTGATAAGAATGCAACAGAAGCAACAGGCACAATGAGCAACCAAACTTTTGTCTACGACAAAGAACAAGAATTGACAGCCAATGCCTATGCTCGTCCTGGGTACACCTTTAGTGGTTGGAACACCAAAGCAGATGGTACAGGAACGACCTATAACAATAAACAAAGCGTTAAAAACTTGACTACAAAATCCGGAGACATTGTCACCTTGTATGCGCAATGGAAAGCGAATGGTTATGAAGTAGCGTTTGATAAGAATGCAACAGAAGCGACAGGCTCGATGAGTAACCAAGCCTTTGTCTACGACAAAGAACAAGGATTGACAGCCAATGCCTATGCTCGTCCGGGGTACACCTTTAGTGGTTGGAACACCAAAGCAGATGGTACAGGAACGACCTATAACGATAAACAAAGCGTTAAAAACTTGACTACAAAATCCGGAGACACCGTCACCTTGTATGCACAGTGGTTAGGGAATGAAAGTAACAATATTCTGTTTGATTTAAATGCAGGTGGGGATACCTCTGCAGCAACAGATCAAACAACCATTACCAATCTGGCGACGGGCTCAACGTATGACTTATCTAAAGGAATTAAAGATGCGACACGTAAAGGCTATGCCTTTACCGGTTGGTTCACTTCTGCAACAGGAACAGATAAAATGCCGAATTCGTTAGTTGTGCCAAATGGAAATACTACTTATTATGCACAATGGAAAGCGAATGATTATGAAGTAGCGTTTGATAAGAATGCAACAGAAGCGACAGGCACGATGAGTAACCAAGCCTTTGTCTATGACAAAGAACAAGGATTGACAGCCAATGCCTATGCTCGTCCGGGGTACACCTTTAGTGGTTGGAACACCAAAGCAGATGGTACAGGAACGACCTATAACGATAAACAAAGCGTTAAAAACTTGACTACAAAATCCGGAGACACCGTCACCTTGTATGCACAGTGGTTAGGGAATGAAAGTAACAATATTCTGTTTGATTTAAATGCAGGTGGGGATACCTCTGCAGCAACAGATCAAACAACCATTACCAATCTGGCGACGGGCTCAACGTATGACTTATCTAAAGGAATTAAAGATGCGACACGTAAAGGCTATGCCTTTACCGGTTGGTTCACTTCTGAAACAGGAACAGATAAAATGCCGAATTCGTTAGTTGTGCCAAATGGAAATACTACGTATTATGCACAATGGAAAGCGAATGATTATGAAGTAGCGTTTGATAAGAATGCAACAGAAGCAACAGGCACGATGAGTAACCAAGCCTTTGTCTACGACAAAGAACAAGGATTGACAGCCAATGCCTATGCTCGTCCGGGGTACACCTTTAGTGGTTGGAACACCAAAGCAGATGGTACAGGAACGACCTATAACAATAAACAAAGCGTTAAAAACTTGACTACAAAATCCGGAGACACCGTCACCTTGTA
>NZ_ASWH01000001.1:3032500-3038269 GCF_000407545.1 Enterococcus gilvus ATCC BAA-350 | reverse complement strand
CCGGATTTATTGGGCGTAAAGCGAGCGCAGGCGGTTTCTTAAGTCTGATGTGAAAGCCCCCGGCTCAACCGGGGAGGGTCATTGGAAACTGGGAAACTTGAGTGCAGAAGAGGAGAGTGGAATTCCATGTGTAGCGGTGAAATGCGTAGATATATGGAGGAACACCAGTGGCGAAGGCGGCTCTCTGGTCTGTAACTGACGCTGAGGCTCGAAAGCGTGGGGAGCAAACAGGATTAGATACCCTGGTAGTCCACGCCGTAAACGATGAGTGCTAAGTGTTGGAGGGTTTCCGCCCTTCAGTGCTGCAGCTAACGCATTAAGCACTCCGCCTGGGGAGTACGACCGCAAGGTTGAAACTCAAAGGAATTGACGGGGGCCCGCACAAGCGGTGGAGCATGTGGTTTAATTCGAAGCAACGCGAAGAACCTTACCAGGTCTTGACATCCTTTGACCACTCTAGAGATAGAGCTTCCCCTTCGGGGGCAAAGTGACAGGTGGTGCATGGTTGTCGTCAGCTCGTGTCGTGAGATGTTGGGTTAAGTCCCGCAACGAGCGCAACCCTTATTGTTAGTTGCCATCATTTAGTTGGGCACTCTAGCGAGACTGCCGGTGACAAACCGGAGGAAGGTGGGGATGACGTCAAATCATCATGCCCCTTATGACCTGGGCTACACACGTGCTACAATGGGAAGTACAACGAGTCGCGAAGTCGCGAGGCTAAGCTAATCTCTTAAAGCTTCTCTCAGTTCGGATTGTAGGCTGCAACTCGCCTACATGAAGCCGGAATCGCTAGTAATCGCGGATCAGCACGCCGCGGTGAATACGTTCCCGGGCCTTGTACACACCGCCCGTCACACCACGAGAGTTTGTAACACCCGAAGTCGGTGAGGTAACCTTTTGGAGCCAGCCGCCTAAGGTGGGATAGATGATTGGGGTGAAGTCGTAACAAGGTAGCCGTATCGGAAGGTGCGGCTGGATCACCTCCTTTCTAAGGAAATAGTTCATCTTAGATGAACGTTACGGAAACTACACAGGCTTGCTTTTATTCGTTCAGTTTTGAGAGGTCTACTCTCAAATCGTTCATTGAAAACTGGATACAGAAACAAAATGTTAAACAAACCGAGAACACCGCGTTGAATGAGTTTTTTAATAAGTTCAATTGCTTATTTATTACTAAGGAACATGATCGCTCATGGAAATTAGTAAGACCCTTGACGCAAGTCAAGATAAGGTTAAGTGAATAAGGGCGCACGGTGGATGCCTTGGCACTAGGAGCCGATGAAGGACGGGACTAACACCGATATGCTTCGGGGAGCTGTAAGTAAGCTTTGATCCGGAGATTTCCGAATGGGGAAACCCAGCATCTTTTATAGGATGTTACTTTTCAGTGAATACATAGCTGAATAGAGGTAGACGCAGAGAACTGAAACATCTAAGTACCTGCAGGAAGAGAAAGAAAAATCGATTCCCTGAGTAGCGGCGAGCGAAACGGGAAAAGCCCAAACCAAGAGGCTTGCCTCTTGGGGTTGTAGGACTCCAATATGGTAGTTCAGTGAGATAGTCGAAGGACCTGGAAAGGTCTGCTAGAAAGGGTAAAAGCCCCGTAGACAAAATTTGACTGGCACCTAGGAGGATCCTGAGTACGGCGGAACACGAGGAATTCCGTCGGAATCCGGGAGGACCATCTCCCAAGGCTAAATACTCCCTAGTGACCGATAGTGAACCAGTACCGTGAGGGAAAGGTGAAAAGCACCCCGGAAGGGGAGTGAAATAGATCCTGAAACCGTGTGCCTACAACAAGTTAGAGCCCGTTAATGGGTGATAGCGTGCCTTTTGTAGAATGAACCGGCGAGTTACGATTACTTGCGAGGTTAAGTTGAAAAGACGGAGCCGCAGCGAAAGCGAGTCTGAATAGGGCGAATGAGTAAGTGGTCGTAGACCCGAAACCATGTGATCTACCCATGTCCAGGTTGAAGGTGCGGTAAAACGCACTGGAGGACCGAACCCACGTACGTTGAAAAGTGCGGGGATGAGGTGTGGGTAGCGGAGAAATTCCAAACGAACTTGGAGATAGCTGGTTCTCTCCGAAATAGCTTTAGGGCTAGCCTCAGAGTAAGAATGATGGAGGTAGAGCACTGTTTGGACTAGGGGCCCATCTCGGGTTACCGAATTCAGATAAACTCCGAATGCCATCCATTCATCTCTGGGAGTCAGACTGTGAGTGATAAGATCCATAGTCGAAAGGGAAACAGCCCAGACCACCAGCTAAGGTCCCCAAATAACTATTAAGTGGAAAAGGATGTGGGGTTGCACAGACAACTAGGATGTTGGCTTAGAAGCAGCCACCATTTAAAGAGTGCGTAATAGCTCACTAGTCGAGTGACCCTGCGCCGAAAATGTACCGGGGCTAAATAGTTTACCGAAGCTGTGGAGCACACCATGAGGTGTGTTGGTAGGAGAGCGTTCTAAGGGCGTTGAAGGTAGATCGTGAGGACTACTGGAGCGCTTAGAAGTGAGAATGCCGGTATGAGTAGCGAAAGACAGGTGAGAATCCTGTCCACCGAATGACTAAGGTTTCCTGGGGAAGGCTCGTCCGCCCAGGGTTAGTCGGGACCTAAGCCGAGGCCGAAAGGCGTAGGCGATGGATAACAGGTTGATATTCCTGTACCCGTTGTTTTTGTTTGAGCAATGGAGGGACGCAGGAGGCTAAGGAATCAGACGATTGGAAATGTCTGTCCAAGCAACAAGTCTTGATGTGAGTCAAATGCTTACGTCTCTAAGGACAAGTTGTGATGGGGAGGGAAATATAAGTACCGAAGTTCCCGATGTCACACTGCCGAGAAAAGCTTCTAGTAAGAAAACAATGGCCCGTACCGCAAACCGACACAGGTAGTCGAGGAGAGAATCCTAAGGTGAGCGAGAGAACTCTCGTTAAGGAACTCGGCAAAATGACCCCGTAACTTCGGGAGAAGGGGTGCTGATCTAACGATCAGCCGCAGTGAATAGGCCCAAGCGACTGTTTATCAAAAACACAGGTCTCTGCAAAATCGAAAGATGACGTATAGGGGCTGACGCCTGCCCGGTGCTGGAAGGTTAAGAGGAGTGCTTAGCGTAAGCGAAGGTACGAATTGAAGCCCCAGTAAACGGCGGCCGTAACTATAACGGTCCTAAGGTAGCGAAATTCCTTGTCGGGTAAGTTCCGACCCGCACGAAAGGCGTAACGATTTGGGCACTGTCTCAACGAGAGACTCGGTGAAATTTTAGTACCTGTGAAGATGCAGGTTACCCGCGACAGGACGGAAAGACCCCATGGAGCTTTACTGCAGTTTGATATTGAGTGTTTGTACCACATGTACAGGATAGGTAGGAGCCGTAGAAGTCGGGACGCTAGTTTCGACAGAGGCGCTGGTGGGATACTACCCCTGTGTTATGACCACTCTAACCCGCACCACTAATCGTGGTGGGAGACAGTGTCAGATGGGCAGTTTGACTGGGGCGGTCGCCTCCTAAAGAGTAACGGAGGCGCCCAAAGGTTCCCTCAGAATGGTTGGAAATCATTCGCAGAGTGTAAAGGCACAAGGGAGCTTGACTGCGAGACCTACAAGTCGAGCAGGGACGAAAGTCGGGCTTAGTGATCCGGTGGTTCCGCATGGAAGGGCCATCGCTCAACGGATAAAAGCTACCCTGGGGATAACAGGCTTATCTCCCCCAAGAGTCCACATCGACGGGGAGGTTTGGCACCTCGATGTCGGCTCGTCGCATCCTGGGGCTGTAGTCGGTCCCAAGGGTTGGGCTGTTCGCCCATTAAAGCGGCACGCGAGCTGGGTTCAGAACGTCGTGAGACAGTTCGGTCCCTATCCGTCGCGGGCGTTGGAAATTTGAGAGGATCTGTCCTTAGTACGAGAGGACCGGGATGGACTTACCGCTGGTGTACCAGTTGTCTCGCCAGAGGCATCGCTGGGTAGCTATGTAGGGAAGGGATAAACGCTGAAAGCATCTAAGTGTGAAGCCCACCTCAAGATGAGATTTCCCATTTCTTTAAGAAAGTAAGATCCCTGAGAGATGATCAGGTAGATAGGTCAGGAGTGGAAGTGCAGTGATGTACGGAGCAGACTGATACTAATCGATCGAGGACTTAACCAAAAAAATTGATTCACGGTAGTTTAACTGTTTCTGATCCAGTTTTGAGTGAACGACGTTTACTCAGATAAAGCATAGTGTGGTGGCGATAGCGGGAAGGATACACCTGTTCCCATGTCGAACACAGAAGTTAAGCTTCTTAGCGCCGATTGTAGTGAGGGGTTGCCCCTTGTGAGATTAGGACGTCGCCACGCGAATTCCATCCTTTATGTGGGATGGAATTTTTATTTCAAAAGTAATGGTTTCTTGTCATAGAATTATTTTTTTTGATTGACAAAATGCTATTGCTGGTTATAGTGATAAAAGCAACGTATTTTTGAGTTTGGACTGATAAACAAAATTCGTTAAATGAAACTATTGACACTTTTATAGTATTAAGTTATTATAACTAAGTTACTGAAGGGTTAATCATAGTTTTGAACAAACTTCAAAAAAGTTGTTGACATTCACTCAGTAACCTGTTAAGATGTAAAAGTTGCTGAAACAAAGCAACAAACAACGTAGACCTTTGAAAACTGAACGAATAAAACAAACCAAATGTGTAGGGCGCTTCTATTCTATAGAAGCAAACAACATAGCAAGCAATATGCTAGCAAGTCAATTATTAAAATTGAGCTTAACAATCGCAAGATTGTTTCAAACACTTTATATGAGAGTTTGATCCTGGCTCAGGACGAACGCTGGCGGCGTGCCTAATACATGCAAGTCGAACGCTTTTTCTTTCACCGGAGCTTGCTCCACCGAAAGAAAAGGAGTGGCGAACGGGTGAGTAACACGTGGGTAACCTGCCCATCAGAAGGGGATAACACTTGGAAACAGGTGCTAATACCGTATAACAATAGAAACCGCATGGTTTCTATTTGAAAGGCGCTTTTGCGTCACTGATGGATGGACCCGCGGTGCATTAGCTAGTTGGTGAGGTAACGGCTCACCAAGGCAACGATGCATAGCCGACCTGAGAGGGTGATCGGCCACATTGGGACTGAGACACGGCCCAAACTCCTACGGGAGGCAGCAGTAGGGAATCTTCGGCAATGGACGAAAGTCTGACCGAGCAACGCCGCGTGAGTGAAGAAGGTTTTCGGATCGTAAAACTCTGTTGTTAGAGAAGAACAAGGATGAGAGTAAAATGTTCATCCCTTGACGGTATCTGACCAGAAAGCCACGGCTAACTACGTGCCAGCAGCCGCGGTAATACGTAGGTGGCAAGCGTTGTCCGGATTTATTGGGCGTAAAGCGAGCGCAGGCGGTTTCTTAAGTCTGATGTGAAAGCCCCCGGCTCAACCGGGGAGGGTCATTGGAAACTGGGAAACTTGAGTGCAGAAGAGGAGAGTGGAATTCCATGTGTAGCGGTGAAATGCGTAGATATATGGAGGAACACCAGTGGCGAAGGCGGCTCTCTGGTCTGTAACTGACGCTGAGGCTCGAAAGCGTGGGGAGCAAACAGGATTAGATACCCTGGTAGTCCACGCCGTAAACGATGAGTGCTAAGTGTTGGAGGGTTTCCGCCCTTCAGTGCTGCAGCTAACGCATTAAGCACTCCGCCTGGGGAGTACGACCGCAAGGTTGAAACTCAAAGGAATTGACGGGGGCCCGCACAAGCGGTGGAGCATGTGGTTTAATTCGAAG
>NZ_ASWH01000001.1:2750000-3027500 GCF_000407545.1 Enterococcus gilvus ATCC BAA-350 | reverse complement strand
TTTCAACGAGGGTATTTAGTTGAGAGCAAGCGCGGCGGTGGAGGCTATATTCGAATCAGCAAAGTTAAGATTTCTGATCAGCATTATTTTTTAGAGCAATTGATGGATTCTTTTGGAAGTGAAATTTCCGAAGCAAATGCTTTTGGAATCATTCAGAAGCTATTTGAAGAAGAGATTATTACAGAAAATGAAGGTAATTTGATGTTAAGTTCGGTATCGAAGAATGTACTTGGTATCAGTCAGATTGAAAATAGACTACGCTCAAGGATTCTTCATGGATTTTTGGAACGTTTAAGTTATGAGAAAAAGGAGTGAGGGATATGGACCAGCTGTACACAGAACGTGCAAAAGCAGTATTAGCAATCGCGCAGCAAGAGGCGAAATACTTTAAACATCGCTCGGTTGGATCGGAGCATCTATTGTTAGCGTTAGTGATTGAGCAGCAAGGAATTGCAGGCAAAACATTGCGTCAAATGAATTCGAGTGAAAATGATATACGTGAAGAAATTGAACATATGACGGGGTATGGTTCTGTTAAATCTTATCCTGAAGGCGGCTACCTACCTTACTCTCCTAGAGCAAAACAAATTTTAATTTTCGCAGATGATGAGGCAAAACGGTTCAATGCTAAATTAGTTGGAACGGAACACCTCTTGTTAGGCCTTTTAAGAGATGATGAAATATTGGCTTCGCATATCTTAGTAAATCTGGGTTTGAGTTTACCTAAAATGCGCCAGCTTTTGCTTAAAAAAATGGGCGTAAATGAGGCATCTAATGCAGGTCAAGGAGCGGGGAACCGACGTAAAGCGCCAACGAAAGCTACCCAACAAAGCAATTCTCAAGGGACGCCAACCTTAGACGGTTTAGCGCGTGATTTAACTAAATTGGCGCGGGAAAAACGCTTGGACCCTGTAGTAGGAAGAGATGGGGAAGTGCGACGTGTCGTTCAAATCTTGAGCCGTCGTACAAAAAATAATCCTGTGTTAGTTGGTGAACCCGGTGTAGGGAAAACGGCTATTGTTGAAGGTCTGGCGCAACGGATCATTACCGGAGATGTTCCAGAGGATATGCGAGAGAAACGATTGATGATGTTGGATATGGGTGCCTTAGTTGCTGGTACGAAATATCGTGGAGAATTTGAAGATCGCTTGAAAAAAGTGATTGATGAGATTTATCATGATGGACAAATCATTTTATTTATTGATGAATTGCATACATTAATCGGTGCTGGCGGGGCAGAAGGTGCTATTGATGCATCTAATATTTTAAAACCTGCGCTTGCTCGCGGAGAACTACAAACAATTGGTGCGACTACATTAGATGAGTATCAAAAATACATCGAAAAAGATTCTGCTTTAGAACGTCGTTTTGCTCGTGTACAAGTCGAGGAGCCTACACCGGAAGAAGCAGAGGAAATCTTGAAGGGGTTGCGGCCTCGTTACGAAGAGCATCATGGGGTGGAAATCACGGATGAAGCATTGCACACAGCGGTGTCATTATCTGTACGATACATCAACTCACGTCAACTGCCAGATAAGGCCATTGATCTGATGGATGAATCTTCAGCTAAAGTACGGTTGGATTCTACGGATGAAGTATCCGAGTTAACAGAGCTTGAAGAAGAAGTTCAAGAATTGGTGATTGAAAAAGAGAAGGCGATCCAAAATCAAGATTTTGAATCAGCAGCTCGCCTACGATTAAGGGAGAAACAATTATCTGAGACGTTAGAACAAGCGAAGGTCAAAGCCGCTAAGCAAGAGAATGGTTATATTGATCAGGTAACGGATGAGGATGTAGCAGCGGTAGTTTCTCAATGGACGGGTGTCCCATTACAACAACTAGAGAAAAAAGAAAGCCAACGTCTATTAGATTTAGAGAATGTTCTTCATAAACGTGTCGTTGGACAAGAAGAAGCGGTTAAGGCTATTTCTAGAGCTATCCGTCGGGCGCGTAGCGGATTGAAAGATCCAAATCGACCGATTGGCTCCTTTATGTTCTTAGGACCTACAGGGGTTGGTAAGACGGAGTTGGCAAAAGCATTAGCAGAGGCAATGTTTGGTAGCGAAGAAGCGTTGATTCGTGTCGATATGTCTGAATATATGGAAAAATACAGCACAAGCAGACTAATTGGGTCGCCTCCAGGGTATGTTGGTTATGAAGAAGGCGGGCAATTGACAGAAAAAATCCGTCAAAAACCTTACTCCGTTATTTTGTTGGATGAAGTAGAGAAAGCCCATCCCGATGTTTTCAATATTCTATTACAAGTCTTAGATGACGGTCATTTGACGGATTCTAAGGGTCGCAAAGTGGACTTCCGCAACACGATTTTAATTATGACATCAAATATTGGTGCGACAGAAATTCGTGAAGAGAAAAATGTTGGTTTTAATGTAAAGGATATTACAAAAGATCATCAAGCAATGGAAAAACGAATTTTGGAAGAATTGAAAAAAGCCTTTCGTCCAGAATTCTTGAACCGAATTGATGAAACAGTTGTCTTTAAATCATTGGACCAAGAACAAATTCACGAAATCGTGAAAATCATGAGTCGTTCTGTTTTAGATCGCATGAAAGAACATGAGATCAAAGTAAAAATCACCCCTGCTGCTTATGATGTGATTGGAAAAGTTGGTTTTGATCCTGAATATGGGGCACGGCCAATCCGTCGAGCCTTGCAAAAGGAAATTGAAGATCGACTGGCAGAAGCATTGTTGTCAGGTCAAATTCAATTGGGCGACGCCGTTACGATCGGTGCTAGTAAGGGAAAGATCACACTGACTGTGAAGAATACTAATGAAGAGAAAATACCGGAAAAAGTTTAAGAGCAAAGAGGATAGCGCAGAGGCGTTATCCTCTTTTTTTATGGAGTCAGTTGGAAACTATTGAAAGCTATGATAGTATGAGAAAGTCTAAAAGGAGGATATACCATGATCGAATTAATTGCGACAGCAGAATCAATGGCGCAAGCTGAAGAATTGCTAGCTGCTGGCGTAGATACTTTATACATAGGGGAAGAAGCTTTTGGCTTGCGATTGCCGCATTCTTTTTCTCGTGAAGAACAACGAGCGTTGATTGAAATGGCCCATGCACAAGGAAAAAAAGTGAATGTAGCAATAACTGGCATTATGCATCCAGATAAGATGAAAAAAATACCAGAATATTTAGCTTTTTTATCAGAGGTCGGACCGGATCACGTCGTTGTTGGCGATACGGGTGTCATTTATTTACTTCAAGAATATGATTTGCCTTATATCTATGACGCGGAAACATTAGTAACGAATGCAAGACAAATTAATTTTTGGCAGAAAAAAGGTGCTGTGGGGGCTATCCTCGCTCGCGAAGTTCCTTTTGAAGAGATGCAGCGTTTAAGTCAGCACGTGGAGGTTCCTGTCGAAGTGCTTGTTTATGGCGCAACATGCATTCATCAATCCAAAAGACCTTTGCTGGAAAATTATTTTAATTATACAAACCAAACAGAAGTTTCTTCAAAAGAACGGGGCCTGTTTATTTCAGAGCCGAAAAAAACGGAAACGCACTATTCTATTTATGAAGATCAGCATGGCACACATATTTTTGCGGACAATGATCTAAATTTGATTAAGGAATTGGCTGAATTAAATCAAGCGGGCTACCAGACCTGGAAATTGGACGGGTTGTTTACACCTGGCGCGGATTTTGTTGCGATTGCAAAAACATTTGCACATGCGAAAAAAGCGATTGAATCGGATTCTTGGGATGAAGCAGCGGCAACCGCTGCACAACAAGATATTCAAAAATATCATCCTGTTGGTCGAGGAATGGATACAGGTTTTTACCATTTAGACCCAACAGCGATTAAATAGGAGTAATAACAGCATGACAAAGAGAACTTTGAAACGTCCAGAGGTTTTAGCACCTGCTGGAACTTTGGAAAAATTGAAAACGGCGATTCACTATGGCGCAGATGCCGTGTATATTGGCGGAGATGCTTACGGCTTGCGCTCTCGAGCAGGCAACTTCTCATTTGAAGAAATGGAGGAAGGTGTAGCTTTTGCCAATCACTATGGGGCAAAAGTATATGTAGCTGCCAATATGGTGACGCACGAAGGAAATGAAGAAGGCGCGGGAGCATTTTTTAAGAAGCTGCGCGATATCGGCATCTCAGCAGTGATTATTTCTGATCCGGCGTTAATTGAGATTTGTGCCAGTGAAGCTCCAGGTCTAGAGATCCATTTATCGACTCAAGCGTCAGCAACAAATGCAGAAACATTGAAATTTTGGCAAAATGAAGGATTGGAACGCGTGGTCTTGGCGCGTGAAGTATCCATGGAAGAGCTGGCGGAAATTCGTCGCAATACAGACATTCAAATTGAAGCTTTCATTCATGGTGCAATGTGCATTTCCTATTCAGGTCGTTGCACGCTATCTAACCATATGTCGATGCGTGATGCCAACCGCGGCGGCTGTTCGCAATCGTGCCGCTGGAAATATGAATTGTTTGATATGCCGTTTGCACAAGAACATCGGTCACTGACAGAAAATGGAGACGTGACGGAAGAGTTTTCAATGAGCGCGGTAGATATGTCAATGATCGAGCATATCCCTGACTTGATTGAAAACGGTGTGGACAGCTTGAAGATTGAAGGGCGGATGAAATCCATCCATTATGTTTCCACAGTAGCGAATGTCTATAAGGCGGCTGTAGACAGCTACATTGCGGACCCGGAAAATTATGTCTGCAAACAAGAATGGATCGATGAATTATGGAAGGTCGCGCAACGGGAGTTGTCTACAGGATTTTATTATCATGTTCCCACAGAAAATGAACAGCTTTTTGGCCCGCGTCGAAAAATCCCTGTTTATAAATTTATCGGTGAAGTATTAAGCTATGATGAAAAGAGTGGTATTGCCACCGTACGTCAACGTAATCACTTTAGAGTAGGCGATGAAATTGAATTTTATGGGCCAAAATTCCATCATTTTGAACAAACAGTGACGGAAATGAAGAATGATGAGGGTGAAAGGATCGACCGAGCACCAAATCCTATGATGGTATTGACGATGCCTGTTGCTCAACCTGTACACCCAGGAGATATGATTCGTAAGAAAAAAGATTGAGAATTTCTCAGTCTTTTTTTAATGAATTTCTATCATCAGGGCAAAAAGTAAATCTTTTTTCCAAGAATGTATTAAAATGGATGTATTGAGTCTAAATTAATCAGGTCATTTTTTTAATTTACATAGTATAACTAAGCAATTCATGCTAACTAGGAGGCAGATGAATGAAAGAATATGATTACATTGTAGTTGGTGGCGGAAGCGGCGGTATCGCTTCGGCAAATCGTGCGGGGATGCACGGCGCAAAGGTACTGTTGATTGAAGGAAATAAAATTGGCGGAACGTGTGTCAACGTAGGCTGTGTTCCCAAAAAAGTAATGTGGCAGGCGAGCACGATGCTGGAAACGATCGAGCGAGATGCGTCTAGTTATGGTGTTCAAGCGGATGTCACAAAATTTGATTTTAAAGAGTTGGTTGAACGTCGCGAAAAGTATATTGACTTCTTACATGGGGCTTATTATCGTGGGTTGGATAGTAACCATGTTGAGCGAATTGAAGGGTATGCTACGTTTAAATCGGACCACATTGTTAGCGTTAATGGAACGGAGTATACGGCGGCTAATATTTTGATTGCCACTGGCGGTCGTCCGAGTCAAATGCAAATACCTGGTGGTGAATTTGCGATTGATTCCAATGGATTCTTTGAATTGACAGAACAACCGAAAGAAGTCGTTGTTCTAGGTGCAGGATATATTGCAGCAGAGCTGAGTGGCGTTTTGCAAGGGATGGGCACGCAAGTCCATTGGGCCTTTCGTCATCGTCGTCCGTTGCGAACATTCGATACTATGCTTGCAGATAATTTGGTCGAGATTTATCGCGACAATAAAATGAAGCTGTATGATCATCATGTAGCCAAAGAAATCAAACAAAATGCCGATGGAACATATACTGTGTATTTTGAGAACGGAAATACTTTAACAGGAGACAAGGTCTTGTTTGCCGGAGGGCGGTTGCCAAACACGGATAAATTAGGACTGGAAAATACATCGGTGACGTTAAATGAAAAAGGGTTTGTCATCGTCGATAAATTCCAAAATACAACGAGTGAAGGCGTTTATGCTGTTGGGGATGTGATTGGTAAGATTGACTTGACGCCAGTGGCGATTGCAGCAGGCCGTCGTTTGTCTGAACGAATCTTCAACGGTAAATCAGAAGAGTTTTTGGATTATGAAAATGTTCCAACGGTGATTTTTACACATCCAACGATCGCAACGATCGGGTTGACGGAAGAAGAGGCGATTAAGCGCCATGGAAAAGATACTATCAAGACGTACCACTCACGTTTTACCCCAATGTATTTTGCGCTAAGCGAGTACCGTCAAAAGTGTGAGATGAAATTGGTCTGTCTTGGTGAAGAAGAAAAAATAATCGGACTGCATGCTATTGGTATCGGTGTTGATGAGATGCTGCAGGGATTTGCTGTAGCTATTAAGATGGGTGCTACGAAGAAAGACTTTGATGATACAGTTGCGATTCACCCAACAGGCAGCGAAGAATTTGTAACTATGAGATAAATAAAAAAATGTGTCCGAATGGGCACATTTTTTTATTGAATCGAGCTTAAGCTGATCTCTCCAGAGGAAAGAGAAAGGTGTTCGTTTCCTAGATCAACGACTAATTCGCCAGTGTCAGTAATGGCAACCGCTGTTCCCAAATAGGTGCGGTCCTTGCGTTTAAACGTGACTTTTTTCCCAAGTACGAAAGATTTTTTTCGATAAGAAGCTAAATACGTGCTTGGTTCTGCTAGTAATTCAAAGAATCGATTCCAGATCAGGACAATCAACTGGTTTCGTGTCGCACTTGCCTCGCCTGTTGGAAAGAGGGAGGTTGCTTTCTCTTGTAGTGCTGCAGGGTAGTTTTCTTGTGGAATTGAAAAATTGATCCCCATGCCGATAATGATATGCTTTAAGGAATTTGTTTCGATATCCGTCATTGCTTCTGAAAGAATCCCCGCTACTTTTTTATGATTCAAATAGATATCATTGACCCATTTGATCTGGCTGTCCACGCCTAATAATTCATCGATCGCTTCAGCCACGGCAACGGCCATTAAGAGGGTATATTGCGGCAGTTCTTGCAATTGCTCTTTTGGCTCCAATAACAAACTCATATAGATCCCTTGTTGTTTCGCTGCAAAAAAGGGGCGGTTGAAACGGCCGTGAGGAGCTTCTTGCATATCCGCTACGATCAATAGAGGTGTTTTTTTTCCTTCAACCACAGCCAGCTGCGCATCTTTCATTGTTGACGCTGAAGTTTCTAGCACAGACACTTTCATCGGAGGATAAATATTTTCCTGGATTTCTTTTGCATCCAAAATATCAGAAGGACGATACCGGTACCCATTGCCTAAGTGTTGGATTTGGTATCCTTTTTTTTCTAATTCTTTAATGGCTTTCCAAATCGCTGTGCGAGAGACGCCTAATTCTTGAGCCAACGCTTCGCCAGATAACACAGCATTTTCAGCTTTTAAAAAGGCCAAGACTTTTTCTTTTGTTGCCAATCGAACACCTTCTTCCTTTTTCTATTCTGGGCTCAGTGTAACAAAAAAACAGGCTACATAAAAGTAGCCTGTCACAAAAGAAGGAAGTAAAGCATGTAATTTTTACCCTAATAATAACGCATCGTCTTTCAATTCGACACCCGAATTTTGATGGAAAAGTTCCATTAATTTTGGCACAGTCAGGTGTTTTTTTTCTTCTTGTTTCAAGTCTAATGCGATTTGACCTTGGTGAAGCATGATTAGACGGTTGCCGTATTGGATAGCATCTTCCATATTATGGGTAACCATGAAAGCCGTCAGTTCCTGCTCACGAATCAGGCGATCCGTCAATTCCATCACTGTCAGCGATGTTTTTGGATCTAGTGCAGCCGTATGTTCATCTAGTAAAATCAAATCAGGTCGTTGCAGGGTTGCCATCAATAGGGTGATCGCTTGGCGTTGTCCGCCGGAAAGCAAGCCGATCTCTGCATCAAGGCGATTTTCCAAATTTAGATTCAACATCGCTAATTGTTCTTGGAAAAAGCTGCGGTCTTTGCTTTTAACACCAAGAGAAAATCCACGCTTATGCCCACGTTTCATTGCTAAGGCTAAATTTTCTTCTACAGATAAGCGTACGGCAGTCCCCATCTTCGGGTCTTGGAAGACACGGCTGATTTTTTTTGAGCGTCGAGTCACGGAATGTTTCGTGATATCCTCTTCGTTTAAAAACATTTGGCCTTCTTCAATCGGCAACGTTCCTGCCACACTGTTTAGCAGGGTGGATTTACCTGCTCCATTTCCGCCGATGATCGTCACGAATTCACCAGGGGCTAAACTTAAGTTGATGCCACGCAAGACATGATTTTCATTGACTGTTCCACGTTCAAAATATTGATGAAGATTACTGATTCTTAGTACCGGTTGCATGGACGTCCGCCCCTTTCTTTTTGGATTTAATGGTAAATTTTGAGCGAATTTGCGGTAACGATAAGCAAATAACTAAAACGATCGCTGAAGCTAACTTAGAATCGGTCGGCTCCACATTCATTTCGAAAACCAATGCTAAGATGAAACGGTAAATAATAGCGCCGGCAACGATCGTGATCAAGCGGATAAAGATAGGTCTATTACGAAGCAGGACTTCTGCGATGATGATAGACGCTAATCCTATAACGATCGTCCCTACTCCTGAATTTAGATCAGCAAACCCGTTGTTTTGCGCGAGTAAGGCACCCGAAAGCGCGATGCTGCCGTTCGAAATCATGTACCCTAACAGCTTCATATTCTCGGTTTTGATTCCATTGGCCTCACTCATATCAGGATTGTCTCCCGTTGCTCGAACCGCTAAACCAATCTCTGTTCGGAAAAATAAAACCAATAGTAAAATAGCCAGCAGTACGATCACTAATCCTACTAAAATAACGGCATTATTTTTAGTCAATCCCATATTCTGAGCCGCGGTGAATACAGTATCTTCACCGAGCAATGCGATGTTTGGTGCGCCCATGACGCGAGACGTAATCGAATATAGCCCCGTCATAGTAATAATCCCGGCAAGCAGTGCAGGAATCTTAAATTTCGTATTTAAAATTCCTGTGACCAAGCCAGCCAACATCCCGCCGCCAAACGCAAGCAACGTAGCCACTACGGGATGCATTCCATTAACGATAGCGATGGCTGCGATCCCGCCGCCAAGGGGAAAACTACCCTCGGCAGTCAGATCGGCAATATCTAAAATTCGAAAAGTCATGTAGACCCCAATCGCAAGTAACGACCAGAGCATACCTTGTGACGTCGCTGATAATAACAGAGTGATAACATTCATGATTCTTCCTTCTTTCTTCGTCGAGCTATATTAAAGGGTGATTATTTCGGTTCTTTGATGCTGTTCGGATCGATTCCTAAAGCTTCAGCCATGTCTTTGTTAACGACTAATTTAAGGGAGTCTGCGGATTCAACAGGCGTATCCGCGGGTTTTGCATCGCCATCTAAAATTTTAGCAGCCATTTTCCCAGTTTGTTTTCCGAGGGATTTGTAGTCGATCCCTACAGTTGCTAAACCGCCGCCGTCAACTTGGTCTGTTGATCCAGCAACGAGCGGGATTTTCTTTTCTTTTACGACATTTCCAACCACCGGTGCTGCACTGGCGAAGGTATTGTCTGTAGGAACATAGATGCCGTCTGTTTCATTCGCTAAAGATTCCGTTACTTGTTGCACATCGTTGGTAGTATTTGCTGTTTTGACTTTTACTTCGACCCCAGCTTTTTTCAATGCCTTTTCAGCTAAGTCTGCTTGGATTTTTGAATTGGCTTCGCCGGCGTTATACATAATGCCAATTGATTTTGCATCAGGAACGATGGACAACAGCAAGTCGATTTGTTTGTCGATTGGGACCATGTCAGTTGTTCCTGTGACATTTCCGCCTGGTTTTTTATCGCTCTTCACGAGTTTTGCTTCTTTTAGATCCGTTACGGCTGTAACTGTGATCGGAATATCTTGTGTTGCATTCAAAAGTGATTGCGCGGCAGGAGTAGCAATCCCTAATAACAAATCTGCTTTATCTTTAACTAATTTTTCGCTCATACTTTTTAGATTGTCTTGATTGTTTTGGGCGTTTTGATATTCGATCTTCAAATTATCGCCTTCTTTATAGCCGCCTTCAGCCAGCCCTTCTTTGAAACCGTCGTACGCACTATCTAATGACGCGTGCTGTACCAACTGTAAAACACCCACGGTTTTCACATCATCGTTACTTGCTGCTTCTTTGTTGCCGCAAGCTCCCAACATCAATAAACTTACTAATCCAATTCCTGCTAATACTGTCTTTTTCATCATCTTTTCTCCTCTTTCGTTTTAAAGTTTTTCCTTTTCTCTAGGAAAAGGCCTCTGCTGCTCAAACTGTTCAACCTTCATCGAACCCTTTTTCAATAAAAAAATCACCCGCTTAGAAGTCTAAAACTCTAAGTGGGTGATACGAATACAAAAATAGTATGATCCCTCAGCCACTTAGATTTCTCTATGCGGCCGTTGGTACGTTGAAATGCTCTAGCCATCATAGATACAAAAAACACTCAAGTCGTTTGTATCCATCGTGATGAATACAAACCTATCTAAAATAGCTAAAGTAATAGCGGTTATTCAGTTGTGAGTTTTTATGATTTATCATAGGAATAACCTCCAACTTGTTAAGATGTAGATTAGTATACGTTAAGAAAAATGAGATGTCAATAACAAAGAGAAGAATATTCTGAATATTCAAAAATGTAAAACGATTTGAATCAATTAATACTTGCAGAAATTTTTAAGAAAACATTATGCAAAGTGAAGGCATTCGTTGAGGCTATTGACTTTTATGTTCAGAGCGTGTATTATATTAATTTGCTAAAACTATCTGAACTGATAAAGGGCAGGAGCGAAATATTGTCCGTTCCGGCTTTTAAATAAGGAAACAAAAGTAGAAGCTCATGAATATTTTCAAGAGAACGTTCTATTTTTGGTTTTTTTTTGCCTAAAAGCCGCAAAAAATGTCGCGCGTTACAGTAATTTAATTTTTGTAATATTATTGTAATTTATCTTCGGATCGGTTTTCAAACTTTTAAGAGGGGTGAAGAACTTGGCTGGACACGTAGTGAAATACGGAAAACACCGAGAACGTAGAAGCTTCGCACGAATCAGTGAAGTGTTGGAATTACCGAATTTGATCGAAATTCAAACAGATTCTTATCAATGGTTCTTAGATGAGGGCTTGCGAGAAATGTTTGAAGACATTTTGCCAATTGAAGACTTTAATGGAAACTTGTCACTTGAATTTGTTGACTATGAATTGAAAGAACCTAAATACACGGTTGCAGAGGCTCGTTCACACGATGCAAATTATTCTGCACCATTGCATGTTGTTTTACGTTTAGTGAACCGCGAAACGGGAGAAATCAAATCTCAAGAAGTATTCTTTGGAGATTTCCCATTAATGACAGAACAAGGAACATTCATCATCAACGGAGCAGAACGGGTTATTGTATCCCAGTTGGTTCGTTCTCCTGGTGTTTATTTCCACGGTAAAGTGGATAAAAACGGGAAAGAAGGTTTCGGTTCTACGGTCATTCCTAACCGTGGCGCATGGTTAGAAATGGAAACTGACGCAAAAGATATCTCTTATGTGCGTATCGACCGTACACGTAAAATTCCTTTGACCACGTTAGTTCGTGCCTTAGGATTTGGTTCAGATGATACGATCTTTGAAATCTTTGGCGAAAGTGATTCACTTCGCAACACGATCGAGAAGGACTTGCACAAAAACCCAAGTGATTCTCGTACAGAAGAAGGGTTGAAAGATGTATACGAACGTTTACGTCCCGGCGAACCAAAAACAGCAGACAGCTCTCGCAGCTTGTTAACTGCTCGTTTCTTCGATCCAAAGCGTTACGACTTAGCAAATGTTGGTCGTTACAAAGTAAATAAAAAATTAGACCTTAAAACACGTCTTTTGAACCTCACTTTAGCTGAAACATTAGTGGATGCTGAAACAGGCGAAATCGTTGTTGAAAAGGGTACAGTTCTTACCCATCAAGTAATGGAAGAATTAGGGCCAAAACTTGAAGCTGGTTTGAACTCAGTAACCTATTATCCATCTGAAGATGCAGTTGTGACAGATCCGATGACGGTTCAAGTCATCAAAGTCTTTTCACCAAAAGATCCAGAACGTGAAGTCACTGTGATCGGAAACGCGTACCCAGATTCTTCTGTACGTACGGTTCGTCCTGCTGACATCATTGCTTCAATGAGCTACTTCTTGAACTTGATGGAAGGTATCGGCAATGTCGATGACATCGACCATTTAGGGAACCGTCGTATTCGTTCAGTGGGTGAGTTATTACAAAACCAATTCCGTATTGGATTAGCTCGTATGGAACGTGTTGTTCGCGAACGTATGTCGATCCAAGACCAAGAAACATTGACGCCGCAACAATTGATCAACATTCGTCCAGTTGTTGCCAGCATCAAAGAATTCTTTGGTTCTTCTCAGTTGTCACAGTTCATGGACCAAACCAATCCATTAGGGGAATTGACGCATAAACGTCGTTTATCTGCCTTAGGACCTGGTGGTTTGACTCGTGACCGTGCCGGATATGAAGTTCGAGACGTTCACTATTCTCACTATGGCCGTATGTGTCCGATTGAAACCCCCGAAGGTCCAAACATCGGGTTGATCAATAGCTTGGCTTCTTATGCGAAGGTCAATAAATTTGGATTCATCGAAACACCTTACCGTCGTGTGGACCGCTCAACAGGTCGAGTAACAGATACGATCGACTATTTAACAGCTGACATCGAGGACCATTACGTAGTAGCCCAAGCGAACAGTAAATTGAACGATGACGGCACGTTTGCAGAAGAAGTCGTTATGGCTCGTGCCACTTCTGAAAACTTGGAAGTAACGATCGATAAAGTCGATTACATGGATGTATCACCAAAACAAGTAGTCGCAGTCGCTACTGCGTGTATCCCGTTCTTGGAAAACGATGACTCCAACCGTGCCTTGATGGGTGCCAACATGCAGCGTCAAGCTGTGCCGTTGATCCAACCACGTTCTCCTTGGGTCGGTACAGGGATGGAATATAAAGCAGCGCATGACTCAGGGGCCGCTTTATTATGTAAAAATGACGGTGTCGTTGAATTTGTTGATGCGCACGAAGTTCGTGTACGTCGCGACAACGGTGCATTAGATAAATACGATATCACAAAATTCCGTCGTTCAAACTCAGGAACAAGTTATAACCAACGTCCATTAGTTGGACTAGGCGAACAAGTAGAAGTCGGCGATATTTTAGCTGACGGACCTTCTATGGAAAACGGCGAATTGGCTTTAGGTCAAAACGTGGTCGTAGCCTTCATGACTTGGGAAGGGTACAACTATGAAGATGCCATCATCATGAGCCGTCGTTTAGTGAAAGATGATGTTTATACATCAATCCATATTGAAGAATACGAATCAGAAGCCCGTGATACGAAATTAGGACCTGAAGAAATCACTCGGGAAATCCCTAATGTTGGGGAAGACGCATTGAAGAACTTAGACGAAATGGGTATTATCCGTATCGGTGCCGAAGTTCACGATGGCGATTTATTGGTAGGAAAAGTCACTCCTAAAGGGGTAACTGAATTATCAGCAGAAGAACGCTTATTGCATGCGATCTTTGGTGAAAAAGCCCGCGAAGTTCGCGATACCTCTCTACGTGTGCCTCACGGCGGCGGTGGGATCGTTCATGACGTGAAGATCTTTACCCGTGAAGCAGGCGACGAATTATCTCCAGGTGTGAATATGTTAGTGCGCGTCTACATCGTGCAAAAACGTAAAATTCACGAAGGCGATAAAATGGCCGGCCGTCACGGAAACAAAGGGGTCGTTTCTCGCATCATGCCAGAAGAAGACATGCCGTATTTACCAGACGGCACACCAGTGGATGTCATGTTGAATCCATTAGGGGTACCTTCTCGTATGAATATCGGGCAAGTACTGGAATTGCACTTAGGGATGGCTGCTCGCCAACTAGGTATCCATGTAGCTACGCCAGTCTTCGATGGTGCGCAAGATAGCGATGTTTGGGAAACAGTACGTGAATCTCGTATGGCGGCAGACGCTAAGACTGTCCTTTATGATGGACGTACAGGTGAACCATTCGATAACCGTATTTCTGTCGGAGTGATGTACATGATCAAATTGGCCCACATGGTCGATGATAAATTGCACGCTCGTTCAATTGGACCTTACTCTCTTGTTACACAACAACCATTGGGTGGTAAAGCACAATTTGGTGGACAACGTTTCGGGGAAATGGAAGTTTGGGCACTGGAAGCTTACGGTGCTGCGTATACGTTACAAGAAATCTTGACTTACAAATCAGATGATGTGGTTGGTCGTGTAAAAACTTACGAAGCCATCGTCAAAGGTGAACCTATTCCAAAACCAGGCGTGCCTGAATCTTTCCGTGTATTGGTGAAAGAATTACAAGCTCTTGGTTTAGATATGCAAGTCTTAGATATTAATGACAAAGAAATCGAGTTGCGAGACATGGATGACGATGATGATGACTTGATCACAGTGGATGCCTTAACGAAGTATGCAGAACAGCAACAATCTGCAAAACAAGTGGAAGAGCAAGCTGCTGCTGAAAAAGCGGAACAAAAATCTGACTTGATCCAAGAAATCGAAACTGCCGAAGACTTATAAGCAACACACTTGTCTGAAGAGGATGTGCCAGAAGTGCTCAGCTTATTTCCGAAGAAGCTACTTCTGGAACACCGTTTATGCATATGTAAGTCAGCTAGTTGTTAGCTGACTTACGATAAAATGAAATGGAGGGAAACCCTTTTGATCGATGTAAATAAATTCGAAAGTATGCAAATAGGTTTGGCTTCTCCTGAAAAAATCAGAAGCTGGTCATACGGTGAAGTAAAAAAACCGGAAACCATTAACTACCGTACACTAAAACCTGAACGCGAAGGGTTATTCGATGAAAGAATTTTTGGGCCAACCAAAGACTGGGAATGTGCCTGTGGGAAATACAAACGGATTCGTTATAAAGGAATCGTCTGCGACCGTTGTGGTGTCGAAGTTACACGTTCGAAAGTTCGTCGTGAACGTATGGGCCATATTGAATTAGCAGCGCCTGTAACACACATCTGGTATTTCAAAGGAATTCCTTCTCGGATGGGTCTTGTGTTAGACATGAGTCCACGTGCGTTAGAAGAAATCATCTACTTTGCATCTTATGTCGTGATCGATGCAGGGAATACTAGTTTAGAAAAGAAACAATTATTGACTGAACGTGAATACCGTGAAAAACGGGATCAATACGGTCAAGAATTTCATGCGGCTATGGGTGCCGAAGCCATCAAACAATTATTAGATCAAGTCGATCTAGATGGCGAATCTGCAGAATTAAAAGAAGAGTTGAAAACCGCTCAAGGACAAAAGCGTACACGCGCTATTCGTCGTTTGGATGTGTTAGAAGCTTTCCGTTCTTCTGGCAACCTGCCAGGCTGGATGGTTATGGATGTTATCCCTGTCATCCCGCCAGATCTACGTCCGATGGTTCAATTAGAAGGTGGTCGTTTTGCGACTTCTGACTTGAATGACCTATACCGTCGTGTCATCAACCGTAACAACCGTTTGAAACGTTTGTTAGACTTGAATGCACCAAACATCATCGTTCAAAATGAAAAACGGATGCTGCAAGAAGCCGTGGATGCATTGATCGATAATGGTCGTCGTGGTCGCCCAGTTACTGGACCAGGTAACCGTCCATTGAAATCTTTGTCTCACATGTTGAAAGGGAAACAAGGTCGTTTCCGTCAAAACTTGCTGGGTAAACGTGTTGACTACTCTGCTCGTTCCGTTATCGTTGTTGGACCGTTCTTGAAAATGTATCAATGTGGTCTGCCAAAAGAAATGGCGATCGAATTGTTCAAACCTTTCGTAATGAAAGAATTAGTCCAACGTGAAATTGCCTCAAATATCAAAAATGCGAAACGTAAAATCGAACGTCAAGAAGACGTTGTTTGGGACGTTCTAGAAGAAGTTATTAAAGAACACCCTGTTTTACTGAACCGGGCACCTACATTGCACAGATTAGGTATCCAAGCGTTTGAACCGATCTTAGTTGAAGGTCGTGCCATTCGTCTTCACCCACTTGTGTGTGAAGCCTACAATGCCGATTTCGATGGTGACCAAATGGCTGTCCATCTACCTCTAGGTGAAGAAGCGCAAGCAGAAGCTCGTATGCTGATGTTAGCTGCAACTCACATCTTGAACCCTAAAGACGGAAAACCCGTTGTTACACCATCTCAAGATATGGTCTTAGGTAACTATTACCTAACAATGGAAGAAGAAGGCCGTGAAGGGGAAGGAATGATCTTCCGTGACATGAATGAAGCTGTTTTAGCATGGCGCAATGGCTATGTTCACTTGCATTCACGCGTGGCTGTTGACCCTAATACATTAGGCGACAAACCATTCACAGAAGAACAAAAGGAACGTATGCTGATCACTACCGTTGGGAAAATCATTTTCAACGAGATCATGCCGCAAGAGTTCCCTTACTTGAACGAACCGACTGATTTCAACTTGACACAATATACACCTGACAAATACTTTGTCGAAAAAGGTGCAGATATTCCTGCAGCGATCAAACAACAAGAAATCATCTTGCCATTCAAGAAGAAAAATCTTGGGAATATCATCGCTGAAGTCTTCAAACGTTTCAAAGTCACTGATACATCAATGATGTTGGACCGTATGAAAGACTTAGGATATAAACATTCTACACATGCTGGTATGACTGTTGGTATCGCAGATATCATGGCGCTAGCTGAAAAACAAGAAATCATCGACAATGCCCACAAACAAGTTGGCACGATCACGAAACAATTCCGTCGTGGATTGATCACGGATGATGAACGGTATGAACGTGTTATTGCCGTTTGGAATGCAGCCAAAGATGAAATCCAACAACGACTAATGGAATCCTTAGATGCGAAGAACCCAATCTTCATGATGTCTGATTCTGGAGCCCGTGGTAACATCTCCAACTTTACTCAGCTTGCTGGTATGCGTGGATTGATGGCCGCTCCGAATGGACAAATCATGGAATTGCCGATCATCTCAAACTTCCGTGAAGGTCTATCTGTCTTGGAAATGTTTATCTCGACTCACGGGGCGCGTAAAGGGATGACCGATACTGCCTTGAAGACAGCCGATTCAGGTTACTTGACTCGTCGTTTGGTTGACGTTGCCCAAGATGTTATCGTACGTGAAGAAGATTGTGGTACTGACCGTGGTCTTGAAATCTCTGCGATTCGTGAAGGAAACGAGATCATCGAATCCTTGGAAGAACGCTTAGTTGGACGTTATACACAAAAATCTGTAAAACATCCTGAAACAGGCGAAGTTCTATTGCCTGCAGATGCATTGATCAGTGAAGCAGATGCGAGACGTCTAATTGACGCTGGCGTTGAGAAATTAACGATTCGCTCCGTCTTCACATGTAATACCAAACATGGTGTATGTAAACATTGTTACGGCCGCAACTTGGCGACTGGTGACGACGTTGAAGTTGGTGAAGCTGTTGGTACGATCGCCGCGCAATCAATCGGTGAACCAGGTACTCAGTTGACCATGCGTACATTCCATACCGGCGGGGTTGCCGGAGATGATATCACACAAGGTCTTCCTCGTGTCCAAGAAATCTTCGAAGCACGTAATCCTAAAGGTCTAGCTGTCATTACTGAAGTGACGGGTGAAGTTGTTGAGATCGCTGAAGATGCTGCGACACGTACGAAGGAAGTTACTGTCAAAGGTGAAACCGATACTCGTACCTACACTGTTCCGTATACTTCTCGTATGAAGGTCGTTGAAGGGGATATGATCCACCGTGGTGCACGATTGACAGAAGGTTCGATCGATCCGAAACACTTGCTGCAAGTCCGCGATGTGATCTCAGTTGAAACATACTTGCTTCGTGAAGTACAACGTGTTTACCGGATGCAAGGGGTAGAAATCGGCGATAAGCATATTGAAGTAATGGTTCGTCAAATGTTGCGTAAAGTCCGCGTAATGGACCCAGGTGACACAGATATCTTGCCAGGTACATTGCTGGATATTGCTGACTTTAAAGATCAAAACTACAATACCTTAGTTGCTGGCGGCACACCTGCGACATCTCGTCCAGTCTTGCTTGGTATCACGAAAGCTTCATTGGAAACAAACAGCTTCTTATCTGCTGCATCCTTCCAAGAAACAACACGTGTCTTGACGGATGCTGCGATTCGCGGTAAGAAAGATCCGTTACTTGGATTGAAGGAAAATGTTATCATCGGTAAGATCATTCCTGCTGGTACAGGTATGGCTACTTACCGTAACATGGAACCAAAAGAAGTCGTTGTAGCTAGCGAAAATGTTTACAGTATCTCTGATATTGAAGCACAAATGGCTGCGGAAGACGCTTTGAACAATCCATTAAACTAAATCCAAAGGCTTCACGAATTCGTTTATGAAGCTAGGTATAGTTAACATGTAAGACCACAAGATTCAAAAGAATCTTGTGGTCTTTTTGTTTTCGCGCTATTATAGGAAGGTATCTGGCAAAATGAGAGCGGTCACTTTAAACAGATATTAAATTTCGTTTAGAGCATCAGGCAAATGCTATTGCCAACGGTCTTTTTGTGAGAAAATGACGGAAACTCTACGGAGACGTAAAAATTTTTGAGGTGCTACATGAGCAGAACAAAGAAAATCATCTTGATTGTCATTGGAATTATTGTACTATTTGTCGGAGGCGCCACTGTCTATTTATTGAAAGTAAATAACGATGTGGATCAGGCAATCACTAAAATGACAAAAAAAATTGACTATAAGAGCAAGCGATCAGACGCAGTGGATTTAAAAAGCGGCGAGCCTTTTTCTATTCTCTTGATGGGGACGGATACGGGAGACAAGGGACGAACATACCAAGGGCGTTCGGATTCGATGATGTTGGTCACGATCAATCCGAAAGAAAAACAAACCTTGATGACCAGTCTAGATCGAGACATTTATACGCAGATCGTTGGGTATAAAGGCGATGAGAACAATTACGTTGCCAAAGGGGATACCTATTATGATAAATTGAATGCGGCGTATTCGTTGGGCGGAACAAAAATGGCGATTGAATCTGTCCAAAAAATGATGGATGTCCCGGTGGATCACTATATTGAGATCAATATGAAGGGATTAAAAACATTAGTAGATGCCGTTGGAGGGATCGAAGTCGACAATAAAATCGACTTTACCTTAGATGGGGTGCATGTGAAAAAAGGGGAGCAGATCTTAGATGGCCGGCACGCATTAGAGTATGTGCGGATGCGCCACGAAGATCCAAAAGGAGATGTCGGCCGGCAAGCGCGACAACGGGAGATCCTTTCAAAGCTTGTCCATAAAATCCTCTCCGTTGATTCTGTGACAAAATATAAAAAATATTTACGTGCAGTAGAAGATTACGTGCGGACAGACCTTACTTGGAACGAGATGCTGACTGTCGCAAAAGACTATACACCAGCGGCTGAGAATATCAAGCAAACACAAGTAGAGGGACAAGGTGAGATGATCAACGACATTTACTTCCAAGTCCTGGGATTGAACAATTTATTGGAAGAACAAAACGTCGTGAAGAAACAGTTGGGACTGCCAACGAAGAAAAAATTACCGAACTTAGATGAAGACGATGACAATCAATTATTCTTTGATGACAGCGAGGTAGACAAAATAAGCGCGGGAACACATTACGATTATACTGGCTACGGAAAGATCCTGTATCCAATTGATAAGGACAATTATTAGGAAAATAGCGGCTGCCAAAATTTCGGCAGCCGCTATTTTTTTTATTTTGGAAAAATCGGTTGAGCAGATTCGTTTCAATTTCTCTCAAATTGGTTATGATGAAGTCAAAAGGGGGATTCTCTCATGAAAGAAGAAAAAGCAATTTTTGCCGGCGGCTGCTTTTGGTGTATGGTGAAACCATTCGACCAAATGCCTGGCATCAAGGCCGTGGTTTCAGGATATACAGGCGGGCACGTACCGAATCCGACGTACGAAGAAGTTTGCAGCGGTACGACAGGTCACACAGAGGCAGTCGAGATCACATTTGATCCATCTGTTATTTCGTATCGGCAATTGGTAGATATTTATTGGCAGCAAACAGATCCGACAGACGCTTTTGGACAATTTGCGGATCGCGGAGATTCTTATCGTCCGGCCATTTTTTATGCATCCATGGAACAAAAAGAAGCGGCCGAAGCTTCGAAGGAACAATTACAGGCTAGCGGACGCTTCAAAGAACCTATTGTGACTTCAATCGAACCGGCACAACCCTTTTATCCAGCGGAAGAGTATCACCAAGACTTTTATTAAAAAAATCCTGGGCACTACAATGCGTATAGTGAAGGGTCAGGACGCAAAGGCTTTATTCGTCAGCATTGGGAGGCTTAATGCTTTTTGATCAGCAGGAATAGCAGCCCGATAAACAAAAAGGGGAGAAAAGGAAGCTGTTTTGGCTTCTTTTTTCGAAAGGCTTCCAGAGCGAAAAAGGCCAAGCCGCTGAATGAAGCAATGAATAAGATCTGCAGCAGTTCGTAGCCAGACAAAAAGAAACTCCACAAACCAATCACCCAAAGATCTCCCAGACCTAAGCTGTTTGGGAGAATTTTTTGACTAAGATAAAACAGAGCCCCGATGATCAGCGGGTGAAGCCAATTCAGATGAAATAGATATGCCCCGCTGAGCAGCAGCAGCCCCCCTGTACAATAAAAAATCCGCATCTCGACAATCAAATAATCCCAGTCGATCACTGCTAAAACCAAGGTGCTTAGCAACCAAAAGAGTTGCCAGAGAGCGACCCATTGAAAATTCGGCAAGAAGATCGCAAATAAAATGCCGCATCCGAGTTCTATCCAAAAGCTCCTTGCAGGAAATGGCTGATGACATTGTGTACAACGAAAGCGCAGAAAGACGGCGGAGACCAGCGGGACCAGTTCCACTGGTCTAAGTGTGTGTCCGCAGTGTTCGCAATGTGACGGTGGGGAAAGCAGGGATTCTCCTTTTGGGATGCGGGAGCAAACGACAGCTAAAAAGGAGCCAATGATTGTGCCAAAAATAAAGTGTATGATTTTTTTCACCTTCCTTCTCAAATAAAGTACGAAAAAAAATCAATTTTACAGCATTTCCTTTGTGCTTTTGCCATAATTGTATTATGCTTTTATTGGAGCAAAAATTAGGAGGTATAAAGGAATGAAATTCGAAAAAACAAAAGAAGTACTGAACCAACTAGTTGCAGACTTGAGTCAAATGTCCATGGTCATTCACCAAACACATTGGTATATGCGTGGTCCTGGTTTCTTGACATTACACCCAATGATGGATGATTTTATGGATGATGTGAATGATCAATTGGATGAAATCTCAGAACGCTTGATCACATTAGACGGCTCACCATTTTCAACATTGCGTGAAATGGCTGACCAAACAAAGATTCCTGATGAAGTAGGACGTTGGGATCGTACGATGGAAGAACGCTTGTCAACACTTGTTGAAGGCTACCGTTATTTAGCAGATCTTTACCAAAAAGGAATTGAAGTTACTGGTGAAGAAGGCGATGATCCAACACAAGATATCTTCATCGAATTCAAAACAGCGACTGAAAAACGTATTTGGATGATCCAAGCACATTTAGGAAAAGCACCAGAAATTGATGCGTAAGTCTATTTAAAAATGGAAAGAGGCACCTATCGTGAATTCGATAGGTGCCTCTTTTTTTTATGAAGAGGGTGTATCTATGTTTAGTCCGATCACACCATCTACAGGAATAGACATTAAGATTCCTTGCGCCTCACTGAGCAGTCCGCACTGTTCACTGATGGCTTTCATGATCGCCAATTTCTTTTCTTGTTCGACTAAGATATACACCATTTCTTTTTCTGGCTGAACACTGATGCCCCATTTTTTTAGTGTTTCTTGAGAATCCAGTCGGCGGGCATGGACAACGGTTCCGCCAGCAGCACCAGCCGCAGTGGCCGCGATCATGACCTCTTCGCTAAATCCTTGATTGATAGTGACCATCAGTAAACAATGCTTTGCTTCATGAATCATTTGTCTTTCCTCTCCTTCATGTTCCTTCTGACTCGTTTTTGGCAGTTCAGAGGCCAAAATTTTCTTGATATATGAACTTGCTCCTGAGATAGGAAATGTGAATGCGCACCCTCGATTGGGTTTATGCAAACACAGCCCTTCAGCGAGTGCGCGGAACAGCTCCGGTACTTGAAGTTTTAAAACAGGACAAAAGAGAATAACTTTTTCAGAGATTCCTAAGCCTAAAACATCCATGACTTCGCTTGTTGCTGTTCCTTCACCAATACAGAGATATTGGACGGGGGCATTGTGGGCATCAAAGATCGCATGCGCCTTTTTTGTATCCTTGTGGCCGATAATCAAGACCAGCATTCGGATCGCAGGTTTATTCTGTGTCATCCTCGGAGTCCTCCCATTCTTCAATTTCATTTAGTTCTTCTACAGATAACGCGGCATTTCCTGTCGCGCGTGCGTCCTTCCATTTATAAACGAGACCCATGATCTGCACCGCGATCAAAGGCGTCAATGCGACAAGGGCTACGACCCCAAAGGCATCCGCCATGATATTTCCGCCAAGGGATTCGCTGACCCCTATACAAAGAGGCAGGAGAAAGGTGCTGGTCATGGGGCCGCTGGCGACACCGCCAGAGTCAAAGGCGATCCCGATAAATAGTTTCGGAACGAATCTGGAGAGAAGTAAGGCGATGATGTACCCGGGAATGATGATCCAGTAAATACTGAGTCCAGTCAATGCCCGCAACATTGCCAATCCGACACTGATGGCGACACCGATCGAAAGGCTGGCATTCATAGCAGTCGCGGAAATGGCCCCGCCTGTGACATTATCGACTTGATGGTTCAAAACTTGGATCGCCGGTTCTGCTTTTACGATAAAGTAGCCGATCAGCATGCCGATCGGGATCAGCAGCCATTTGAATGGGCTTGTCGCTAATTCGCTGCCCAGCAGACTGCCAACAGGTGCGAAGCCGATACTCACGCCCGTTAGAAAAAGGACCAAGCCAATATAGGTATAGATGAGTCCGACGATCATTCGCAGGTATTGTCGATGATGGTAGCGTCGGCTGATTAATTGAAAAATAAAAAATAAAAGAGCGATAGGGAGGATGGAAATGAAGACTTCTTTTGCGTAATGGGGCAGTTCCCACATAAATTCACGCATGACGTCTTGTGTTGTGGTGACGTTCAAAAATTCAATAGGCGAGTAAGAGGCATCGGTAGGTCGGAAAAAGATCCCTAGCAGCAATACTGCCAGAATAGGTCCGATACTGGAGATAGCGACGAGTCCGAAGCTGTCTTCGGAAGCATTTTTGTCACTACGAACAGAAGCCAGACCAACGCCTAATGCCAGAATGAAAGGGACAGTAATGGGACCAGTCGTTGCCCCGCCGGAATCAAAGGCTACGGGAACGAAATCATTTGGGGTTAAGAAGGAAAGCAAAATCACGACAACGTACAAAATCATTAGTATCAAGGATAAATTGATTTTAAATAAAATCCGTAAGACAGCGATCGTTAGACAAAGCCCGACCCCGATGGCGACGGTCCACACTAATAAATCGCTGGGAATGGCGGGCATTTGATCCGCCAGCACTTGCAGGTCAGGTTCGGCGATCGTAATAACAGCGCCGATAATAAACACACTCACTGCTAGGATGCCGATTTTTTTACTTTTGGATAATTGGACCCCCATCCCTTCTCCGAGGGGTGTCATGGCGATTTCAGCACCTAGCTGAAAGAATCCCATGCCGATGATCAGCATGACAGCCCCCATTAAAAACATCGCGAATGTCCCGATTTCCATCGGGACTAAAAGGACGCTTACGAATAGAACGATCACTGTGATCGGGAGGACAGAGGATAAGGATTCAGAAATATTCTCTTTTAATTTTTGATTCATTGATTCACTCCTTTGACTGAGTTCTGTACGTAGTTCAATTATCAGTGACGCGCAGCGCATAGGAATCGAGTAAAATACGTGCGATGATTTGCAGCGGCAATCTTGAACGAACTTCATAATCGGGGAAGTAGGAACCTTCGGATTTGAAGCCAACTAAAGGAATTTCACAATAGTTCATTAGACTGGACGTGTTGCTTGCCGTTAGTAAGATCGTGCCGATCTCCGCATCGTAACAATTTTTAGCCGCAATTACGAGCTCCTTCGTCTCCCCGTTCAAGGAAATGAACAGGACAATGTCTCGTTTCGTTAATTTTCGGCTGATATTTTTGATGATCTCTGGATCTGTGTGCATCTGACAATTTTTTCCGGTCAGTTGAAATTTTACCATCATTTCCTGTCCGATCATTTCTGAGAACCCTCTGGCAAAAATAATGACCCGTTCCGCAAATTTGATTTTTTGGATGGCGTCCTCAATATTTCCGATTTTCATCATGTTAATGGTACGAACCACTTCTTGTTCATTTTTGAGGATCGCTTGTCGAATGCCTTTGTCTACCTTATCTAAAGAAGAAAAATTGATGTTTTTATTTTCCTGCTCCTTTAAATGATGCTTAAAGGCGGTGAATCCTTCATAGCCTTTCTTTTTCATCGTGCGAACGATCGTGGCCGTGGAAACATTGGCTTGTTCACTCAGTTTGACGATGGAATAGTTGGGGATCTCGAGAATATGACTTTCAACAAAGTCCCAAAGATAGTGTTCAGTACTGCTCAATTTAGAGTCCATGGTTTCGTTTACCCTTCTTTCACATGTAACGCTACTTAAAAAGTATCACGTTTCGTGAAAAAATGTAAAGCTTTTCATGGAAATCTCTTGATCGTGAAAACCTTTTCTACGTCTTATCCCTCATAATAAGGTCAAGGAGGTCATCATTCATGTCTATTTATACATGCACTATGAATTTAGCGATTGATCTATTTATTGAAACAGATACCATGATTCCTTTTACCGTAAATCGAACGAAAGACGATGACATACAAGCGAACGGCAAAGGGGTGAATGTGTCCCTCATATTGAACATGTTGGGAACGCCCACTACTGCTTTGGGGTTTCGTGCGGGATTTACAGGGAATTATATAGAAGACTATTTACAGGAAAAAGCAATCAATACAGCATTTATTGAGGTTCCGGGCATGACCCGCATCAATGTCTTCACGCAAGTCAATCAAACGGAGGAGGAGTATAAATTAGTCAATCAGGGGCCAGCGATCCCGCCTGAAAAAGTCCAAGAATTTTTGACTCAAATCAGAAGTCTTAAAGCAGACGATTACCTTTGCTTTTCGGGGAGTTTGCCAAAAGGCGTGGAGCCTGGGATTTTAGTGGAGATCAGTCGTATCTGCCAGGAGCGAGGCGTTCACTTAATTATTGATAGCAGTTATCACGAGATCATGGATTGTCTGCCGTACCATCCCTTTTTACTGAAGCCCAATGAGGAGGAATTGTCTGATTGGTTTGGACAAGTGATCGATACTGAAGAAGCTTATTTATTTTATGGGCAGCAATTATTGGAAGCAGGGGCACAAAATGTACTGCTGTCTCTTGGTGAAAAAGGAGCCATTTTCTTTACACAAGAAAAAATCCTTCGAGGCAATTCGCCCAAGGGGAAAGTCGTGAATACTGCTTGTGCCGGCGATACATTATTAGGAACGTTTTTGGCGGGGTATTTATCGGAGCAGCCGTTAGAAGAAACATTAAGAAAAAGTCTGGCTGCTGGAAGCTCCACAGCGTTTCGCAAGGGATTGACCGATTTTTTAGATGTGGAAGAATTAAGCAAACAAATTGAAATCAAAGAAGAGGAGTTACAAACATGGGAAATTATCAATTAATTGCAGCAACTGGTTGTCCGACAGGCATTGCTCACACCTATATGGCTCAAGAAGCTTTGGAACAAGCCGCTAAAAAGAAAGGAATCACGATCAAGGTTGAGACACATGGACAGATTGGTGTCGAAAATGAGTTGACTCCAGAGGAAATCAAGCAGGCTGAGGCAGTCATTATCGCAGCGGATAAAGACGTGCATCCAGAAAGATTTGCGGGGAAGCGAATCATTGATGTCTCTGTCAGCACCGGCATCAAAGACGCGGAACGTTTGATCGATGACGCCTTGGCTGGAAAAGGTGTTCTTTCTGCTGAGAATCAGGCTGTGGATGCATTGGAGCAGGAAACGGGAAATAAGACCAGCTTTGGGCGCAGCATATATAAGAACTTGATGAATGGGGTATCCCATATGCTGCCTTTCGTCGTTGCTGGCGGTGTGTTGATCGCGATATCTTTTGCTGTTTGGGGAATTTATTCGTTTGATCCAGACAATGCACAGTACAACGCGACGGCGGCAATGCTGAAAAGTGTCGGTGATGCGGCGATGGGAATGATGGTTCCTGTGTTGGCCGCGTATATCGCTGAAGGCATCGCTAAACGTCCAGGATTAGTGGTCGGTTTTGTCGGCGGTATCGTTGCGATGAATGGCGGGACTGGATTCTTAGGCGGGATCTTGGCTGGTTTCTTAGCAGGCTATTTCATTTTACTGCTGCAAAAAGTTTTGGATGTTCTACCGAAACAGCTAGATGGGCTGAAAGCAATCTTCCTGTATCCAGTGATCGGAGTAGCTGTCATTGGTATCGTCATGTCTTTATTGGCAGGCCCGATGAAAGCCGTGAACGAGGGAATGATGAGCTTCTTAGCTGGATTTGAACATTCGAATCCATTGGTTCTAGGAGTGATCGTCGGCTGTATGTGTGCCTTTGATATGGGCGGGCCGATCAACAAGGCAGCCTATGTTACAGGGACAGCCTTGTTGGCTCAGGGAAACACGACCTTTATGGCTGGCGTTTCTGCGGCCTGTATTGCACCGCCGCTGATCACAGGATTTGCCACGCTCTTTTTTGGCAAGTATTTTGATACGAATGATCGGAATGCGGGATTAGTCAATTTCATTCTCGGCTCCACGCATATTACGGAAGGGGCGATTCCATTTGCTGCAAAAGATCCGATTCGGGTCTTGCCAACAATGATGCTAGGGTCTTCTATTGCGGCGGTACTGACCTATATGTTCGGTGTCCAAGTACCAGCACCACACGGCGGCTTCTTAGTACTGCCAGTCGTAACGGGGAAAATCCAATGGGTCCTTTCTATTTTAATTGGTTCCATCGTCGGCGGAGTCATTCTAGGATTGATTCAAAAAAGCAGTGTCGCGGCAAAGGAAAAGAAAGCGAACGCCGAACAAGCAGATAAATCAGCGATCGCAGAATAGAGAGGAAGTCAGGATGGAAATGCTTCGAGAAGAAAATGTCTTTTTAGATCAAGCGTTAGCGACACAAAAAGAAATTTTCGAGTTTTTAGCAAAACAGGTTGTTCAGTTGGGGATAGCTACTGAGGAAGAGCAAGTTTTTCAAAAGCTGGTTGAACGAGAAAACGAGGGCACGACAGGAATGATGGACGGGTTTGCGATTCCTCATGCCAAAGATGCCTCCATCGTTGAACCCAGTCTCCTCATCGTTACCTTGGAACAAGGGATCGAGTGGCACAGCATGGATGGCCAATTGATAAATTTTGTCATTGCGTTGTTCATTCCAGACTCGGAAGCTGGAACGACCCACTTAAAACTATTGTCGGCGGTTGCACGGTTATTGATGCGAAAGGAAGTAACGGAGCAATTAAACGCAGCACAAACGGAAAAAGATATCGTGACATTATTAAATGAAAACATAGGAGATCGTAAATGAAGACAATGAGTACAGGGAAAAAGAAGTATTTAGACCAATTAACGAATGAAGAGGGGATCATCGGGGCGTTGGCGATCGACCAACGAGGGGCCTTGAAAAAAATGATCGGCAAGTATAAAGAAGCGACGACAGAGGATGTCATTAAATTTAAGGAACTGGTCTCTCAGCAATTAACACCCTATGCCTCCGCGATCTTATTAGACCCAGAATATGGCTTGCCCGCAGCCCAAGCGCGTGAGCAGACTTGCGGCTTGTTGCTTGCTTATGAAAAAACAGGCTATGATGCGACCACGCCAGGACGATTGCCAGATGTGCTAAATGTTTGGTCTGTCAAACGCCTGAAGGAGTCTGGTGCCGATGCGTGCAAATTCCTGCTTTATTATGATGTGGATGAACCGGAAGAAATCAATGAGCAAAAGCGCGCGTACATGGAACGGATCGGTTCAGAATGTACAGCAGAGGATCTACCGTTTTTCTTAGAGATCGTTTCCTATGACGCGACGATCACAGACACGACATCGGTGGAATATGCGAAAATGAAGCCGCGGAAAGTCATCGAGGCGATGCGGGAATTTTCGCAAGGGCGTTATCAAGTCGATGTGTTAAAAGTGGAAGTACCCGTAACGATGAACTATGTTGAGGGATACGGACAAGAGGTCTGCTACAGTCGCTCCGAAGCAGCAGCCTATTTCAAAGAACAATCGGACGCGACAGAATTGCCATTCATCTTTTTAAGTGCAGGAGTGAGTGCAGAATTGTTCCAGGAAACGTTGCGCTTTGCGAAGCAGTCCGGCTCAACCTTTAACGGCGTTTTATGCGGCCGGGCAACTTGGGCCAATGGTGTCGCGCCTTTTGTAGAAGAAGGGGACGAGCAAGCTATCACCTGGCTGTCTGAGCAAGGGAGAAAAAATATTGAAGAATTAAATGCGGTATTAAAAGAAACCGCGACATCTATTTATACCAATGTATAAGAAAACGACTATCCCACTCGGATAGTCGTTTTTTCTTATAGCTCTGTTTTGGCGAATGCAATTTGTTTTTTGACTTGATCAAAGCCCGTACCGCCGAAGGAATGACGACGAGTCACTGCTGTTTTGGAGGACAGCGTGTCATAGATGTCGTCTTCGATCACAGCGTTGATGGCTTGATAGTCTTCCAATGGGACATCTTGTAAGTAGATGCCTTTTTGTGTACAAGCTAAGACCAGCTTCCCAACGATTTCATGGGCTTGACGGAAGGGAACACCTTTTGTTGCCAAATAGTCGGCTAATTCCGTTGCGTTGGAAAAATCTTTTTCTGTGGCATCGTGCATGGTTTGCGTGTGCACCTTCATCGTGTCGATCATACCCGCCATGATATCTAGGCTTGTTGCTAACGTGTGGACGGTATCGAACATGCCTTCCTTGTCTTCCTGCAGATCTTTGTTATACGCCAGTGGCAATCCCTTCATCACGGTTAATAAGCCGATCAAATCACCAAACACTCGTCCAGATTTTCCCCGGATCAATTCGGCCATGTCAGGATTTTTCTTTTGCGGCATGATCGAGCTGCCTGTCGAGAAGGTGTCTGTCAGTTCGACAAACTTAAATTCATGGCTGCACCAAAGAATGATCTCTTCACAAAAACGTGAAAGATGCATCATCAAGATCGAGCTGTTGCTCAAAAATTCAAGAATGAAGTCACGATCACTGACACCGTCAAGACTGTTTCGATATAGATCACTAAACCCAAGTTCATCTGCGGTCATTTGACGGTCGATCGGGAAGGTCGTTCCTGCTAAGGCCGCGCATCCTAAGGGGGAAATATCCACACGCTTCATACTTTCTTCCAGTCGTGCCTGATCGCGGGTAAGCATGCCGTAATACGCCATTAAATGATGACCGAAAGAAATCGGCTGTGCATGCTGCAAATGGGTATAACCCGGCATGATCGTATCAATCTGCTCTTCGGCTTTATTGACTAGGACAGCTCTGAAATGATGCACTTTTTCAATGATCGCCTGTAAATGTTCCTTTAAGTATAAATGCATATCGGTGGCGACTTGATCGTTTCGGCTGCGGGCAGTGTGGAGTTTGCCGGCGACAGGTCCGATCTCGTCGTGAAGCATTTTTTCCAAGTTTAAATGAATGTCTTCATTTTCAATCGTAAAATGAAGGTCATCCTGTAAGGCTTTTTCTGCTAAGATGTGCAATCCAGCGGAAATTTGCTGCGCTTCTTCTTTCGTAATAATGCCTGTTTCGCCAAGCATGTTGACATGGGCTAAGCTGCCGGTGATATCTTGTGACGCTAATTGCTGATCGAAGGGAATCGAAGCGCCAAATGCGTCGATCCATGCTTCGTTTTTTCCATCAAAGCGTCCACCCCATAATTTTGCCATTGGTTTATCCTCACTTTTATCTGCGAATTTTTAACAAAAAAGACCGCATAGACGGTCTTTTTTTACTATCCAGCTTTACGAACGGGCTTTTTGCGCAAGTGGCTATCCGATGACTGCTAAACCTGATGTTAGACAGAATAATCATCGCGCAAAAAGCAGCACGTGTTCGTAAAACGTGTTCTTTAGGGAGGAGGCATCTTTTCAGACACCTCAGGATGAAAACATTGCTGGTTTCCTTATTTCCTGACAGGAAAAGAAACTCTCCTAAGAGCAATGGCAAGATGTGAAACCGGACGGCTTTATTTACCGGCAAGTAAAAGCCGCCTCACATCTGGTTTCTCTTGCACTTTCATAGCTGTCTAGCCGTTCTTGCGACTAGACAGTTGTTTGTTTGCTTTCCGCTTGTACTTCTGCGTTCACCTTTGTTGGCAAGCCCCAGAGTTTAATGAAGCCGATCGCTGCATCTTGATCGAAGGTGTCGGCTGAAGTATACGTCGCCAAGTTTTCGTTGTATAAGCTGTTGTCAGACTTCCGTCCTTCAACGATCACATTGCCCTTGAATAGTTTCACACGCAATACGCCATTTACCACTTCTTGTGATTGCTTTAAGAAGGCGATCAAGGCATCCATCGTTGGATTGAACCAGAGGCCATCATAGATCATTTGGCATAATTGCTGTTCGATCACGGGTTTGAAGTGCGCCATTTCACGGACAAAAGTCAAATCTTCCAGTTCTTTATGAGCCTTCATCAACACCTCTGCACCTGGACATTCATACACTTCACGAGATTTGATTCCCACTAAACGGTTTTCGATATGGTCGATTCGGCCGATGCCATGGACACCAGCGAGTGTGTTCAATTTCATAATTAATGAAGCTAAAGAAAGTTCTTCTCCATCTAAAGCTGTCGGTACGCCTTTTTCAAAAGTGATCTCAACGATCGTCGGTTTATCAGGCGTATCTTCTAATTCAGCAGTAATAGCGTAAGCACCCGCGGGCGGTGTGGCCCATGGATCTTCTAAGATGCCGCATTCGCAGGCACGTCCCCATAAGTTTTGGTCGATCGAATAAGGATTGTCCAAATCAGCAGGGATCGGTACCCCTTTTTCAGCGGCATAATTGATCTCTTCTTCACGGGACCATTTCCACTCACGGACCGGCGCGATGATCTTCAAGTTCGGATCAAGTGCGGCGATGGAAACTTCAAAACGGACTTGGTCGTTTCCTTTTCCTGTACAGCCATGAGCGATGGTCGTTGCTCCAGTATCATGAGCCAACTCAACCAATTTCTTCGAGATCAGCGGGCGAGACAATGCAGAAACCAATGGGTAAGAATTCTCATAGTAGGTGTTTCCTTGCAAGGCGATCAAAACGAAATCCTGTGAGAACTCCTCACGAGCATCAATGGCATAAGATTCAGTTGCTCCGACCTGTAACGCTTTATTCTTAATAAACTCCGTGTCGCGGCCTTCGCCGATGTCTAAACAGCACGCAATCACATCATATCCTTCGTCAACGAGCCATTTGATAGAGACAGACGTATCTAAACCACCTGAATAGGCTAAAATCACTTTTTGTTTCATCCTGCATTGCTCCCTTATCGCTTTTTCATTAAATTCTAATTAATGTGTTGAAGCCATATTAGCATCGTAAAATACAAAAAGCAAGCACTTTTTAAATATTTATGCAAAAATATTTTGATATTTCGTTTCTTTATTCATTATTACCTGTATATATCGAAAGAAACTGTATAGTAGAAGAAACATAAAGAAATGAAACTATTTTGCGTTTTCAAGGAGAAAAACATTGACATGACAAGGCTTTGCAAGTATTATGGTAAATGGTATTGTTTGCCCCACAAGAGCCCCGGAAACTCAAGTGTTTGTCAAACATTCGAAATTGAAATTGGAGGAAAAAAACGTGCGTACAACATATATGGCTAAGCCAGGCGAAGTAGATCGCAAATGGTACGTAGTAGACGCAACTGATGTTCCTTTAGGACGTCTTTCAACAGTTGTTGCATCTGTACTACGCGGAAAAAATAAACCAACATTCACACCACATATTGACACTGGTGATTTTGTAATTGTAATTAATGCAGATCAAATCAAATTAACAGGTAAGAAAGCAACTGACAAGATTTACTACCGTCACTCAAACTTCCCTGGTGGATTGAAATCAATCTCAGCAGGCGAATTGCGTGCTAAAAATTCTCGCCGTTTGGTCGAAACTTCTGTTAAAGGTATGCTCCCTAAAAACACTTTAGGCCGCGCTCAAGGCATGAAACTTCACGTATACGGTGGAGCAGAGCATCCACATGCAGCACAACAACCAGAAGTATTAGACATCACAAACTTAATTTAAATAGGAGGGAAATTCATTGGCACAAGTTCAATATAACGGCACAGGCCGTCGTAAAAATGCAGTTGCTCGCGTACGTTTAGTACCAGGAACTGGTAAAATTACTGTAAATAAAAAAGACGTTGCAGAATATATCCCACATGCTGACCTACGTTTAGTAATCAACCAACCATTTGGTGTTACTGAAACTGCTGGTTCATACGATGTATTTGTAAACGTTGATGGTGGGGGCTACGCAGGTCAAGCCGGCGCTATCCGTCACGGTATCTCACGTGCTTTATTAGAAGTAGATCCTGATTTCCGTGCACCACTAAAACGCGCTGGATTGCTTACTCGTGATTCACGTATGGTTGAACGTAAAAAACCAGGTCTTAAGAAAGCCCGTAAAGCTTCACAGTTCTCAAAACGTTAATCCGTTTATACAGAAGATCAAAACACTTTCCATTTTTGGAAAGTGTTTTTTTGTATGGAAATAAACGTGTTCTTCAATATTACTTTTTTGTTCGTTTAAAGAAAGAGGATTCGATGTTGGAGAGGGGCGTCCCCCTATAAACTGAGGATAGAACGATTAATTTGGGGGATGGACATGAAGAAGAAGACAAAGATCATTATTGCTGGCGTCACTGGTTTGGTTATAGCAGGGGGTGCTTTTTTTGCATTCGGTGGTAAAAAGGATGCAGCTTCGTATCAGGTGTATACAGTAAAAACAGCAGATCCTTTGCAGTTGAAGGGGAAAGTGGAACCGTTGAAGCGTCAGCTTTATTTTTTAGATGCGAATAAAGGAACGATCAAAAATGTTCCTGTAAGCAATGGGCAAGAAGTGGCGGTGGGCACGCCTTTGATCGAGTATCAGAATGATACGGCTCAAAATGAAACGATCACGCAGCAGCATGCGGTGAATAAGAGTTCTCTTGATGCGTCTCAGGCTGAAGCGACTGTTGCTGCTGGGGAAAGACAAGTGAAAACGCTATCGAATCAAATTGGTGAGACGCAGCAGAAGCTGGCTCGTGCGAAAGATGAGGAAGAAAAGGCTGCTTTGAATGAACAATTAAAGCAGCAGCAAGGGGAATTGCAGACGGCCAATGACCAGTTGAGTCAGTCTCGTTTTGCGGTGCAGGGGGCTTATGAGGAAGTCCAATCTGCTAAAGATGTGCTTGCTGGGCAGCAAAAGCAAGCGTCAGCGACGGTGAGTGCTGAAATTGCGGGCGTGGCGTCTGTGGATGAAAAGGGAAAGGGCTCTCCAGAGGTTCCAGTAGTCGCAGTTTCCAGCAAAGAAAAGCAAGTCAAAGGTACCGTCACGGAATACGATCTAGACAAATTGGTGCCGGGGCAAACCGTTCAGGTCACGACGGTGGGCAATGACAAAAAAGTGGAGGGAACGATTAAATCGATTGCTGCGAGTGCTATACCGACGAGCGGGGACAACAGCAATGTTGCCTCTTATGCATTTACTGTGGAGGGGAATTTCCCTTGGACGGATGATTTATCGACATTGATCACGTTGCAGCAAAAACAGCTTCTATTACCGTCGTCTGCACTTAAGAAAACAGGAAATGAACAATATGTCTATAAGTATGAGGATGGAAAAGCGAAGAAAACGGTCGTTCAAACGTTGGCTGTCAATGGGCGCACGATCATTCAAAAAGGATTGAAGGACAAGGATCAAATCATTGAAAATCCAGATGACGCGTTGAAGGACGGATCAGAAGTTCAGGTGAGTGCCAATGATTAGCTTGGCACATATCTATAAGTATTATGAAACAGGGGAAACAAGAGTGCCTGTTTTAGACGACATTAATTTTTCAATCGAAGCTGGAGAATTTGTGGCTATTATGGGGCCTTCTGGCTCAGGAAAATCCACGTTGATCAATTTGCTGGGGTTCATCGATCGACAGTTTGAAGGGGAGTATTTGTTTAATGGTCGGGAGATCACGCATTTCAAAGACGATGAATTGTCTGAGATACGGAATCGTTCTGTTGGCTTCGTTTTTCAAAATTTTAGTTTGATCGAGAATTTAACGGTTGCGGAAAATGTTGAATTGCCTCTTTTGTACAGCGGTGCGAAACACAATGAGACGCAGAAGAAAGTAAAGCATGCGTTGGCTAGGGTCGGATTAGCAGACAAGTTAGATCAATTGCCGAAGCAGTTATCCGGTGGGCAGCAGCAGCGTGTGGCGATCGCCCGAGCATTGATCAATCGTCCCAACTTTATTATTGCGGATGAACCTACGGGGGCGCTAGACACCCATACAACAGAGGACATCATGCAATTGTTCAAGCAGTTGAATGAGGAAGGGGTGACGATCATCTTGGTGACGCATGATCCAGAGACAGTCGCCTACTGTGACCGCTTATTGAAAATCCGAGATGGAAAGATGATCGAGGAGGTGCTGCAATCATGAGAAAATACATTCTCTGGCGGACTGCCTTTCGTTCGATCTTCAAGAACAAACGCCGCAGTTTTTTAACGATGGTGGGTATTATTATAGGAATTGCCGCCGTGATTACGATCGTGGCTTTAGGAAATGGGTTTAAACGAAATATTTTATCTGAGACGACGGGCGCGGATGAAACTGGACAAACGAAGTACGTCAACATCAAGTACAACGACTTTGATAATCTAGTCAGTGAAGATAGCGGGATCTCGCAGACCGATAAAAATATGGTCGCCAACCTTCCAGAAGTGAAGGAGGTTTCTTATTACAAAGCGATGAAGAAGGACGGGAATCCTACCGTTGATTTTTATGATAAAAATACAAAATTAACGATGACAGTCCATCCGGCGAAAGAAACCGCCGTGTCTCTTTTAATTGGTCGCCAATTGAACGCCGCGGACAGCGATGGGCTAAATAAGGTGGTCGTTCTTGATGAGGCGGTCGCAAAGCAAGTATTTGGGTCGAAGGAGGCCGCGTTAAATAACGGGTTCGAGTTAAAGGGGCAAGTCTTTACCGTTGTGGGTGTTTCGGCGAATACTTCTGGAGAGATCGGGCCGCAAAATTATGAACCGCTTGCTTATTTTCCGAAAAAAACCTATACGCATTATTTAGGAAAAAAAGACGACCATTCCGTATTGGCCCTTAAATTTAATACAGGGGTCAATCAGGATACAGCGATGACGAAAGTCTTAAAGCAGTTGAACATGAACGGAGAAAGTCGGGCGCAGGGGGAGTATCAAGCCTATGATCCGACTTCTGAAATCAAGCAGTTGGGATCTATGCTGGATCAAATGACTCTTTTCATCAGTGCAGTCGCAGCAATCTCGCTATTTATTGCCGGCGTGGGCGTCATGAATATGATGTACATCTCTGTTTCTGAGCGGACCAAGGAAATCGGTATTCGACGTGCACTTGGTGCGAATGCGAAGTCGATCAAGCGCCAATTTCTATTTGAAGGGATCGTTCTGACAGTGAGCGGCGGAGTGATTGGGTATATTCTTGGTATTTTGATTGCTTTCGCAGCGTCCTTTGCCTTGCCGTTTTCTGTGCGGCCAGACATGATGACCGTGCTGATCTCGATTGGGACCTCCGTGGTGATCGGCGTATGCTTCAGCTACTTGCCCGCTTCAGCAGCCGCGAAAAAAGAATTGATCGATATATTGAAATAGCAGAAAATTCAGATTGGGTCGCGGGTAACCGTTGCTCAAGGAACGGTGTTTTAAAAATAGATAAGAACTTCCCTTCAAGCTAGGCGTAGTCCAATGACTAAGGCTTAGCTTGAAGGGAAGTTCTGTTTGTTTAATGAATACTTTTCAATTCATCACGCGTTCGCTTTTCTGACTTGCCACACAAAGTAGGAGCCGAGCCAGAGGGCAGCGAACAGAAGGATCATGTAGATTCCGGCTTTATTAAAATCGATCGTTGAGATCCAGAGCCCAAAGTTGTTGAGGGGTCCTAGGGTGCTGATTCCGACTTGCGCCAATTCGACTGCTCCGATCGTAAAGGCCACGATGATTGAGACAGAGGTGACGATCAGATTGTAGTTCATTTTACGTTCGGGCATGGCAAAGGCCCAATTGTATGCGCCGGACATCATGACGGAATCACTGGTATCCATGAGAGACATCCCTGCTGCGAACAATAACGGAAAGACCATGCTGTTCCAGCCTATCAGTGTGTGATTGTTTTCGGCAGAAAGAGAAATCAGACCGATCTCCGTAGCGGTATCAAAGCCTAAGCCGAATAGGAAACCGATGGGGTACATATGCCAGGCTTTCGTGACCATATGTAAAAAGGGCGTCAAAATTTTTGCCAGTATTCCTCTTGAATTTAAGAGATTTTCCACGTTTTCGTGTTCGAGTTGTTCGTCTGTTTTTTTCTTACGGATAGTTATCAGATGGATAAGAATGATCAAGTTATTGATAGCTAGAAAGAGTAAGAATGTTCCAGAGATGATGCCCCCTGCTGTTCCGCCCAATACTTTTAAGAAAGATAAATGCTCTTTAAAAAAATCAGCAGATAGATTAACTAAAAAAATAATGAGGAGCACCACGCTTGAGTGTCCCAAGGAAAAGTAGAAACCTACGCCGCAGGATTTTTGTTTCTGATGGATTAATTTTCTGACGGTATTATCGATCGCGGCAATATGATCGGCATCAAATGCGTGCCTCAGGCCCAATGTATAGGCGACAAGTCCTAAACCGATCAGAGAGGGTCTTTGTCTTGCGATCACCCATAGCCATGAGAACGTACAAAGATGCAGGGCTAAAATGGCTAAGTAATAAGGAGCAGAAGCGATCCCTATCTGTTTTTTCATGAGTATCTCCTTTCAGGAAAAGCAGTCCAGCGACAGGTGCCGGCTGAACGGCCTTTAGTTGACGATGAGTTTGTACAGCATCGTAGCAGTGATGGCACCGCAAATGGGCGCAAGGACTGGGACCCAGCTATAGTTGAATTGAGAGCTTCCTTTAAATTTAAAAGGCCACAAGGCGTGCAAAAGTCTGGGTCCTATATCTCTAGCGGGATTTAGTGCGGGTCCAGTAGGCCCGCCGAAAGAGATGACTAAACACATGACCAAGAACCCTAAGCCAAGAAAGTCGGCACGGGGGTCGATCGTGTCAGCCGTGATGAATAGTGCGCCGAATACTAATAAAAAAGTGCCGATGTATTCATTGATAAATCCGTTTAATTTACTGTTTGCGGCATCGATCGTTGCGAAGGTCGCTAAAATCGCTTCGGAATTTTCAGTCTGATCATAATAAGGCTTATAGGCGAAGACGACGAGCAACTGTCCTAAAATTGCACCGAGGACTTGCGCAAGAACGTAGGGCAGTACGTCTTTCCAAGGAAAGCTGCCGCTGACGGCTAAGGCGATGGTCATGGCTGGATTGATCTGGGCGCCAGATATGGCAGCGAACATGAGGGCAGGGATCATCACACCGATCCCGTACCCAAAACCAATCAAGATCCAGCCGCCTTGAAAGCCTTTTGTTCCACGTAGTTCAACATTTGCTACCGAACCATTTCCCAAAGCGACCATAATGGCTGTGCCCATCAGTTCGGTGAGGGAACGTATAAATAATGAGTCATGCATTTTTTTCTACCCCGCTAATATGGTTGATTTTTCTTCTTCTGAAAGTGTCTGATTCATTCGACCGCTGATAAAACCGTCAAGATCGACTGAAATATAGTCGTAGCCTAGTTCGCTTAATTTTTTAGTGATCGCGGCGCGTTGAGCCACCACTTGCGCGATAGCTTCTTCAGGGACTTCGATGCGGGCCAATTTTTTATGGACACGGACTCGTACCGTAGGAAATCCTAGTTCCTTTAAATATTTTTCAGCAGCTAAGACTTGCCGCAGCTTTTTGCTCGTCAATTTTGTATTGTAGGGAAAGCGTGAGGAAACTGAACATGAGGGGGCCTTGTTCCAGTTTTTCAAGCCTAAGAGTTGTGCGAGCTGGCGGACTTCGTCTTTGTAAAGGGTCGCTTGCTGCAAAATGGAGACCGCTCCTGCTTCATTCCTCGCGCGAAGACCTGGTCGGAAATCTGCGCCGTCATCCATGATGATGCCGTCAACTACAGCATTTGCCCCAAATTCTTCGGCGATTTCTGTCAGCTTGGTATAGAAGATTTTTTTCATGTAATACCACGAATCCGGCTGGTTGTTTTTGATATGCTCATCTGCTAAATAATCTAGTTGCACCCCCATCACCCGCGCACCCATTTCTTCGGCTAATTGAAGGGCTTCTTCGTATTCATCGTCCGCAAAAAATTCAGAGTCGGCAACGACAGCGAGAACATTTTCTTTGCCTAGTGTGTCGAGAGATTCCTTTAATGCGAGTGTCGAGTCGATCCCGCCGGAAAAACTAACGACGACTTTTTGATAATGGGATAAAATTGCTTGCAGCTTTTTTTCTTTTTCTTTTAATAAGGTCATTTGAAGGCTTCTTTCTTTATTCGTTCTTTTGAAGTTGTTCCATTAATTGATTTTTTACCTCAGTGATCGTGCACCTTTTTTCTTTGGCTAAGGCGAGAAGCTCGTCATGTTCAAAGGAAATCTTTGAAAAACCCTGATAAGACAAGTGTTTAACATGAACGTCGCCAAGAGCTGTTTTTTCTAAACGAACAGTTCGTTGCATGATTTTTCTGTCTAGCAGTTGTTGCCTAATGCCGATCGAAGAAGTCGTTTCAAATAAGATTTTGACCATTTCGTCGTTTTGGGCAGGGGCTGCTAAGAGACTCAGCTTGTAGGCAGGACGTCCTTTTTTCATGGTAATGGGTGCTGTCCAAACGTCTTTTGCTCCTTTTTCAAGCAGGAGCTGCATCACGTCGGATAATTCCTGTCCTGTAGCATCATCTAAATTCGTCTCGATCAACAACACATGATCTTGTTCGCGGGGGACTTGCTGATTGCTCAGTAAAGAATTACAGAGACAGCCTCTGAGGGCGTTCAAGCTGCCGGTCTCTCGCGTTCCAAACCCGTATCCGATCTTTTCGATCATCACATTTTCTGGGAGGGTGCCGAAGGTCTCTGCGGTGTGCTTGATCAGTCCAAATCCAGTTGGTGTAACCAGCTCAGTGAGGACATCTTCTCGCTGACGAAAAGGGACATTGCTATTCAGCCGCATCTGCATGACTGCGGGAACTGGAACGGGCATGACGCCGTGAGCCACGGTGATCGTCCCAGTTCCATCAACAAGAGTGCCGCAAAGGACGTGCTGGATTTGTAAAAGTTCTAACCCAATAAAAAAGCCGACGACGTCCACGATCGAATCGATCGCACCGACTTCATGGAAATGGATCTCATTGATCGTTTTTCCGTGGACACGCGCTTCCGCTGCTGCGATCTCTTCGAAGACGGCACAGGCGCTCTGTTTGATGGACGCACTCAGCTCTGAAGCATGGATAAGTCCTTCGATGGCCGCAAGATTTCTTCCGTGATGATGGATCATTTCCGCACCTTCATCAGGGTGATGCCCCTTGAACTCGTCGCTTAGCACGACTTCAAATAAATGCCCGTCAATCGCTGATTTTGTTGTTTTGGTCAGTGATAATTGGTATCCTGTCAGCTTTAGTTTGGCTAATTCGTGGGTGAAGTCCTCAACGTCCAGCCCAAGGTCAAACAAGGTCCCTAATAACATATTTCCGCTGACGCCTGAAAAGGGGTCAAGATAGAGAGTTTTCATTTCGCAGCCTCCGCTAAATGGTTGATTTTACTAGCCGCATATCCGGCACCGAAGCCGTTATCAATATTTACGACCGTGATACCTGTGGCACAGCTGTTGAGCATCGTGAGGAGTGCAGCCAAGCCATTGAAGGCTGTTCCGTAGCCTACACTTGTCGGTACTGCAATGATCGGCGTACTGACCAGTCCTCCAACCACGGAAGCCAGCGCTCCTTCCATTCCAGCAATCACGATCACCACTTGTGCCGCCCGGATTTGTTCAAGGCGAGCAAACAAGCGATGGATTCCTGCAACACCGACGTCATAGATTCTGTCTACGCTGTTTCCGAAGGCTTCTGCTGTAATCGCAGCTTCCTCAGCAACCTTCAGATCGGAGGTTCCTGCGGTGACTATGGCAATCTTTCCTTGTGTCTTCATTTGTGGATTTCTTTCCCACAGCAAGATTTCTGAAGCCGTATCGTAGTGCAGGTGGGGGAGTTTCGTTCTAACAGCCGCAGCTTTTTTCCCGTCGACTCTTGTGACTAGGATGTTGTTTTGTTCTCCTAGCATGGCTTCGACGATCCCGATGATTTGATCAGCGGTTTTTCCTTCCCCATAAACGATTTCAGGCATCCCTGTTCGCTGGCCTCTCTCCGTATCGATCTTGGCAAAGCCTAAATCAGTGAAGCCGTCGTTATGAATCGTTTCTGCCGCATCTTCCGGGCTTAGTTTTTGTTCCGAAACAAGCTTTAAGAGTTCTTTTATTTTTTCTGCGTCCATCTTAATGCCTTCCTTTGACGATGACGCCGAGTCCATCTGGAATAACGACGACCTTCGCTTCTTTTCCTTCACGATCGTAGGCCTTTTCTAGCGCATCCTCTAAGGATGTCGAAAGCGCCATGTGCATATCGGTGACTAATTGAGGATCAACGAGGTCAGACACCAAGATGACGTGATGGTTCACCAAAATACGAGCAAGGATCTGAGACGTCCATTGATCTGGGACGGTTTCTAGTCGCGGGGTGTGGATGGCTTTGTCGAGAAATTCCTTAGGATCGGCAACATCCGCAATATTATGATAGAAGCCTTCGCCGCCGTGTCCGTCTCGACAGCCGGCAACCATGATGATCGTTCCCCCCAGTTTATTTGTAGCTTCAGCGGAGGTCATGCCTTTTACTGCTTGATAGATGTTTTGATCAAGGGGATACCCGCCATTGGTAGAGATCGTGATGTCGGATTCGATCGCGTCGACTTGAGATAAGGAATCAACGAACACTGTGCCTTTTTTATGTGCTTTTTCCAAGTCGCCGGCGAAGGAGCCGATGATTTTCTTATCTTCGTCAAGAACGACGTTCAGGATAAAGGCTAAATGCGCCGTTTTGGCCGCGTAAGCCATGTCTTCATGGATCAAATTATGCTTGAGGTTCCCTGTCCGCGAATGTTTATCATTGATAAACTCGCCTGAATGATTGGCCATGATCGTTTTATAAGAAGAAATACCCGGTAAGACAGATTTTCTGCCGCCAGAAAAACCAGCGAAGAAGTGAGATTCAATAAATCCTTCTGACAGTAGTAAATCTGCCTCCATTGCCACTTTATTAATGATCAGATCACCGCCAGAAGGGAGTTTACCCAGGGTCACCATGTCTTCGTCTCGTTCGGAATAATGCATAACGATTTCTTCATGGGCAACGATGTCTTCGCCATATTTACTGATCAGCTCTTCTTTTGTGGAAGGTCTGTGGAAACCTGTGGCAACTAAAATTCGGATTCGTGCATCAGGAGCAACGGAACGAATGCGGCGTAAAAGAATCGGTGTGATGATCTTTGAAGGAACGGGTCTCGTGTGGTCGGAAGAAATAATGACGATGTTTTTCTTTCCCTTCGCCAGCTCTTCTAGTTTGGGAGAAGCGATAGGAAAATCTAAAGAGCGTTCGACTAGCTCCTCTTCTGAATACTCCGCACGGTAGGTAGCGGCTTGAGAAACGAGAGACCCCGCAAAACGGTCGTCTTCTATTTTTGCAGTTATTGTTTTGTTGTCGTAAGGAAGTGCTAATTCAATCATTTGTTCTTCATCCTCTTTCTATTTGGTACAAGACTTATGATAAGGCCCAAGAACGACGCTCACCTTGTTGATAGGCATTGTTTCTGAGCATTATCGAGAAGCATCGTCCTTTGACATTACCAAATGGTAAGAGGATATGATAAAATACAACAGATTCTTTCATTCATAAATGAAAGTAGGGATTGGAAGGAAAACTATGAATAATAAAGACATCGATTACCTCGTTAATTTTCTGGAAGATAAACAAATTCCGGTTATTACGAAGGACTATCATACGTATCTAACTTTTCACGGCTTGAAAGCGGCGAGTGTGTTCATCCTGAAGGAGGGCGTTATCAAAACGTCGGTCATTTTGCAGGATGGTCGAGAATTTAATATTTCCTACATCAATCAGCCAGACGTCATTTCACTGCTGCATGACGAAGCGCTTCAATATGATGAACAGCCCTTCAACGTACGGATCGAATCACCGACGGCTACTTTTTATCAGATCAATCGGGTGCAATTTTGGAAGTATGTCAACAACGATCCGTATCTTCAAAACTATGTAAAACAATATTACCGCCATCGCTTGTCTGAAAATTTTTCGCGTTTGCAGCGTTTGACCATGAATGGCAAATTAGGAGCGTTGGCGAGCTTTTTAAGAGATCTGGTCCTGAAATTTGGACGTGAATTAGACGGCGGATCAAAGATCTTGATTGATTTTGAGGTCACTAATGAGGATATTGCAGCATTTTGCGGTATCGCTACGTACGCAAGCGTCAGCAGAATGATGAAGAAGCTGAAGGAAGAGGGCGTGATCGCATTTACCAATAGTGACAACGGCAGACGAAGAATCATTGTCTGCAATGTCCAAAAATTGGATGATTATATCGCCTATTGAGAAATAGCCGCTCCGTTTGCAGAGAGCCCAGTAAAAATGAATAAACTTTAACGATGTAAACCTTCTGGTCATGGTAAAATTTAAGTACTCAACGCATGGTTGAGCTTAGTTTTCGCTATTTCAACAGAAGGTTTATTGTCTGTTTACACACTGGAGGGCTATAGTCATGGTAGAGATCGGAGCAAAAATCAGGGAATTAAGAGAAGTGAAAAAGATGTCACAGAAAGACTTGGCTGATTTTCTCAGCGTCACACCGCAGGCGGTTTCGAAATGGGAACGGAACAAGAGCTACCCCGATTTGGATATGCTGGTGAAGTTAAGTGATTTTTTTCAGGTGACGGCAGACGAACTGCTGGGAAATTCCAAACCGTCCTTTTTTGCCTCTTTCTTCTCTAAAACAAAGGGAGACGAGGAGATGGATAAATCGATCGAGATAAAACAGTATCCAGAAGGTGACGTACCGAAAGCGACAAAAGTGGAAAATGTCTCTAGTTTTTTACGAATCACGTTCGACACTGGTGAGATTCGCTATCTGAGGTCGCATTTGTACAAGGATATTGTTGATGTTTTTTCTCCTTGGCGCTGGAAACGCAAAGGGGGACTGTGGATGTTCGGCGGTCCGAAAGCTCACTATTGGTTGGGCTCAGAGTTTGAGATCAAGGAGACGGGGGAAGTCATCCTCAATGGGACGGATCATTACTCACCGGAGGAACTGTGGTACGACAGCAAAGAACATATCCATGAGATCAAGTACACTTAGTGGAAGCTGAGTGTATTTTTATTTTGTGATTTGTATTTTTGCTTCTTCCCGCAAACCTTAGTATAATAATGTTGTTTTGTATACATAGCGATAGTAGGAGGAAATCTACATAATGAAGAATAATTTTTGGGCGGAATTGCCGAAGCCCTTTTTTGTTTTAGCTCCGATGGAGGATGTGACGGACGTGGTCTTCCGTCATGTGGTGAAGGAAGCGGGCGCACCGGATGTATTTTTTACGGAATTTACGAATTCGGATAGTTTTTGTCACCCTGATGGGATCGAGAGCGTTCGCGGCAGGTTGATGTTTACAGAGGATGAGCAGCCGATGGTAGCGCATATCTGGGGAGACAAGCCTGAATTTTTCCGCGAGATGAGTCTTGCGATGGCGGAGATGGGCTTCAGCGGAATCGATATCAATATGGGCTGTCCGGTGCCGAATGTGGCGGAACGAGGAAAAGGCAGCGGCTTGATTTTGCGGCCAGAAGTGGCGGCGGAATTGATCCAAGCAGCAAAAGCTGGGGGATTGCCTGTAAGTGTGAAGACACGTCTTGGATTTACAGATACCGCGGAGATGACGGAGTGGATCAGTCATTTGCTGGAGCAGGACATCGCCAATCTTTCTGTTCATATGCGGACGCGCAAAGAGATGAGCAAGGTGGATGCGCATTGGGATCTGATTCCTGAGATCGTGAAACTGCGGGATGCGCTGGCACCGCAAACGCTGATCACGATCAATGGGGATATTTTGGATCGTCAGATGGGCTTGGAGCTGGCGGAAAAATATGGTGTAGATGGCCTGATGATCGGCCGTGGGATTTTTAAGAATCCTTATGCCTTTGAAAAGGAAGCTAAAGAACATTCTCCCGAAGAATTGATTGGACTGCTGCGTTTACAGCTTGATTTGCAAGACCGGTATGCGGAAAAAGTCCCTCGTTCGATCGTTGGCTTGCACCGATTCTTCAAAATTTATGTTAAAGGGTTTCCCGGTGCGAATGACTTACGCGTGCGCTTGATGAATACGAAATCGACGGCTGAAGTTCGTGAGATTTTAGACGCCTTTGAGCAGGCTGAACAGCACTAATGGAGGACTGCCTTCAAAGACACTTTTTCCCGTTGAGGAGAAGGTGTCTTTTTTTATGACAATGGTCTGAACGTTAACAGTTGCCCCGCAAGCCAGAAGGACTGTAGGATAGAAGGAGCAGAACAAAGGAGGAGAAGACGGTGATTCAAGTAGTAGTGGGAGATATCGCGCATTTGACCTTTCAAGTAGAAGCTATCGTCAATGCGGCGAATGCGGCTTTGATTCCCGGAGGCGGTGTGGATGGCGCATTGAACCGTGCTGCGGGACCGAATTTGAAAAAGGCGATGGGGGCGATTGGCGGAACACCGACAGGGACGGCGGTGATCACGCCAGCTTTTGAGCTGTCTGCGACGTATGTGATTCATGCGGTTGGCCCGCGTTATCAGGATGGCGAACACGAGGAAGAAAAGTTGCTTTACAGTGCCTACGAAGCGGTCTATCAGCTAGCGCAGGAATACAAGCTCGAGAGCCTTGCAGTGCCCGTGTTGAGTGCAGGGATCTATGGTTATCCAAAAAAAGCAGCGGCGCGGGTGCTTTATGAAGTAGCGGGACGCCCTGAAAATCAAGGGATCGCTACGACCATTGTTGTCTTTGAGGAATCGTGGCTGGAAATTTTCGCGGCGCTCCAACAGGGCAGCTGATGGAACTGGGGATTTTTTCTTGGTGTTCAAATAAGTGATAAAATAAGGATAAATAAGAAAAGTGAGGCGAATCATTTGAAAGCTATTTCGATTCATCCTGAGCCGGTCATGGACATTCTTTCTGGGAAGAAAACCGAGGAATACCGTTCGTGGTCTACGCATCATCGCGGTCCGTTATTGATCTGCTCAACAGCCATCAAAACACCTGGATGTATCTCTGGTCATGCTGTCTGTATCGTTGATCTGGTCGCTGTAAAGGAAACGCCCCATTCCTATGCGTGGGTGTTTGAAAATGTGCGCTGCATCAAGCCTTTTCCTATCAAAGGTCAGCGTCGTCTGTACCATGTTCCTGATGATCGAATCGTCGAACCTGAAAAGGGCGAGTTTGTGATTGAGGATGGAGAACGGGTCGTTACGGACGAATTTTGGGAGAAATACTACGTAAATTTGATCAATTAAGCCTGTCTAAAACACCTCCCCTAATAACGAACAAGCAAATGTAATCGCTGTTATAACGGGGAGAATAGCCGTTTTTGAAAACACTCATTGAGGAAATGAGTGTTTTTATTTTGTCTAAACAAGCGATTTAAAAAAACTTAATTCGTAATTAAAAATAATAAAAAAAGGTTTATAACGGATTCTTTCCAATATTAGTGATAAATGCCTTTAAACAAACGGTTTTAAATCTTTAAAAATAACTACGATTGATTTTTTTGTGAAAAAGCACGTAGAAAAGAAGTTGTTTAAAATATTATTTGTGCAGGTGGGGAAGGTCATTCCGTTGAAAAATAAAAATTCTGAGCGTTCAGTTTTTGCTGGGGAAAGTTCTTCTATATAAAGGGAAAATTCGTTGAAACGGTGGCGCAGGCAGTGAAGGAAGAATAGAGAGAGGGGCTCGTACTTGAAAAAATTAAGTCTTATCTGTTTAATGATCGTCTATTTTTTTTATGGGAATTCGGCCTTTGCTTCGGAAGCCGCCGTTTCGGTGTCGATCGATACGAAGCGCGCTGGAGAATTCGTTGCTGGAACGGAAGCGCTCACCTTTGATGTGTACGATCTGACCGAGTGGTGTCAAAAAAACAATCAAAGCGAAAAGAAGAGCAAGCAATTTTGGCTGGATCAGTATCAAAATAAACAACAATTCCAACGGGTCATCCAACAGGCGGCGTTAACCAAAGTAAATGAGCGCCCTTTAGCTGTTGGCTCTGACGGGCTTATGCAAGCAGCGCTTCCTTATCATCAGCAAGGGAAGCCAGCCGTTTATTTATTTTCAGCTTTGGGGGAAACGGGGAACCAAGAGTTTCTGCCACTGGTTTTGTTTCTGCCACTGGTTTTGTTTCTGCCGACAGAGTATCCGACGGCAACGGTGTATCTGTATGGAAAATACCAAACGACCGCAGGGACAGGAGAGCTGATCAAGGAATCACCCAATCATGGGAATAAGCCATCAACAAAAACATCATTGCCTTAAACAAATGAGCGTCCTAGTAATTTTCTGTATAGCGGAATTTTGCTAGCTCTAGCTGGGGGCGGTGGTCTGGCTTATCAAAAACAAAAAAACAGGAGGAAAAATGAATGAAAAGTAAGAAGATAGTTCGGGTTGTCGCAGCGATCGTGTGTCTGCTTCCGCTGATCGCCGGAGTGTTTGGGTTTGGGGGCGCCGTACAGGCCGCTGCTGAAGAAAAAGTGGATGTCACACTTCACAAGAAAAAAATGGACCAATTCCCAACGAATCCAGTAGAGAATACAGGGAAGGAAATGGCCGAATTTGAGCAATACGAAGGTCTGGCTGAAGTCACCTTTGAGGCGTGGGACATCACCACTGATTTTTACACACAATTGAATAAACTCGTAGCGCCGAATGCGTCGAAGGACGTATACGAGGCGGCTGTGAAGGATTTAATGAAGAACTTTAAATTGAACAAGGACGCAGCTGTATCAAAGGGTTCTGAAACTACGGATGAATTGGGCTTGGCTACTTTTGCTGATTTGGATAAGCGGACAACAGAGGGAACGTACAAGGTCTACCTGTTTGAAGAAACCGACAGTAAAGGCGCGACGGCTTCGGCGGTACCATTGATTTTAGTATTACCTGTTGTCGATGAAGCGGGTGAGAATACGGATATCCATTTGTATCCAAAAAACAAGATCAAAGGTGAGATCGACAAAGAGCTTGTGGACGAAGACGGGAAGGAACTGACGGGAAAAGATCGCTACGATTATGAAGTAGGCAAAAAAATCTACTACCATGCGAGCTTTACGATCCCGAGCCAAATTGGTGAGATTCTTGACTCAGAGGGCAGTTTGCAGACACGTTACACGAAATTGCAATTCAAGGATGAGGTGTCACAAAATGGCGTGAAATTTGAAGGGATCGAACGAATCTCGATCGCGGATAAAACAGACGATATCAAAGCGGCCTTCCTCTCTCACGGAACAGCGAGCTATACGAGCACTGCGGCTCCTTACAATGAAAAAGCAGGATTCACGATCGATATGAATTTGTCTGACGCGAAAAGCGATGGAGATGCTGCCAAGTTTGCTTCATCGAAGGAGACAGCGGAGTATCTGAAGCCCTTTGGCGGAAAGACACTGCATATTTATTACGCGATCTCCTTTACGGATAAAACGCCTGTCGACGTTGACATCAATAATAACTTCTCCGTTGAGCTGACCCATGATGGACAAACAGAAACGGACGACCATACAACCGTACCGCCTGTCGTTACTGGCGGTAAGAAATTCATGAAGCATGAATCCGAAAAAGAGAAGCAAGGATTGGATGGCGCTAAATTCGTTGTTATCAAAAAAGTAGATGGAAAAGACTACTATTTAACGAATAAAAATGACCAAATGATTTGGACAGAAGTTGGAGAAACAGAAGATTTCGCGACAGCGACACACTATACGTCCGAAAATGGCGGACATCTGCAAGTGTCGGGTCTAGCGTTTGGTACCTACTATTTACGTGAGATCGAGGCACCGAAAGGCTTCCAATTGTTGGAGACGGATAAGGAGTTCATTGTAGAGAAAGGGTCCTTTGACGATGCAGCGACCTTGCCGATCGCCAACGTGTCAAAAGGCGGCTTCTTGCCTTCAACAGGTGGAACAGGGATCATTGCCTTTTTAGTGATCGGAGCAGCATTGATGACAGGGGCATTTATCAAGTATCGCCAGATAAATCACGCATAAAACCAATAAAGACGAAAAAACAAGAGCGAAACGGTTCTTGTTTTTTTGTTTTTTGAAAAAAAATGGATAAGAAGAAAAAATGATTTTTAAGGTGAAAGTTGGTTGGTAATTGCTCATTTTTCATAGAAAATACAATTAATTTAAGAATATTAATCTACTTTTTTGCTGTTTTAGCGGGTGTTTAGGCACCCGTTTTTCAGCGTTCAGAAAAAGGTCATTTTGAAATCATATATTTTGAATAATTTTGACCGAAAATTGCTTTTATCGTTTTTTTATACTATTATTTGTGAATAACACAAAAATATTTCTTGTATTTTCTCTTTCTGATATTGGGAAAACGGACTATTTTTGAGAAAATAGCCTTGAATCAATCTATTAATAAAGGAGGATTCCAATTTTTTAGCAAAAGAGTAAAAATCCTAAACGGGCTGTCTAAAGCAGTATCCAATAAGGGGAAACGCAGGATTTTACTTGTGAAGACATTCTTTTGAGAGGAGAATGATCATGGATTTTCGTGGGGTTTTAGGGACAAGCAACAAACGACGATTGGCGTTGCTGGAGCAGCTTTATTATCGTCGGGAAGGGTGGTCGAGTGATCAGCTTTTGAGTGAATTGAATTGTTCGCTGCCGATCTTGTTGAATGACATCGAGATGATCAACGAGGAGTACCCCAGTTTCCAGATTACGAAAACGAAGGGACTTTATCGGCTAGAGGTGGACAAGAAAGTCAGTTTGGGAAATTTGTATGCCAATATTTTGAACACGAGCCCTGAATTTCAGATCATCGAGGAATTGCTGTATGAGGAATGTGAAAATATCACGGCTTTAGGGAAAAAGCTGTACCTTAGCTCCTCAAACACGCAGCGTTATCTTAAAAAGATCGAAGAGGCGTTGTCAGAGGCGGGGATAGAATTGTGCTACCGACCCTTGCGCGTCGAGGGAAATGAAGGGGAGATCCGAAATTTTTATTACCGCTTTTACAGTGAACGGCAAGATGCGTTTGAAAGCACACTGCCGAAGCTGCCTGCGAAGCACTATCACGTGATCGAGCAGTACGTACAGGAATTTGTTTCGATCAATCAGATCCACGAAAAGTACGTCTTTCAAAAGCGCTTGATCTACAATTTCTATATCAGTATCTGGCGGGTCAAAAATGGTCATCGGTATCCGGTCGATCACTTGCGGACAGAAGGCTTGGAGTTGCCGAAAGGCCCGTATTATCAGCACTTGAAGCAGGCGGTCCATGAGGGCGCGGAGGTCGAGCTGTCGCCGGAGCTGGTTCGCGACGGGCTGTGGCTGCTCTTTTCGGATTCGGTCGTATTCAGCAGTCCTCATCGTGCGCTTGCAATGTCAGACAATGAAAAGTATCAGCAATTATTCAGTCGTCACTATGAATTGGTGGGGGCGTACAACAAAATGCTAGGGTACCGCTTGGACAAGCAAAGTCGGATCAATCTGGCGACCGTCTTGTCGAACGAATTTTACCTTTATGATCCGGCAGGTCAGTATGTTTGCTTGCTATGGCGCAATCGAACGGTGTTTTTAACAGAGGTATCGAAGGTTTATAGTCGCGGCGTGGAACGGGTAAAGGAACTTGTTCAGCGATTTACGGAAAAATACCAGATGTATCAAGAAGAAGATTTTTTGCGGAACTATACATACTTATTGGTGACGACAGAAGAGCGAAGCATGGAATGGCTGGCGAACCAAGAGCCGTTGCTGCAGGTGCTGCTGCTGTCTGATCTAACGCCAACTGAGGAAAGCTTTTTGGCCAAGCAAATTTCAGACGCTATATATGGAAATTTTATCATTCTGCATTTTGAAACATTATCCGGGGGAAACCCGCAGCTGCGCAATGAATTGAAAAATTATGATTGTTTGATCACGACGGGTTCGGCGGAAGGGTTGCCCCAGGACTATCCAGTGGTAGTGATCGATCCCTTTTTAACAAGGCAGAGTACGCGGTGGATACAGGAGATGATCACCGAGCTGGAGGAAAAACGAAGCCTTCTTTCTGTGATAGAATAGAAGCGAAAGAAGGTCGACTATGAACAGTATGGAGAAAATCAATCAATTTCGCGATGATCGCAATTGGCGCCCGTTCCATAATGAAAAGGATCTCGCGCTGTCTATCTGCTTAGAAGCAGCCGAATTATTGGAGCTGTTTCAATGGAAGGATTCTGAAGAAGCCCGGACCCAAACTGAGCGGCTGAAAGAGGAATTGGCAGATGTGCTGATCTATTCTTATATGATGGCGGACAATCTAGACTTTGATATTGACGAGATCATCAGCGAAAAATTAAAGAAAAACGCGATCAAATACCCAGTGGAGAACGCGTAAAAAAGAGGTGCCCGTATGCAGCGGCACCTCTTTTTTATTCATGCAATTCTAGCGGCAGACCGTCAGGATCAAAGAAGAAGGTCATTTTCTCGCCAGTGAAATCATCGGTGCGCAACGGTTCGCAGACGACCCCTTCACTAGCCAAATAGGCCACTGTCGCTTCGATGTCCTCGGTTTTGAAGGCAAGATGACGCAAGCCGGCCGCTTCTGGGAAGCTTGGGCGGTTCGGCGGATCTTGGACAGCAAAAAGCTCCAATTCCGCGTCCTTCAATTGCAGATCCAGCTTGTAGTCGTGCCGTTCAGGCCGGTAATGTTCCCGCAGGATCGGCAGACCGAGAATATCGACGTAAAAATGGCGGGCTTTTTGATAATCGGACACAATGATCGCCACGTGATGGATCGCAGAAAAATCGGGTTTCGACATAGGCGTCTCCTTTCTTTTTTCGTTGGCTATAAGCGTCGCTTCGACGTGCTCGAAGGCTTCCTTTCCATTATAAGCTAGTTGCTTTAAAAAAAGTATGTTATACTCTAACCAATTGAAGAGAAACATTTGGGGTGCTGTATTGCTGAGATTATACCCATGGAACCTGATGCAGTTAAGACTGTCGCAGGGAAATGTAGCGAATTTACGACGTGCACCCGACCATTTTCTTTTGGTTGGGTTTTTCTGTCTTTTTGTACACCCTCCTTTTGTTTCTTGAAAAAAGGAGGGTATTTGCCGTGGAAAAAAATAAAATCCATAAATTGACGCTTTTAGCATTGATGATCGCACTAGATGTCGTCTTATCACCGTTGATGCGGATCGAGGGCATGGCGCCGATGTCCAGTGTGATGAACATCCTCGCGGGTGTTTTATTGGGACCCTTTTATGGCACTATGATGGCGCTGGTATGCGGATTGATTCGCATGACGCTGTTGGGGATTCCCCCTTTAGCGCTGACAGGGGCGGTATTTGGGGCGTTCTTTGCTGGGGTGTTTTATCGTTTCGGAAAAAAGGTGTATTGGTCGATGCTGGGGGAAATAGTTGGCACCGGAATCATAGGCTCGCTGCTGTCGTATCCCGTAATGGTCTGTTTCACGGGCAGTCAGAGCGACTTGTACTGGCTGATCTACACGCCGAGGTTTTTAGGCGCGACGGTGATCGGCGCTGCGATCGCCTTTGTTGTACTGGTGAAGTTAAAGGAGACAACGATTTTCAAACGGTGGCAGCGGTTATTTGCCAATGAAAGGATGATTGGATGATCAAACGAAAAGTCTCAAACGTATTTCCTTTGAAGCGTGCTCCGTTAGTCCATTGTATTACCAATGAGGTCACCTGTGAGACGGTGGCGAATGCGCTGCTTTATGTGGGAGCGAAACCGATCATGGCGGCTGATCCAAGAGAGTTTGACGCCTTGTTTCAGCAGACGGACAGTCTGCTGCTGAACATAGGACATTTGTCGGAGCAGCGCGCAGCAAGTCTGACGGCGGCAGCGGCAAGTGCAAGAAAGCAGGAAAAACCGACCGTCGTGGACCTTGTGGGCTTTGGCATCAGCGAGCTGCGGAATGGTGTCGGGCAGCAGCTAGTTGCAGAAAACCCAACGGTCGTAAAGGGCAATATTTCGGAGCTGCGAAACTTTTGCCAGCTTCCAAGCCATGCCCGCGGAGTGGATGGCAGCGCGCTGGATCAAGGAGAAGAAGCGTTAGAAGAATTGGTCGAAGCGTTGCAGCGAGCGACGAAAGCGTACCCGCAAACCACTTTCTTGGCGACTGGTAGTCAAGACATTCTCGTGGATCAACAACGAACGTGGCGGTTGACGAACGGAGTCCCTGAACTGGATCGGTTTACGGGCACGGGGGACGTGGTGGGGGCGTTGATCGCGGCTTTGTTGGGAAGCGGTGTGGACACGCCTGAAGCCGTCATCGCAGCGGTCAGTTACTTCAATCTTTGCGGAGAGCAGGCAGCCGATGGGAAGGGCTTAGCTGCTTTTCGACAGGAAACACTGAACCAGCTTTCATTACAAATGGAAAAAGAATGGTGGAGGGAGATCAAAGGATGGGAAAAGCAATGGATCTAACGTTGTACTTGGTGACTGGGCATTATGATTTCAGCGACACGAAATTTTTAGCGGTGGTGGAAGAGGCCTGTAAGAATGGCGTGACTCTTGTTCAATTGCGGGAGAAGGAGTTGCTGACGGGGGCATTTTATGACCTGGCGTTAAAGGTCAAAGCAATCACCGACGCGTATCAGGTTCCGTTGATCATCAACGATCGGGTGGATATTTGTCTAGCCGTTGACGCAGCGGGGGTACACATCGGAGATGACGAGCTGCCGGTGGCGGTCGTTCGATCGCTGATCGGTCCGGAAAAAATCTTAGGTGTTTCAGCGAAGACGGTGGCGCGGGGAGTGGAGGCGGAACAGGCAGGCGCAGATTATTTAGGGATCGGGGCGATTTTTCCAACGAAGACCAAGGAGACGCCGCTGACGGGATTGGAAACAGTGAAAGCGATCAATGACGCAACGACGATCCCAAGTGTGGCGATCGGCGGGATCAAGGAAGGCAATTTGGCGGCTGTTGGCGGAACAGGGGTCGCGGGCGTCTCCATCGTAAGCGACATTATGTTAGCGGAGGCTGTCGGACAGAAAGTCCGTCGTCTGAAACAAAAAATCACGGATGTATTGGAGGAAGAAAAATGATCAATGCAACACCGCAAGTCGTAACGATCGCCGGTTCGGATTCTGGCGGCGGCGCAGGCGTGCAGGCAGACCTTAAAACCTTTCAAGCCCGCAACGCCTTCGGGATGAGCATCTTCGTGGCTCTGACCGCGCAAAATACGTATGGCGTACAAAACAGCATGGCGATCCCAAGTGCGTTTATCGAAGATCAATTTGATTCATTGGCGGCAGATTTTGCGATCGGTGCCGCGAAGACAGGGATGTTAGCGGATGTGGAACGGGTGGAGACCGTCGTAAAAAAACTGAAGCAAGTCGATTTTGGTCCCTTGATCGTTGACCCGGTGATGGTGGCAAAAGGCGGCCATCATTTGCTGCAAAGCGATGCGGTAAAAACGATCAATGAACAATTATTGCCGCTGGCGACGATCGTGACGCCGAACTTGCCTGAGGCAGAGGTGATCATTGGTGAACGGATCGTGACCGATCAGGAAATGGTTGCTGCTGCGAAGAAGCTGCAGGCTTTCGGGACGGAGAATGTCGTCGTCAAGGGTGGTCATAGCCAGAAGAAAGAAGCGGCGGATTTTGTTCTGCTGGCATCGGGAGACGCCTTTTGGATGAGTGCACCAAGGGTGGAAACAGCGAGCACCCACGGCACAGGGGATACCTTCTCCGCCTGTATCGCGGCAGAACTTGCAAAGGGGACGGAGCTGAAGGAAGCGATCCTCATCGGAAAGAGATTTATTCAGGCGGCCATTCGTCAGCCGATTTTTGTCGGACACGGTCATGGCCCAACGAATCATTGGGCGGAAATCACAGAATCTATTTCAATTCAGGACGCCCTTGTTTAGAAAAAGGACTATCTTAGTAAAGGCCTGTTGTCAGAACGTTTCTGGCAACGGGCTTTTTTTATTCCTGTCACCAAATGGTTAAAATAGCGATCTTTGAGGCAAAGATTTATAATTGAAGATGAGGAATTCATGGGTGAAGAAATAAATGCAATGCTGGAAGAACTAGAAAATCAGTATTTAAAGAAAAGAGGGAACATATGCGTGTAGTGATTGTAGGAGGCTCCTTTGGCGGTGTCCAAGCGGCAGTGGAAATAAAGCGGAGGGCACCAGAAACAGAGGTCCTAGTGATTGAAAAGCAAACAGAATTGGGCTTCGTGCCCGGCAGCTTGGCACTGATTTTACAGGGGAAAGCGACCTCTGTAGACGAATTGCGCTGGATCACACGAGCGGAATTAGAGGCGCAGGGGATTCACGTAAGAACGGGTGTTTCTTGTACCGGTCTTTTGCCAGATCATCAAATCCAGTTGTCGACTGGCGAAGCGATCGGGTTTGATCGGCTGGTGATCGCGACCGGTTCGCGGCAATCGTTTCAACAAGAAGAGGTGCCGTCAGCCAGAATCAAAACCTGTAAGACCGAGCAGGATGTCACGGACATTCTCACGCAGCTGGAGGAGCTAGAGACAGTCGCGATCGTCGGTGGCGGACACGTCGGCTTAGAGCTTGCGGATGCTTTTGCACAAACTGATAAGCAGATTCATTTGTTTGAGAGTGACACGATGCTGATGGGGCACTATTTTGATGAAGAAATGATCCAGCCCCTCGAGACGGCGATCCGCCAGTCTGCCGTCCACCTCCATATGGGCACCTTTGTAGAATCAATGGAGGAAACCAATGAGGGGCACGTCCGACTCTGTTTTGATGAATCGGACCTGACTGTTGATTTGGTCGTGTTGGCCAATAGTACGCGTCCCGACAACCACATTTGGCAGGCATTGGACCGCAACGATGACGGCACGCTGAAAGTGAACGCCTATTTGCAAACCTCCGATCCGAACATTTATGCGATCGGGGATACCATCAAAGTAAGGTTCCAACTGACGGGGGAAGAACTCTACGTGTCATTGGTCACGAACGCGCTTCGGACAGCAAGCATCGCCAGTCAGAACATCCTTGGAACGCCGGAAGAAGATCCTGGAACCGTGCGAGTGAGCGGCAATCAATGGTTTGGCTATTTTGTCGGCAGTGTTGGTTTACTTGAGAAAGAAGCCTTATTGTATCCTGAAGAAATCCAGATGGCGCAGGTCGACGTGCCGGTGGCGGCTGTTTCAAAGGAAAAGATGAAGCTGAAGGTGATTTGGGATGCAGAGACAGAGGTGTTGCTAGGCGTACAGCTTGTTTCAAAATGGATGGATTTCGCCTTACTCGATCTATTCGCGCTAGCGATCCAACAGCAGCAAACGATTCATGGATTTCAAGTGAAGGAACGCTTCTTCCATCCAGCTTTTCGTGCGCCGTTACTGGGATTCTCTGGTTTAGGGGAGAAGTAGGATGAGGATGGAACAATTATTGGATAAGAATCAACAAGTGCAATTGTCGATCCTCCATCATCTAGTCTTATCTGGCGGCAGGCTGTCTGCGAATGTGCTGGCGGAAGCGATCCATTCGTCAAAATCTAGCTTGGATCAGTATAGCCAAGAGCTCTCCTACTTAGGAAAAGAATTAAACATGGGCTTCTCGCTCACGAAAGAGGGTACTACGCTGGTACTGGCCTTAGAAAGAAGAACGACGCTTGAGGGGATCACGGCCACGCTAGTAAGAGACAGCTTTAAATTTCAACTGTTGGAATACATGCTGCTGCATCGAACGTTCACGATCCCGCAGATCACACAGGAATTTGCGACCAGCGAATCCTCCGTGTTTCGTAAATTTCGCGAGCTGAATGAGGTTCTTGCGGAATTTCATATTCGGATAAAAAATGGCCGTTTGCAGGGGGAAGAATTACAGATTCGGTATTTCTACTTTCAAATCTATAGCTATTTTCCAGTTAGGATGCGGCCTCGTTTCCTCGTTGCATCCGATCAGAATCAGCTGTTCTTTAGAGGACTTGAGCGTGCGCTAGAGACGGAATTTTCTGCTGAGTCCAAAAGCGAGATCGCCTGCTGGCTAGGGATCAGCTTGAAGCGCATGTCTGCTAAGAAAACACAGCAGACACGGCTGAAAACAACGTATCGGCTCTTTCAAAAGGACGCGCTGTTTCAACGCATCGAGCCGTTGATCCGCCTATACAACAGCCGCAGTTCCTTTGAATTGAACCAGTATGAACCGATGATGTTTTACAGCTTTTTGGTGTCCTTTGCGATTTTGGATGAAGAGACGTTTTATCGATATGAATTGCAGCGGAGCAAAAAGCTGCTGCCGGCTCTTTTAGATATGTACATCCGTGAGATGATCCTTGTCCATTACCGGCCAAGGCGATTGTCCATTCAGCAGGAGAAAGCGGTAGGTTATCAGCTTTCCCAGATCAACAACCGCATCTATTTCTTTCAAGGCTATCTCCCGCGGTACGAGCCTGAACGTCTGCTTGCGCGGCAGCGAGAAAAACTAGGCATTGAGCGAAGTCGATTGTTAGATATGCTTCAGGAAACAGCTCGTAATTTTTTGGAGCCGGCGAAGGCACAAGACACCTTGCTTACACAGGCGTTGCTGATCGATTACGCGAGTATCCTGTCGATGATCGATTTTTACATCGCGAAGGAAGTCATTGTGGGGATTGATCTGGAGGCATTGCCGGTGTACCGTATTTCTTATTATCATTATTTGTTTTCAGAATTGCGTCCGATCCCGGGGATTCAAGTAGAACAACTGCGTGAGGGAACGACGTATGATTTGATTGTTAGTACCCGAGATGGAGAAGACCCTTCTGAGGCGATCCATTATTGCCTGTCTGAATTTGAATCTGCCTATGATCTTGACCAAATAAAGCAACTGATCGAGCAATTGAAAAAAGCGAAAAATTGATGGAGCGGTTCCTTAGGGAGCTGCTTTTTTTGATGAAAGAAAAAAATTTTGGCTTTCTGGATTCTTTGATATAACAGAGTTTTGGAGAGAAACTGCCACTAAATCGTGAAATCGTTTTAATAATTGACTGTTTTCAATGCGGAATGCACGTTAGGATAAGTCCATAAAGAAAGCGATTGCAAGAAAACTTTAGTACAAGGAGGACCAATCAAAATGACTGAAAAACAACAATACATTATGGCGATCGACCAAGGGACAACGAGTTCACGAGCAATTATCTATGATAAGTTTGGGCATCAGGTGGCAAGCTCGCAAAAGGAATTTACGCAATATTTTCCAACAGAGGGCTGGGTGGAACACGATGCCAATGAAATTTGGAATTCTGTTCAATCTGTAATCGCAGGGGCATTCATCGATTCAGGTATCAAGCCGGATCAAGTTGCGGGGATCGGGATCACGAACCAGCGGGAAACAACGGTTATCTGGGAAAAGGATACCGGCCGCCCAATCTATCATGCGGTAGTTTGGCAGTCGCGGCAATCCGCGCAAATCGCGGATCAGTTAAAGTCTGACGGGTACGAGGAAATGATCCATCAAAAGACCGGCTTAGTCGTCGATGCGTATTTCTCCGCAACGAAAATCCGGTGGATCTTGGATCAGGTAGAAGGCGCACAGGAACGAGCAGAACAGGGCGAGCTGCTTTTCGGAACGATCGATAGCTGGCTTGTTTGGAAATTGACAGATGGCGGTGCGCACGTGACGGATTATTCCAATGCCAGCCGGACGATGCTTTACAACATCCACGAGCTGACTTGGGACCAAGAAATTTTAGATCTGCTGAATATCCCCAACGAGCTTTTGCCGAAGGTGACCTCAAATTCTGAGATTTACGGCTACACGCAGGGTTATCATTTCTTCGGCAGCGAAGCACCGATCTCAGGAATGGCTGGGGACCAGCAAGCCGCATTGTTTGGTCAAATGGCTTTTGAGCCTGGGATGGTCAAGAATACCTATGGCACAGGGTCCTTTATCGTGATGAACACAGGTGAGAAGCCGCAATTATCAAAAAACAATTTATTGACGACGATTGGCTATGGGATCAACGGCAAAGTGTATTACGCCTTAGAAGGAAGTATTTTCGTTGCTGGTTCATCCATTCAATGGCTGAGGGATGGTTTGAAAATGCTGAAAAAGGCGAGTGATTCGGAAGATGCTGCCAAGCGCTCCACCAACCAAGACGAAGTGTACATCGTCCCAGCGTTTGTGGGTCTAGGCGCGCCGTATTGGGATCAAAACGCTCGCGGAGCGATGTTCGGATTGACCCGAGGGACGACGAAAGAAGATCTGATCAAAGCAACCCTTCAATCCATCGCCTATCAAGTGCGGGACATCGTGGATACGATGCAGGAAGATACCGGCATCCAGATTCCAGTATTGAAGGTAGATGGCGGGGCAGCGAACAATGAATATTTGATGCAATTTCAATCAGACATATTAGATGTACCGATCCAACGTGCAGCAAATCTTGAGACGACGGCTTTAGGAGCTGCCTTCTTGGCGGGATTGGCGGTAGGCTACTGGAAGGACATGGACGAAATCAGAGAATTTTATGAAGCTGGGAAGATTTTTGAGGCGGAGATGGCACCTGAACGCCGTCAAAAATTGTACGCCGGTTGGAAGAAAGCAGTAAAAGCGACCCAAGTATTTGAATAAAAGTGAGGAGTGAACGAAATGTCATTTTCAAAAGCAACGCGTAAAGAAAGTATTCAAGTCCTTAAAAAGGAAGAAATGGATCTATTGATCATCGGCGGCGGCATCACAGGTGCGGGCGTCGCGATCCAAGCAGCCGCAGCCGGAATGAAGACCGGGCTGATCGAAATGCAGGATTTTTCAGAGGGAACCTCTTCACGCTCCACGAAGCTGGTCCATGGCGGTATTCGTTATTTGAAGAACTTTGATGTAGAAGTGGTCGCAGATACGGTCACGGAACGAGCGATCGTTCAAGGGATCGCTCCGCATATTCCGAAACCTGATCCCATGCTTTTGCCTATCTATAATGACGAAGGACCCACGACCTTCAGCATGTTCTCAGTCAAAGTCGCTATGGACATCTACGATCAATTAGCCAATGTGAAGGGAACCAACTTTGAAAATTACACATTGACTCCGGAAGAAGTATTGGAGAGAGAGCCCTTCATCAAGAAGGAAGGGCTTCAAGGTGCAGGCGTGTATTTGGACTTTCGGAACAACGACGCACGGTTGGTGATCGAAAATATCAAGCAAGCCGCTTCCGATGGCGGTCACATGGTCAGCAAAATGAAAGCAGTCGGCTTCCTCTATGAAGGGGATAAGATCATCGGCGTCAAAGCGCGCGATTTGTTGACGGGCGAAACGATCGAGATCCACGCCAAATTAGTGATCAACACAAGTGGTCCATGGGTCGATAAAGTTCGCAACATGAATTTTACGCAGCCTATCTTGCCTAAAATGCGTCCAACAAAAGGCGTTCATTTAGTGGTCGATGCAAAGAAATTACCCGTTCCTCAGCCGACCTATTTTGATACTGCTCAAAATGATGGCCGCATGGTGTTTGCGATCCCGCGGGAAAACAAAACTTATTTTGGGACGACGGACACGGATTACCAAGGAGATTATGTCGATCCGAAGGTCACGCAAGAAGACGTGGATTATTTACTGACAGTCATCAACCACCGTTATCCTGAAGCGAAGCTGACGCTCCAAGATATCGAGAGCAGCTGGGCAGGACTGCGGCCATTGCTGATCGGAAATGCTGGATCAGACTACAATGGCGGCGATAACGGAAATATCTCGACCCAAAGCTTCCAACAAGCCGTGGACGTAGTGACGGATTATAAAGATGGCAAAGCGACCCGAGATGAAGTAGAGGATGTATTGAACAACCTTGAAAGCAGTCGTGCAGAAAAACGGTTGGCACCTTCTTCGGTTTCTCGCGGCAGTTCTTTGGAGCAGGCACCCGATGGCATGATCACTTTATCAGGAGGGAAAATCACGGATTATCGTAAAATGGCAGCCGGTGCCATCGAATTGATCCGCAAGCTCTTGCAGGAAGACTACGACTTGACCTTTAAAGAAGTGGATTCAAAAACCTATGCCGTTTCCGGTGGGGATTTTGATCCTACCAAAGTAGCTGAAATGGTGGTTGAACAAGCCAAAATCGGCGTTGCTGCAGGTCTTTCAGAGGAAGAGGCCGCGTATATCGCTGATTTTTACGGCACGAACGCCAGCAAGATCTTCCAGTTGGCAAAAGAAATGGACGCGTATCCGGGAATGAGTCTGGCTGAATCGGCGCGTTTGCGCTATGGCATGGAAGAAGAAATGGTCTTAACTCCCGTAGATTATTTATTGCGTCGGACCAATCATCTTTTATTTGAAAGAGATACGGTAGATGCTCTGCGTCAACCAGTCCTTGATGCGATGGCCGCCTACTTCGAATGGGAAGAAGCGGAAAAAGCAGAGGTCGCTGCACAATTGGCTGCGGCGATCGACGAATCAGATCTGACCCAGCTAAAGACAGGAGGAAACAACTAAATGAGCGGTGATATGACACAGGTAATGGGTGAATTTATCGGCACGATGATCTTAGTCTTATTAGGTGACGGTGTCTGTGCAGCGGTAAATCTGAATAAGAGTAAGGCGCAGGCTTCCGGTTGGATCGTGATTGCGATGGGCTGGGGAATGGCGGTAATGATGGGGGCGTATATCTCCGGCTTCATGGGGCCTGCACACTTGAATCCAGCAGTTACTTTGGCGATGGCGCTGAATGGTTCGATTTCTTATAGCTTAGTAGTTCCCTTTATCGTCGCGCAAATGGCGGGTGCTTTTGTCGGCGCCGCACTTGTCTGGTTAGCGTATTTGCCTCATTGGGAAGCCACGAAGGATCAGGCAGCGATTTTAGGAACCTTTGCGACGGGACCTGCGATCCGCCGGTATCCTGCAAACTTAATAACAGAGATCATTGGTACGTTTGTCTTGGTCTTAGGACTGTTTGCATTCACACAAACATCATTCGCACCTGGAACGAATATCTTTGCCGTAGCCGGTCTTATCTTGGCACTCGGTCTTTCCTTGGGAGGACCAACAGGCTATGCGATCAATCCAGCCAGAGATTTAGGTCCTCGCTTGGCCCACGCTATTTTGCCGATCGCCAATAAAGGAACCTCCGATTGGCACTATGCATGGGTACCTGTCGTAGGTCCTATGATCGGCGGAATCATCGCCTATGGTGTTTTCCAATTGATGGTTTAATAAAACAGACCCACGCTGCTTTTTGCGGCGCGGGTCTGTTTTTTTGTGCCGTCGTGAAAAAGAGGAACGGCTTTTTAGTTGGCCTTCAAGCAAACATCCTGCCCCTGATCTTGCAGGTGAGCGACATGATGCTCGCCCCAACTGCATAGGCTGTCTAAAATATCGGAGAGGCTGCGGCCATATTCACTCAAGGAATAGTCCACTTTTGGCGGGACCTGCTGATACACTTTCCGATCGATGATGTTGTCCTCTTCTAATTCACGAAGCTGCTGCGTCAGCATTTTTTGGCTGATCCCTGTGATACTCCGTTTCAAATCACTGGGCCGCATCGGTCCGTGACGTAGGTTGCAAAGGATGATAGGCTTCCATTTGCCGCCGATGACATCCATTGTTGCTTCTACACCGATCATATATGCACGATTCTCCAAAAAAATTCCTCCTAAAAAACGTTGATATTATCCAAAAGTTACAAAAAGGTACCTATAATACAAAAAAGTGGGTACTTATCAAAAGATCATCAACAGTATATAGTATCTTCTCGTAGCTTACAAATATTTTTTGATGTCTGGTTTCACGAACGCGCGTCAGTGCTTTGCCAGTGCGAAAGACTTCGTAAAACCTTTCTGAGGAGGAACAAAATGGAAAAGAAAATTTCACCAAACTTCACGCTATTAGCCCTCGCGATCAACGCCTTTGCGATCGGCTCAACCGAATTTATCAGCGTCGGCCTGTTGCCGATGATCGTCAATAGCTTCCATGTGACCTTGGCGCAAGCAGGACTGACGGTCTCCCTTTACGCGCTAGGCGTGACGATCGGTGCGCCGCTGCTCACCGTTTTAACAGGGAAATGGAATCGCCGCAGCTTGATGCTGGGGATCATGCTGTTGTTCATCAGCGGGAATGTGTTAGCCGCGTTTGCACCGACCTTTACGATATTATTATTGGGGCGTATTTTAGCTGCGTTGGCACACGGGATCTTTATGTCGGTATCAACCGTGATCGCTGCCGATGTCGTTGAACCTTCACGGCGGGCAAGTGCGATCGCCATCATGTTTACTGGCTTGACTGTAGCGACTGTAACAGGGGTGCCTTTGGGAACCTTTATTGGACAGCAAACAAGCTGGAACATGTCCTTTCTCTTTATCGCGGCAATCGGCCTGATTGGTTTGATCGCCAGCAGTTTCTTGGTACCGCGTCATTTACCTATTCCTGGTAAAGTCGATTTGAAGGGGTTTGCTCGGATCTTTACGAATAAACCGTTGGTGATGTCTTTCTTGATCACAGCCTTTGGATACGGCGGTACGTTTGCGGCGTATACGTACCTATCCCCGATTTTAGAAGGCTTTGGTTTTTCTGCGAGTGCCGTTGTGATTATTCTGATCGTTTATGGTGTGATGGTGGCGATCGGCAATACCGTCGGCGGACATTTCGCGAATGAAAAGCCCCTCGCGTCATTGATCAAGATGTTTGGCCTTTTGATGATAGCTTTGGTCTTTTTATTTGTGACGATCGTGGTTGGCAACAGCCTTTTAGGCTTGTTTGCAGCATTGCTTTTAGGGTTGTTCGCGTTCATGAACGTTCCAGGCCTGCAATTGTACGTCGTGCAGTTAGCGGAAAAATACGTGCCTCAAGATATCACGCTGGCTTCTGCTTTGAACATTGCTGCCTTCAATATCGGGATCACCTTAGGCTCAACGATCGGTGCGCAAGTCACCGGCAGCATGGGGATCGCCTATACCCCGATTTTTGGTGCAGGGATCGTTTTACTGGCGATTCTATTGATCTTCCAAGTGAAAAAAAGCGAATCCCCAGTGACCATAAGTCAAGGGACAGAATGTGAAGAATAAGCAAAAGCCGTGACTTTTGAGTCACGGCTTCTTTGCTAGTTGTTTTTCCAAACGTGGGCCAAGAGATCCTTCAATACAAGGAAGGCATCTTGGTCGTTGTAGCCATAATCCTTTTTCAAACGGTGAAGCAGGTCGATCAGTTTCGGAACATAATCATTCAAATCAACGGTCTTTTGATAGGTTCCCAGGATCGGGTATTTCTCCGACCATACCGACGTCCAGTCGATTTTTTGCTGCTTCTCTTCACTAGTCTTTGCGATCACTTCTTTGATGTCGTTCAAATCAGGATCAAATTCAATCAATTCATCTAAGGAAACTTTATAGATGGCGGCCAGCTTTTTCGATTGATTGATGTCCGGCAGTGTCTCATCCAGCTCCCATTTCGAGATGGTTTGTCTGCTGACACCAAGGTGTTCTGCGACGTCCTCTTGAGAAAGGCTTTGCTTCTTGCGAGCGGTAAAAAAATTTGTTCCTAATGTCATAGGTGCTCCCTCCAAACGTGATACCTTCAGTTTAACAGGATAAAACAGAAAAACGAGCGAACCTTCATTGAAGATTCGCCCGTTTTCTTTCCATTGATTTAATCGACTGCTGGTTCATTGCGGAAATGAAGGACGCACGCGATAAGCACGAGGACTAACAAAGCCAATAAGAAAAGCAGAGAAATCTGTGAGCCAGTCACGGTCGCGGCGATAAAGTCCGGTTGCGATTGTTGTGCCAAATTGATGATGGTGGCAACGATCGCTGTAGCCACTGCACCAGAAAATTGCTGAAGGGTATTGAACAGCGTATTGCCGTCGCCATAGGCTTCTTCTGAGAGCAGATTCATTCCCGTCGTCATCAAATTACTATAGGAAAAACCGATACCGATCATATAAAAGACGTGCCCTGCAACAAATCCAAGGAGCAGCGGAGAACGTAACAAGACGGTCAAAATGATCCAACCGATCGTAGCGAAGCTCAAGCCAAGCAGGATCGGTTTTTTCGGACCAAAGGTATCAAGAACACGGCCAGAGATAGGGGCCAAAAGCGCGCCAACAGCTGCACCGGGCATCATTACAAGTCCTGCGATAAAGGCATCTTTGCCTAAAACGATCTGAATGAAGTTTGGCAAGACAAAGGAGATCCCCAAGAGCAAGAACTGACAGACTAAAAAGCCGCATAAAAATAAAACAAACACACGGTTCTTCAATACGTCGATCCTTACCAGCGGATTTTTCCCTCGTGTTGCTTGTCGGTAAAAAATCACCAGTCCGACAAGACCGATCGCTAACGAAAGGAGACTGGTCATGCTGCCGATTTGATTCAAGAACATCAGCAGGCCGCTGAAGAGCAGTGCCACACCGATCAGACTGACAAAATCCAATGTGCCCCGCTTTTTGACAGGCATCTCAGGAATCGCATAAAGTCCGATAACCAATGAAATCGCCAATACCGGCAACAGGAATAAGAAAATCGAATGCCACGAAAGACTCGCAGTCATGATCCCTCCATACGTCGGGCCGATCGCTGGCGCGATGGACGTGGTCAATGTTCCCACCCCCATCATGGTCCCGCGCTTGTGCATAGGCGTGAAATTCAAAATAATATGGAACATCAAGGGCAAAGCAATTCCCGTGCTGACCCCTTGGAATAGACGTCCAATCAATAAAATACTGTAGGAAGGCGACCAGAGATCAATCACTAATCCTGCAATAAAAAAGAGATTGGCAACGATAAATAATTTCCGAATCGAAAAATTCTTCAATAAATAATTGGAAAAAGGCACCATGATGGAGATCACTAGGAGATAGATCGTCGTGACCCACTGCACCATACCGGTAGAGATGCCGAACTGCTTGATCAGTGTCGGGAACGTGACGTTCATGGCAGTCTCGATCAGCACACCGGCAAAGGACATGATCCCTGTGGCAAGGACCGCTAACAACAAATGGATTTTCTTTTCTTTCATGTAATAACCTCACTTTATTTCGATAGATAACACGCCCTACGACGACCGCGGGATGTAGGGATTTGGCTGGGGAGCGCTGTTCCCGGTTTGCAGGATGTATTTTGATAGGGCCAATGAATACCGACACGTTGGACTTGCAGCTAATTCGTCAAAAGGAGTGTTCTTTTTTCAAAACCCGAAAAAAGAACCGTTGATCCTCATCACGCCTATCATTCTGCTAGACATCACGTATTGAGATGTTAGGTATCAATGTAGAATAATGAGCACGCTTTAGAATCCTGCAAAAAGCAGAACTGACAAAAAAAGAGAGGGGGTTTCTAAATTAATAGAAACCGCCTCTCTCTCGACACGTCGTGCGTGTTATCTGTACGATTTATTCACAAGGAGCATTGTAAAGCTTTTTATATCGAAGGTCAAGCTTATCGTTGGATCAAAAAGCTGATGATCGCGAACAATGCGATGTGTGCGGGATAGAAAATGTAAAAGAAATTGCGCATTCCGCGGCCTTTTTCACCAGTGTATAAAATGATTGGGATAGCGGCTAGCAGCATCATCCACTGGTAGTTGAAGGTGAAGGCGTATTGAATACCGCCGCCAAAAATCAGCGTGATCATCGCAATGATGATCAATGATGCCACTTGCAGAGCTTTCTTTCCGTGGAACAGGTAGAACAATACGGCTAGCAGAACCAACAAGACGCCGCCTTCTGTCAGCATCACTGTTGGGACGATCATGGTGAAGAGTTGGAAAAACAGCATGCCCCATTTTGATTCAAAAAGAGTCCCGCTAGATAACAGCATCAGTGTAAAGACACTTAGAAGCGTCGGAACAAGGAACCAAAGGAGCCCTTTTCCAATATTTCTCTTTTTAAAATACTCACAGGCTTGCATGTAGACCGTGCCTAGGAAGATCGTGCCGAAGATATTATTGATGACGATCGCGTCGCCAATAGTAAAGAAATGGTTCAAGATTTGATTGATGATCCCCATCAACCAGTAGCCTGCTAATAAACGGAACATATATTTTTTACGATTGCTCGTGTGAACGAATCCTTCTGAACTTTCAAATAAGAACAACGGTGCGGCGATCCGCCCGATCCAATGGAACCACATGGGAATACCTAAAAACAGGAAAAATTCCGCAAGGTGATCGATCACCATCGTTACGACCCCGATAACTTTCAACTGAAAACCAGTCATACCTTTGTGCATTAAAAAACCCCTCTCTTTCAATAATCTCACTTTATCGAAAAAAAACGTGGAGCACCATGTTTTGAACGAACAATCAACTTACAAAAATGAGAGAGAAAGTGTCAGAAAATTCTATAAACTCATTGACAATTAAAAGAACCTCCGTTATGATTGCAATCATAAATTAATTTAAATGTCATTTAAATTTAATTTTAAAAAGGAGAATTTCTATGAACGCGACGACTACGAAGCAAATGATCATTATTATTAGGCTTAGGACTTGAGACTGGTTTTGAAAAAAACAGTTTGAAGTCCTGTTTGACATTTGTTGAGTGGGATTCTCCAGCATCTCACTAACTCTAGTGAGGTGCTTTTTTTATTCATCCAGCGGGACTGTTTCGTCAGTCAGAGCCGCTGGAGGATAGGGCACAAAAAAGGACTTCTTTATGAAGCATCCGCTGTCAGCCCTATTCGCTGCCGTGAGGAAGCGAAAGGATTTACAGCGAACCAATGGTTTGTTGATCGTAATTAAAAAAGGAGTGGGAAAGATGGAAAACAACGTTAAAAAAGTGAATTTTCAAGAATCGGCGATCTATACGGTCGATACAGTGGAGGCACCAAAAGCAATTGGGCCGTATGTTCAAGGGAAAGTTGTGAACGGGATGCTTTACGCGTCAGGGCAGATCGCGTTGGACCCGGCAAGCGGTGAATTGGTTGGTGAAACCATCGAGGATCAAACGTATCAAGTGCTGCGCAATGTCGGCGGTGTTTTAGCGGCTGTGGGGGCAGATTATGATCAGGTAGTAAAAACCACCTGTTTCTTAAAAAACATTTCCGACTTCGCGACATTCAATCAAATCTACGCGAGCTTTTTCGACAATGAAAAACCGAGCCGCTCCTGTGTGGGCGTCGCTGATTTGCCCAAGGGTGCATTGGTGGAAGTGGAGATCTTAGCGGTAGTGGATGAATAAAAAAACAGAGCGGGATATCCCGCTCTGTTTTTATTAGATATGCAATAAGAAAATAAACAGCAAGGCGGCGATGGTTTGGACAGCGCCGACGGACAGGCCGTAAATCAAGAAACGGGGACCTTCCTTTAGGAATTTTCTGAAATCCAATCGCAGGCCGATCGCTGCCAAGGCGATCGTTTCAAACCAGGTACTGATAAAGTGCGCCGCTTGGTTGATAAAAGCGGGTAGTGGAAAGAAGCTGTTGGCGATACAAGCGATCAGGAAACAGAGCACATACCAAGGGATCGGGAATTTCTTTTTAGCGGATGTAGTCGTTACGACACCGTCACGACGAACTTTTTGTTCAAAAATAAAGACGACGACGACTAAAAAGATGATTCGTGTGATCTTATAAAGCATCGCGAATTTGACGGTTTCGCCATTGATCAAGCTGGCGCCGGCAACGACTTGCCCGACCGATTGAAGGGTGCCCCCCAGCAACGCGCTTTTTGAGAGCAGGGCGTTTCCGAATAGATGCATTCCGAGAAATGGCAAGGTCAGCATCATCACCGTTCCGAGTAAATTGACGAGGGTGATGATCTGGCCTTTTTCTGTATCATCTGCCTCGATACTTGGTGCGATCGCACCGATCGCGGAGGAGCCGCAGACGGCATTCCCACCAGCCATCATCAGGGCCATTTTTTCATTAAAGCCTAACTTGCGGCCGATCGTGAAGGCACCGATGATCACGGTAGTCATCATCAGCACGATAAAAATCAGGCCTTTGAGCCCCATTTGGCTGATGGTTTGGAAGGTCACAGTAAAGCCTAATAGGACGACTGAATATTCCAGCAGGCGGCTTTCAGAAAATTTGGTTCCGCTGGCTAAGCTGGGCTGCTTAAAAAAAGTGTTTCCTAAAAGTATCCCTAACAGGATCGCTAACGTCGCTGCACCGAGTTTCGGGAGCAGGAGCGCTAACAGTTTCGCACCGACAGCAACAGCGAGAGATAAGCCGAAGCCGGGGAGCAATGTTTTTATTTTTATGATTGTATGAGTAGACATGTTCATCTTCCTTTTTTGTTTGGTCGCTTTTCAAAAATTGAGAATAGCTGATTATAAAAGCGAAAATACGCGCGTTTTTTGCTCTTGACGGAATATATTATACAGAACATCTTCCATTAGTATAATTTATTGATATAATAGCTTAGATAGAAAAACATAATGGAAGTGATTGCGATGTTCAAATGGTTAGAAACCTTCAAAGTTGTTTATGAAACGAGGAATTTTTCAAAGGCGTCAGAGATTTTATTCATCTCCCAACCAACGGTCTCCTCTCAAATCAAGCAGTTGGAAAATGAGTTGACGACACAGCTTTTTATACGCAGCGGGCGGAAGGAAGTATTGGTGACACCGCAAGCGGATATTTTGTACGAACGGGTCGTGGATTTGATCGACGATTGGGAGAATCTTTATCAGGCGGTTCAGACCAATCAGCAGCAGATCGTTCGCTGTGTGATCGGCGCCTCCCATACGTTTGCGAATTATATGCTGCCGTCACTTTTGATCGAGCTGCATCAAAAATTTCCGCAAATTCGCTTCAGTGTTCAAATGATGAATTCGCTGGAGGTCCTACAGGCAACAGAGCATCATTCGGTGGATCTGGGGTTTATTGAAAAGCCGCTGTCTGCGGTAAGTATCAAGCGATTCCCTTTGATGGAGGATCAGCTGGTTTTGGCTGGCGATACGGAAAAAGGTCCATGGCTGGTGCGGGAAAATTCATCTGGAGTCTACTATTATACGAAGCGTTTTTTAGAAGAGAAGGATATCAAAGACCCGGTGATGGAGATCCAGAATAACGGGATCATCGTCAGTCTTTTGAAGCAGGGGTTTGGTTGTTCCTTGATTTCAGAGCGGGCGGCGAAGGGGATTTCGTATCAAGTATTAGATGACAGTTTTAAACGGAATTTCTATTTGCTTAAACGAAAAGCCAAAGCTTCGGAGGAAATTGAGCAGTGCACCGAATTTATTTGCGAGTGGAGTAAACGGTCGGGGGATTTCACGTCAGAGATGCTATAATCAAGAAAGTAGAAAAAAATTTTTGATTAGAATGCGATTTGACACGTTATTTTTTAGTGAGCTTAATAAATTGGAGGACAGGAAAATGAAAAGGATTGGTTTACTTGTTGGTTTGTTGATAGGACTGATTTGTCTGCCCGTTTCTGCAAAGGCTGCCGGCGTTGCCATGTCGCGGCTGTATAACCCCAATAGCGGCGAACATTTTTATACGGCGAATACGAATGAACGGGATCATTTGACCCGAGTTGGCTGGCGCTATGAGGGGATCGGCTGGAATGCGCCCACAAGCGGCAATCCAGTGTACCGCTTGTACAATCCCAATGCGGGCGATCATCATTACACCCTGAACGCGGGGGAACGGGATACGTTGAAGCGCGCAGGTTGGCGTTACGAAGGGATTTCGTGGTATTCACCAGGCAGCGGTGCGCCCTTGTATCGCTTATACAATCCCAACGCACGAAGCGGCTCCCACCATTATACGCTCTATGCGTATGAACGCGACGACTTGAAGCGTGCCGGCTGGCGTGATGAGGGGATCGCTTGGTTCGGGCTTCAGGGCAACGGATCGGACTATGTATTGTTGAACGCGCCTTACATCAATCAAAATTCCGCAGGGCTGCCGATGGGCTGTGAAGCGGCGGCATTGTTGCAGGCATTGCAGACGAAAGGGTACGCGCGAAACTACAATCTGAAAAGCTTTATCAAAGAGATGCCGTTAGCCGCGGATAACAATCCGAATCACGGCTTCGCGGGTCGTCCGGATATCGTCATGAACAATGTCTATCAGTCGATCTTTCCAGCGCCTTTAGCAAGCTGGGGCAGTCGTTACGGCAAGGTCGCGAATATTTCCGGCAGCTCGACAAACACCTTGAAACAAGAATTGCGTAATGGCAATCCAGTCGTGGTATATGTAACACTGAACTTTGCCGGCCCGCAATATGGCAACTATTTCTGGGGAACAGGGATCAATAATGCCCACATCATGACCTTAGACGGGTACAATCAAAACAGCAACACGTACCATGTTTCAGATCCTAACGCTGGGAAGTATTGGGTCGCAGCCAATAAGTTTGAAGCAAGCTATAATTTGAAAAAATATGCGGTCGTCGTGCGTTAAGCGATACCTCGCGTTAAGGAAAGTTCTTGTCCGATGGGGATGAGAACTTTTTTTGATTTCCAAGTCCCTAAAAGCAGTCCGTTAATAAAATCATTGTTATTTATTCCTTTTTATAAAAAAAATACTTTATTTAGAATTCGTATTTTTTAAGAATAGCGGTATTCTAGATTTATCAAAGAAAGCGCTCGCAGGACTGAGTATGCGAGAACGAAAAGGAGAAGAGGACACATGCAGACGAAACCATTATCAAAACGACAACTTTTCACGATGAAACCAAAAAGCTTGGCAAAAAGAGTACAGGATTCTTACCAAGAAACGCAGAATACAGCGTTTATCATTGAATGCCTCGTCGCGATCATGGTTCGTCAGGCGTTATGCAGGGAGGAATTTACGCAGCCGCTGATTCCTCTGATCCGCGAACTGTTCCTAACAAAAGCTGCTGATCCGACGATGCGCCGCTTCAGCCCGTTCTTCGAAGTATTTTTTGACGAAAGCGAATGGCGCAGTATCGTCGCCCGGATATTCAACCAGCAGCAGGAGTATCATGCCGCAGCAAAAGCTGTGAAGAAGATCAACGTTTATTTGACAGAAAAACGCGAGCGGCACGACACGAACACCGTTTCCGTCTTCAATCTTACTTCCGTTTTCAAAGACGCGAAGGGCAAACGGCACACATGGACCTTGCGTGATGTCGATGCAGCAAGATCGGAAAATGACACGGCCGCTTTGCTGAAGGTGTTGACGAGTCTAACGATTCTGGAAACGAATGGCACCCGTCAATTTGCGGAATACGTGAGATGCAAACGCTTTGAAACGAGTGTGGATATGGTCCATGAAGAAGCGCAAGAAGAGGTAGTGGCAGAAGTGCAAGCAGAAGCGCCAAAAGCGCCGAGTCAAAAACCAGCAGTGACGAAAAAACGTCCAGTGACGCATGGGGAAATGCTGCCGCAGCAAGCTATGACTGAGGACACGGCCCCAGCCGCAACAGCCGTGGCAGTTGAAGAGGAATTCGTTGATCAAGAGACCTATGAGCTTGCAGAAGCCGCCGTTGCAGCGATCGCCAGAGGGAAGAAAAAGCCGGTGGATTTTCGCAAGCCGAAAAGTGAAAAGCAGAAAGAACAAGAAAACAAAGAGATGCTCTTGAGAAGGCAAAAAACCAATAGCGGCAAAAGAAGCAGTAAGACAAGCGGCAAGAGAAAAAAGAAAAGAAAATAAGGTCGAGCTATCCTACAGGAAAAGTCAGTAAAATAGCCACGTTTCTTTCTTTCAAGTAAAATGAAACCAACGAAAGCGTTCTCCAATGACGTGAAGAAAAGCCATAAACCTATATTGTCAACCGCTTAGCTGAAAAATCAGTCGAAAGTCTGAGGTGCAGGTTTTCCCGAGTGATATAATTAGCTCAATCACAAAAAATAAAATAATCAGAAAAAGGTTGGGATAAAAATGAAACGAAGAGGTTCAGGTATCATTGTTGGTATAGGCGTGATCATACTAGCAATCGGCGTGTATTTGGTAACGACATACAACTCGTTGGCTTCAGAAGAAAATAACGTGGATGCAAAATGGTCGCAGGTGGAAAATGTGATGCAGCGGCGGGCAGATTTGATTCCGAATCTAGTGAACAGCGTGCAAGGCAGCATGAATCATGAAGAAAAAATCGTTAAGGAAATTACAGATGCGCGTAAAGCTTATAATAGTGCAAAAACGCCCTCTGAGAAGAACGCAGCGAACAATCAAATCGACCAAAGTTTAGGTACGATGGTAAATGTCATTCAGGAAAATTATCCGACACTGGCTTCAAATGAAAATGTGAAAACCTTGATGGTCCAGTTGGAAGGCACAGAAAACCGAATCTCTGTTGAACGGAAGAACTACATCGACCAAGTCAATGACTACAATCAACGCTTGGTTCGCTTCCCGAAAAATATGGCAGCGAAAGTGTTAGGCTTCGATAAAAAGGCGAATTTCAAAGCCGATGACAAGGCCAAAGAAGTGCCAGATGTTAGTTTTCAATAAGAATGGGTGAGGGAAAATGAGAAGGGAACAGCGTACTTCAGGAGAGAGGCTCCATCAGGTAGTCGTCGAGAATTACCGCAAGCTGCGCAAACGCAACGGGGTCTTTTCTTTCCTATTGATCATCGTTGTGCTGGTTAGCGGGTTTGGTCTGTTCAATCTGTTTGCAGGGAAGGACTACAGCGAGAAAAAAGCGGGTTATGATCAGCAGTTGACGACGTTAGATCAAGAGCGAGAAGATATTTTGTCTGGTAAAAAAGTCACCGTCAGCCAATCCTTCAAAACGACGCTGGATGAGAATTTGGCAAACTTGAAGGAGTATCCAAAACAGGCCGATAATTATGACGTGGCGATCAAAGGAACAGACGGTCATTTGACCATCAATAAAAACAATATTTTTGTTTCTGACAATGCCAACATGCTGAGTCAGAAAACGAAGCAAAAAATCTATGATCTGAATAAACAATTGGCAGCGAGTACGAATGGGGCACAGCTTGAAGTAGTGACGGTCCCTGAGCTGCCTCGCGGAGAAGACATCGAATCTTACGCAAATACGATTTTCAATCAGTTAGGTATCGGGGATAAGACCGAGAACAATGGGGTCTTATACTTGATCGCCTTAGATGAACGAAAATTCCGATTGGAAGTCGGCTATGGGTTTGAAGGGCTGATCCCAGACGGGAAAGCGGATGACATCATTAATGACGATGATGTGGTGGATGCCTTTAAAGACAAAGATTATGACAAAGGGGTCAACCAAGTGCTGGACGAGGTATTTGGGATCATGAACACGAAGACCGCTTTGGTGGATTCTCAGATCAAAGGCATCAAGAGCCAGCGGACACAGCTCATGTTCCTCCATTGGTCAGGGATCGTTGTGCTTGGTCTGTTAGCAGTCGTGGGACTGCTGATGCTGGTCAATCTTTTACGGGCGAGAGTGTTCTTGAAGGAAAATTATAAAACCTATGAATCCGATACGGCGACACTTGCCAGTGATGAGGACTTGCTGCGGGCGGTCAAACATTCGGCGCTGTATCAAATTCTTTTGAGCAGCTTGATGGTCGGATTGTCTGTACGTGGAATCAAACGGGCGATCATCCAAGGTAGATTACTGAAAAATCCGGGGGCAGAACGGAAGATGTTTGGACGCGTCTTGATCGGGGACACGTTGTATTCCGGCAATGGGGATATCCTGACTACCGCTTATTTAGCATCGAATTACAACTCTAGCAACTGGTCTGACAACAACAACAGCGGCTCAGGCGGAGGCGGCTCTTGGGGCTCCTTCGGCGGCGGTTCTTCCGGTGGCGGCGGCGCATCCGGCGGCTGGTAATCCGCGAGTCTGCACCAATGGCTGTATTTTGAACGATCTAACTGAATAAATGCGGCTCGATTTCAATCGAAAAACCGTCAGATAGAGGTTTCTGTCTGACGGTTTTTTTGTTCTATAGTTTATGTGTTCGCAGTTTTAGTGAAGAGGCTGCCTATTTTTTTCTGGAGGATCGTCCTGTATAAATCCTAGAAGTTAGCCAAATCCTTATACATTCTGAACAGTTCCTGACTATAATAAGTCGAGGAGCTTTCTTTTTTGTCCGTTGCAACGGTCAAAACCAAGTGAAGCGTTTTCTTTCTGACGCGTTATGATAAAAACAAGAAGGGGAGGTCGATAGCCATGGGAGCAAAGAATAATCGTGAACAAAGGCTGTTACTACTTCTAACGAAACGACATGACTATATCACGTCCGATGAATTGGCGGAGCACCTAGGAACTTCGCAAAAAACGATTTATCGCCTGGTCAAAAAAATAAATGAAACACAGGGCGAGGGCCTGATCCAGTCAGAAAAGGGGCGAGGCTACAAATTAGACTACGAAAAATACATCAATCAAACCAATTATCAACCCAGCCAGCGCAGCCAATACTCTCCACAGGAACGCAGAAACCGTGTGATGGAGGAGCTGCTGCTCTCATCGCCTAACGCGAAAAATGTCTATGACCTGTTTGAAGAATATTATGTCGGCGAGTCAGTCATCTTCAGTGATGAGCAGCTTATCGCAGAGCATCTGCAAAGCTATCGGTTGAAATTAGAACGAAAACAGCGGACATTAGCAGTTTTGGGAGAAGAAGCCAATCTCCGTCGTGCCATCGCTGATTTGATTCAGATGCACAACATTATTGAGATCGACGAGTTGAAAAACAATTCGGAATTGAATTTCAACAATTACGATGTGCTGTTTATCTTGGACCAGTTAAAGGTGATCGAAAAGCAATTACAGCTGACGATCCCGTATCCTTACAACGTCAATATTTTTTCCCATTTGTATATTTTGATCAGCCGACTGCGGAAGGTCCACAAACTGCCGAACGGTGAAATGAGTCCGCTTTCTAAAAAGGAACAAGAAGGATTGCAGCAGGACACCGCGCTTTACCAGGTGGCTAAGGCAGCGATCGGGAATGTGGAGAATTACCTCCACAGCAGTTTGCCGGAATCAGAGGTGTATTACCTGTATCAATATTTGACCTCTTCTCGGATGCAGGGGTCCTTGAGCAAAGTAACGAAGTTTTCTTCACGCGTCGTGGATATCACGAATACCTATTTGAAGGGCATGGGGCAACGGCTGAATATTCCTATTAAAGGGGATTCGATCTTTCTTGATCTGGCAAACCACATCAAGCCGATGATCAACCGGTTGGAACACGGGATTCATGTAAAAAATAGTTTGCTGGATCAGATCAAAATGACGTATGAAACGATTTATTCAGACGTTACGTGTGTCTCGCAAGAAGTCAGTCAGCGTTTCGAGCTGCCGCCAATCAATGAAGATGAGAACGGCTTCATCACCTTGTATTTTGCTCGGATCATCGAGACCAATCAGTTGCCGATCCGCACCGTGATCATGTGTACGACAGGGGTAGGGACTTCCGAGCTTTTACGAGTCAAGATCGAGAAGAAGTTTCCTGAGCTGGAGATCGTAGACGTGATTGCCTCAAGAGATGCGAAACGCTTTACGGAAAAATATCCGGGCATTGATTTGATTTTAACGACGGTCAGTGTCAGCGATACGATCCCGATCCCATCCTTGTTGGTCAGCGCGATGTTCACTCGAGACGATCAAAACCGACTGCAAAAGAAAATCGAGGCGATCTATGATGAACGATAAGCTATTTCATGTGTTTTTAAACCAAGAGCTGACGAATAAAGCACAACTTCAACGCTTCATCGCAATGTTTGCCAATCCAGAGGAAGCCGATGCGTTGATCGATTTATTACAACAGCGGGAAAAAGTCGGCAATACCATGATCGCGGAGCACGTGATCCTGCCGCATTTGGAAAGTCCGAAGATCAAGCAAAGCCAAGTCCTGCTGATCCGTTTGGCAGCACCTGTAGATTTAGACGAAGAGACCCCTGAGGTCCAGCTCGTCGTGACGATCTTACTGAAAAGTCAGGAAAGCCAAGAAATCAAAAAGCAGATCGCGCAGTTTACCCGGCGATTAGCAGATGAGGATTTTTTGGAAGCATTACTAACTGTTGAAAGTGACACACGTTTTAACCAACTATTAGAAGACAACCATTAGGAGGAACAATAAATGAAAATCGTCGGAGTAGCCGCGTGTACAGTGGGGATCGCCCATACGTATATCGCCCAAGAAAAATTAGAAAACGCCGCAAAAAAAGCGGGCTGTGAAATGAAAGTAGAAACACAAGGAACGATCGGGATCGAAAACGCCTTGACGCAAGAAGAGATCGATCAAGCGGACATCGTGATCCTAGCAGTGGACGTAAAAATTTCTGGAAGAGAACGCTTTGAAGGCAAACGAATCATCCAAGTACCGACAGAGATCGCTGTAAAATCACCCAACAAATTGATTGAAAAAGCGCAGGAAGTCGTTGCCCAAAAGATCTAGGAGGAGTTCAGATGGAAGTAAAGGATATTGTAGACGTAGCGATCGTCAAAACCAATATGGCCGCCAAAACCAAAGACGAAGCATTGAATGATTTGGCGACGCAATTGAGGGACAATGGCTACATTTCAGAAGTAGAAGGATTTATCAAAGACATTTATGTACGAGAAGCGGAGGGCCAAACGGGCATAGGCAATTACATCGCGATCCCTCACGGTAAAAGCGCCTACGTCAATAAAGTCGGCGTCGCTATCGGCATCAATCAAGAGGAGATCCCATGGGAAAGCCTGGACGGTAAAGGCGTGAAGGGCATCATTCTTTTTGCTGTCGGAAACGACAATGAGGGGGCGACCAAGCATTTGAAATTATTGTCGCTTTTTGCCAGAAAGCTTGGAAACGATGAGGTCGTCGGTAATTTGCTGCAGGCGAAAAAACCGGAAGATGTTGTAGAAGCATTCGCTTAATGGAGGAAGAAAAATGAAAAAAATCAAAGAGTTAAACCTTAAAGGGCATTTATTGACAGCAATCTCTTACTTGATTCCGATCGTCTGCGGGGCAGGGTTCTTGATCGCGATCGGGATGGCGTTTGGCGGATCAAGCCAGGATGCATTGGTGCAAGGGCAATTTTCAATTTGGGATGCCTTAGCGACGATGGGTGGTAAAGGCTTAGGCTTATTACCGGTTGTTATTGCGACGGGGATCTCGTATTCGATCGGTGGCAAGCCAGGGATCGCTCCCGGCTTTATCGTTGGGTTGACGGCAAACGCGATCGGCGCAGGCTTCATCGGCGGCATTTTAGGCGGGTACTTAGCCGGTTATTTAGTTGTAGCTATTTTAAAATATGTAAAATTACCAAACTGGGCCAAGGGCTTGATGCCGACATTGGTGATCCCCTTCTTAACTTCGATCATCGGCGGCTTGATCATGGTGTACATCATTGGCGCACCGATCGCAGCCTTGACCGCATTATTGACAAACTTCTTAGATGGATTGGGCAACTCATCCCTATTAGTCTTCGGAGGTGTGATCGGATTATTGAGCGGTATCGATTACGGCGGTCCGATCAACAAAACAGTTTTTGCCTTCGTATTGACGATGCAGGCTGAAGGTCTGAATGGTCCTATCACGGCATTACAGCTGGTCAACACAGCGACACCGATCGGCTTTGGGCTGGCGTTCTTTATCGCAAAATTGTTCGGCAAAAACATCTACACCAAATTAGAAGTAGAAACATTGAAATCAGCGGTACCGATGGGTGTCATCAATATCGTTGAAGGAGTCATCCCATTAGTCATGAACGACCTTGTGCGCGGCGTTGCAGCAACAGCGATCGGCGGTTTTGCCGGAGGCGCGACAACGATGATCTTAGGCGCAGATGCGACGGTGCCATTCGGCGGGGTGCTGATGATCCCCACGATGTCTCGGCCATGGGCAGGGGTGATTGCGATCTTAGTCAATGTGGTAGTCACGGCTGTCGTGTTGGCAGTGATCAAGAAAAACGTCACGGAAGAAGACGCGACGATGCACGTTGAAAAAGAAGAAGAAGACATTAATTTAGAAGACATCCAAATCTTTTAAACGGAAAGAGTGTGACCCATGAAAAAAGTAGAATTCTCTCCATCATTAATGACGATGGACTTAGATAAATTTAAAGAGCAAATTACCTTTCTGAACGATCATGTGGATTCCTACCACATCGATATCATGGACGGTCATTATGTCCCGAACATCACATTGTCGCCATGGTTCATCGAAGAACTGCGGAAGATCACGACGCTGCCGATGTCTGCCCATTTGATGGTGACAGATCCGAGCTTTTGGGTGCAGCAGCTCATCGACTTACAGTGTGAGTGGATCTGCATGCACGCAGAAGTCTTAGACGGCTTGGCATTCCGCTTGATCGATCAAATCCATGACGCCGGCCTAAAAGCAGGGATCGTCTTGAATCCTGAGACACCGATCGAAGCGATCTTCCCTTATATTGAATTGGTGGATAAGATCACCATCATGACGATCGATCCCGGCTTCGCGGGACAACGCTTCATCGAAAGCACTTTAGACAAGATCGTTGCATTACGGGAATTACGAGAAGAAAAAGGGTACGGCTATGTGATCGAGATGGACGGCTCCTCCAATCGAAAATCCTTTAAGCGCATCGATGCAGCCGGGCCGGACATTTACATCGTCGGCCGCAGCGGACTCTTCGGCTTAGATGAAGAAATCGCAAAGGCATGGGAAATCATGGTCACAGATTACGAAGAAATGACCGGAAAAACGCTGGAGTACAGCGAAGCAACATAACGTAAAAGTATGAGACCTGTAGTCGAGAGACTGCAGGTTTTTTTGTTTGAAGTTGATGTTTCTTATTATAAAAAATAAGGAGCCAATCGTGACTTCTTTCCAAAAATCATCTTTTTTATGATATAGTAAATGAAAATGTAAACGCTTCAAATAGGATGGAGGAATGCTATGGACTATCGGGGACCAATGCTGGTAGTGAAGGATATGGAGCGGTCAAAGGCCTTCTATCGAAAGATTCTTGAGGTAGCGATCGTATCGGATTTTGGTGAGAATGTGACCTTCAACGGCGGCTTGTCGCTGCAAACGGAAGAATCTTGGATACGTTTCACTGGCTGTGGCCAAGAGATATTCAACTATCAGAGCAACACGGTGGAATTTTATTTTGAGACGAAGGACTTTGACGGATTTCTTGAACGGATCAGCGGCGAGGAGCTGGATTTTTTACGAGACGTCGCAACGATGCCTTGGGGGCAGCGAGTGGCGTGCTTCTATGATCCAGATAAGCATGTGATCCAAGTTGGCGAGGATCTGACGGTCATGGTGAAACGGCTATCCGCTGAGGGAATGTCCGTGGATGAATTAGGGGAAAAACGTTTCTTGGAAAAGAAATGGTTGAAAATATGTTAAAGAGCTAAAAAAAGAGGAGCCACGCGAAGGGATAACGGTCGCGTGGCTCCTCTTTTTTAATGTTCAAATTGTGCTTGATGCAGTTGGTAATAGCGGCCTTGCTTGGCTAATAGTTCTTCGTGAGTGCCTTGTTCAACGATATTGCCGTCGTTGACCACTAAGATTAGGTCGGCTTCGCGAATCGTGGAGAGGCGATGGGCGATGATGAAGGAAGTCTTATCGATCATCAGCTTGCCCATGGCTTCTTGAATCTGCAATTCGGTTTGCGTATCGACATTTGAGGTTGCCTCATCTAAAATCAGCAGCTCGGCATTTAAAAGCATCGCCCGAGCGATCGTTAATAGCTGCTTTTGCCCTTGAGAGATCGCCAAGCCATCCTCGGTCATCACCGTATCGTAGCCTTTTGGCAATTGCATGATAAAGTCGTGGATGTGGGCGGCTTTGGTTGCTTGGAGGACATCCGCCATCGTGGCGTCGTCGTTTCCATAGGTCAGATTCTCAAAAATCGTTCCGGTGAAGAGCCACGTATCCTGCAAGACCATCGCGTATTGCTTCCGTAGGCTGCTGCGGGTCGCTTCTTTGATGTTCTGACCATCTAAATAAATGGCGCCGCTGTCGGGATCATAAAAGCGCATCAGCAAATTCACGATCGTCGTTTTTCCAGCGCCTGTTGGTCCGACGATCGCGACGACGCTGCCGGCTGAAACAGCAAAGGACAGGTCGTTGATCACGGGTTGATTCGCTTGATAGCCGAAGGAGACATGGTCGAAACGGACCTCTCTGCGGGCTTTTTGGAACACATGGGCGTGGGGCACATCTTGCACTTCCGGTTCTTCGTCTAACAGCTTGAAGATTCGTTCGGCTGCGGCGATCGAGGATTGCAGGTCGCTGAAGATGTTTGCCAGCTCATTGATCGGTCCAGAGAATTTCCGTGAATACAACACGAAGGAAGACAATTTTCCTAACGTCAGGTGTCCAAAGAGAAACAGGAAGGCACCTAAGATACTGATCAATGACAAGGAAACGTTATTGATGAAGTTGACGGAAGGCCCCGTCATACTGCCGTAGTATTCGGCATTGTAATAGGCGGACATGGCTTCTTCGTTTTTCTTGCCGAAGCGAGCGATCATTGTCTCTTCCTGGTGGTAGACTTTGGTGGTTTGTTCACCAGACAACAGCTCTTCAGTCAGTCCATTCAATTCCCCCAGTTCGGCGGAACGTTTTCGGAATAACGGCTGGAATTTTTTGGTTAAAAAGCGCGTCAACAGAATCGAAGCGGGCACCGTCACAAGGAAGATCGTCACCATCAGGGGCGAGATCACCAGCATCATGACGAAGGAACCGATGATCGTCACTAAACTGCTGAGCACTTGGACCGAGTCACTGGCTAGTGACGTATTGATCGTATCGATGTCGTAGCTCATGCGGCTGACGATATCTCCCGTCTGGTGCTGATCGAAATAGCCGACAGGCAAAGAAACGATTTTTTCAAATAGATCCTTTCGCAGACGAAAGGCGATTTTTTGGCTCAAATAGATCATCAAGCGGCTGATGCCGTAGCTCAGGATCGCTGAGGCAACGTAAAAGCCGACCATCAAACTACAATAGTAGAACACTTTGTCAAAGGCGACGCGGCCTTTGCCGATCTGGATCGCGTCAATGGCGTACCCAGACAGCAGGGGTCCGACCAAGGCGAAAAGATTGCTGGCGATCGTTAAAATGACAGCCAAAACCAACAGCCATTTGAATTGATACAGGTAGCCCCACAAACGGAGCAGTGTGCCTCTGCGTGAATCCTTAGTCTTCAATGGCTTGCCCTCCTGTCTGTCCTTGGTAGATTTCTTGATACGTCGCATTTTCAGCCAAGAGCTCCTCATGAGTCCCATAGCCGATCATTTTTCCTTTGCTTAATAACAAAATCTTATCCGCGTGTTGGATCGAGCTGACCCGTTGAGCGATCAGGATTTTCGTTGTTGAAACGAAATGGGTCCGCAAAGCTTTCCGCAGATTGGCATCGGTATGGTAATCCAATGCGCTGGAGGAGTCGTCTAAGATCAACAAGTCCGGCTGCCCGATCAATGCACGAGCCAGCAGTACCCGTTGTTTTTGCCCGCCGCTGAGATTTTGTCCTTTGGCTTCCAAATGGTGATCCAGTCCGTCAGGTAATTTATCAATAAATTCACGTGCCTGCGCATCATCGATCGCCTGCTGGAGTTCTTCTTCTGAAAAAGACCGACCAAATAAAATGTTTTCTCGGATCGTATCCGCAAAGAGGACATCCTTTTGCAAAACTGCGCCGATTTTTTGATGGAGGGCATCCAGAGAATAATGCTTGATCTCTTGCCCATCCAAGAGGATCTGTCCCGACGTTCGATCGTACAAACGCAAGATCAGGCTGGCAATCGTTGTTTTTCCGCTGCCTGTCGCACCCATGATTCCTAAGGTTTCCCCAGGATTGACTTGGAAGCTGATTTTTTCGATCGCAGGGCCGCCATCTGGGTAAGCAAAGGTCACCTCTTCAAAAACCAAGGTGGTATCCGCGGCGTTTCGCTGTTCCAAGGTACCGGGTACGATGGTGGGCTTCTTCCGCAAGACTTCTTTGATACGGTTGGCAGAAGCGAGTCCGCGAGAATACAAAACGAAGATCCGCGTGATGGACAGCATCGCATTCAAAATAATCGTGAAGTAGGTCAAGAAGGCGACGATGACCCCCGGTTGCGTCAATCCAGCATTCACTCGGTAGGCACTAACGACGATCACGAGAGTCAGGCCCAAGTTCAAGAATAGATCCAGCAGGGCAGGGGAAGCGGCCAACGTGACATTTGCCGTTGTTTCAGCCGTCACTAACGATTGATTGATCGTTTCAAAACGCTGCCGTTCATACGCTTCTTTAGATAATGCCTTGATGACACGAGACCCGGTCACATTTTCACGCACCGATAAAACGAGCTGATCGACCTGTTTTTGCAGCTTGCCGAAAAGCGGCACGCCTTTTTTAGAAATGTGTGTCACCATCACAAAAATAATGGGCATCACAGCGACCAATACTAGCGTTAAGATCGGGTCTAGCGTGGTAGTGATCAAGATACCGCCGACTAACAAAATCGGTGCACGAATCCCCATCCGCATCATGACACCGAGGGTCAAATGAATATTATAAGTGTCAGATGTTACACGTGAAACTAATGAGGAGACCCCGACTTCTTCGACTTGTGTCGTATCTAAGTAGGTGATTTTTTGAAAAAGATCGCCGCGAAGATGTTCGGTCGTATCCTTTGCGACCCGTGAGACCATGCGATTGGCGAGGATGTTCGCCCATAAAGCGAAGGCAGAGGCTGCCAACATGACACCGCCCCAAAAAAGGATCTTCTTCGGCTCTTTTTCTGGAATGACATGGTCTAAAATATAGGCCAGATTCCATGGCAGGACCAATTCCATCATAGTTCCTAGAAATTTAATGATCACACCCAAGGTGACACGGGTGCGATAGGGTTTTAAATAGTTCAAAATCAAGTTCATTGTTCTTCGTCATTCCTCCTTTTTGCACATTTCTGCTTCGGCCTTCTCCATGATCGTCTGCAATCCCGTCAATACGGCTTCTTGCTGTTCTACCGAGAGTTCGTCTAGCAACAGTTGGTTCCAATCGGCTAAGATCGCCCGAATTTTAGGTGCCAACGCCACGGCTTTTTCGGTTGGGAAAAGCCGCAGCTTGCGTGCGTCACGGGCGCAGCTTTGTCGAAGGATGAATCCTTTTTGTTCCAATTGAGCGACTTGACGGGCGACGTTGCTTTTGTTGATAAAAATCTTGCAGGCCAGCTCCTCCTGAGAAATGCCCGGCTCTCCGCAGACCGTCAAAATATAAGCATGATGCATTTCGCCTAAGCCTATTTTTTTAAACTCCTTTTCGCGATAAAGAGCGGACAACCGTGAGATACGATTGACCATCTTTACAAAAGAATCCATCTATTTTTCCTCCTTGATACGTTCTGATTAAAACAAGCATCTAACAGTATAAAAGAAAAACGTTGCGGGTGCAACGTTTTGAAATGGACGAGACACATATTGCTTGAGGAATAACCCAAAAAATGAATAAAAAGAGCAAAAAAAAGAATTTATTTTTTATTGGATATTTTGACTGTTTTCGAGGATTAAAGAGTAAAGCTACGGTAAAGTTGAAAGCGGATACACTCTTGAGTTGCGGATGTTTTTACCCAAAAATTAAATTTTATATTGCAAAAATGGCTGAGACATTCTTTGGGAATGCGGGTAGAATATATGTGTAACCACTCGTATGTACAATGAAGGTATTTTTAGTTCTTTCTGGTCGTGTCGCGGGAAAGGACTGCGGCCTATTTTTTCCAGAACCAAGCAGCATAGAAGTTTATAAAACAAACCTACATAAGAAATCCGTTCATTGTAATTTTAATAGTGACAGCATGCTGAAGGGTGAGGGGGACTCGATCAGTGACTCTGTTTCTTCGCATTCTCCTTGATAGATGGGAAAATGCCGCAAGTCAGAGAACTAAGAGGACGTTCAGGTTAAGCTTACACTGTTAGGAATGAACGGTGGGGAATGATCAGCACTCATTGAAGGACTTTTAAGTAATGGATGGGATGCATCATTATCGAAGAAGGAATCAAGGATGCGGATTGGTGTCAGCATCCTTGATTTTTTTCAGTTCACTGATCGTCTTCAACAGCTAGAGAGAGGCTTTAGGGATTCAAGAAGGAAAGAAGGGGAAGTTATTCATGAAAAAGATTGTTATGGTCATTTGCGGGGCAGCAGTAGTTTGTTGGGGAGTTGCCAGCCTGCGCAGCGGAGCATTGAAAGCAGACGAACTGCTTCAAGAATCCGCCATTGTTGAGACGACTGTGCCAGAAAGTTCGGTCGCTGCACCTGTGGAAGCGCCAGCGCCAGCCGTTCCAGCACCGGAGCCGCCATCAGAAGCGCCGGCACCAGAACCTGCGCCAGCGCCGGAAAATCCTGCACCAGAGCCCCCCGCAGCGGAGTCTGCTGCGGTGCCAGAAGTGCCGGTCGAGCAGCCGGCGGAAGAGACGGTGCCGCCGAAGGAACCTGCGGAGGAGGCAACACCGGAAAGCAGCACGGTCGAACAACCATCAAGTGAAAGTACGAGTAAAGAAAGTTCAAGTGTTGGCAGCTCGGCAAGCGAGAGCAGTACCAGCACTACGACCAGCCAACCTCAAACATCGACTACGAGCAGCACAACGCCGTCGACAGAACAACCCTCGACGTCAAGTGCCGGTACGGGGACGCCGAGTACGAGCAGTAGCACAAGCGGCGGTTGGTCAAGTGGTACGGGAACGCCCCCGTCTTCTACGACGCCAAGCGCTAGTCAGGAAGATCCGCAACCTAGTCCGCCAACACCTAGTGATGTACCGCCGCAGCAGGTGCAAGCACCGCCTGCACCAAGCGAGCCGAATGTTCAGACGAGCCCGGCGATCACTCAAGAGACACCTGACGCATTCTCGGAGACTAGCACTTTGCAGCTGCCGAGTGATCTGAAGACGTCGGAAGTGGCACAGTCAGATCTGAAGGGCTATGAATTGCCGCTGCTTTCGAGCATTGAGAATAAAGCGCAAGCAGCCTTGATCTACGACGGGATCAAAAAGCTAGGGAAAGAGCAGACCGCAGAATTCACTGCTGAACAATTGGCGGCTACTCTCTACCAAGACCTTTTCGCGATCGAGACCGCAGGAACACCTGTGAAGATGAAGGATGAGATCAGCGCCGGCAGTCTGCTCTATCAAAAGAAAAAAGACCAGCTAAAAGTAGTGGGCGTGTCTATCGGCAAAGAGTATTACTTGACTGTCGAAGATGTCGACGTGGAGGCCTCTGCCGAACCAACGGAAACAGCGAAATCGAACGCAGAGAATAAGGAAAAAGAAAAGAAAACCGATAAAAAAGAAAAGCAGCGGCAGGTCGTTCTTCAGCCGATGTCGATGGAAGACGAGCTATTCGTTCAGCCTTTGCCAGACGTGACGCTGACAGAATATGGTCAGACGATCTTGAAAGAGTATCCGGCGTCCCACAATTTTACTGAAAATGAAGGGGCGAAGACCTTTATTTCAAAGGTCGCAGAAGACGCTCGCAAGCTGGGACAGGAATACGATGTTTTTGCGTCCGTGATGATCGCGCAAGCCTTGTTAGAGAGCAGTTCGGGGACTAGCGGACTGTCCTTGCCGCCGAATCACAATCTCTTTGGGATCAAAGGTACCTACCAAGGACAAGCCGTTTCGATGGCGACGCAAGAAGACCGCGGAAATGGCGCGCTCTATTCGATCAATTCGGCGTTCCGAAAATACCCGAATTATGCAGCCTCATTAGGGGATTATGTGCAGTTGCTGCGGGGCGGGATCTCTGGAAATGACGGCTATTACCAAAAGACCTGGCGCTCTACGGCAAAGAATTATTTGCGGTCGACCCAAGCCTTGACGGGCACCTACGCTACCGATACTTCTTATAATAGAAAGCTGAATTCGATCATTGCTGTGTACCATTTGACGCAATATGACCGTCCGAAGGTGGATCAATCCTCCGGCGTCTTCATTAAAGGAAAAGCAGAAATCCCAGCAGAATACCGTTCTCTGATGCGTTATCCAGATTATAATGGCGTAAATTACAACACGTCGGGCTCTTATCCAGTCGGCCAATGTACTTGGTATGCCTTTAATCGGGTGAAGCAGCTAGGCAAGAGCGTGGATGATTTCATGGGCAACGGCGGAGAATGGGGAGCAAAAGGAAAAGCTCTGGGGTATGAAGTCAGTCGCGAACCGAAAGCCGGCTGGTTGATCTCCTTTACACCAGGCACCGCAGGCTCAGACCCTCGTTACGGACACGTGGCGTTTGTTGAAGCAGTCAAGCCGGAGGGGATCTTGATCTCGGAAGGCAATGTTTATGGGGGAACAGTCATTTCTTATCGCGTCATTGATGCGAATTTAGCGAAATCAGATTTAGTTACGTATATCAAAGCAAAATAAAGGGGTGCCATCACTCGTGGCAAATACGCACTATGGACACGCAGAAGATTCGCCAAATGACAGGAGAAACAAGCTTTTGACGGTGGTGGTCCTAGTTCTCCTGTCTGTAACGCTGCTGCTTGTAGTGAGAGGACAAGTGCAAAAGCATTACAGCGTCCACACGATCTCAGGAACGTCCATGACACCGACATTGACTGAAAAGGATCAGGTTCTCGTAAAAAAGAAGACGCTGATCCAGCGCTACGACATCGTTGCATTTTCTGTCCGAAATGAAGAGGGCATGTTTGTCAAACGCGTGATTGGGCTGCCTGGCGACAAGATCTTTATACGAAATGAACGAATGGTGTTGGACCTGGGAGAGCAGGGAGATTTTGAAACGACCTACACGTATCAGCTTTCACCAACGGTGGCGGAGGAATTTCAAACACTCAACACCATTCCAGAAGAGGTCTATTTTGTGATCGGTGATCATGTGGATGTTTCTAAAGACAGTCGGACTTTTGGATTTGTCCATCGAAAAGCCATCGAAGGGACCGTCCAATTTCGCTTTCCAGCGATCCATCTTGCTCGTCCGAATAACGAATAGAAAAGGGGAAAACACGTGATGATCATTAATTGGATCTGCATTGGACTTATCATTCTAGCACTCCTCGTGTGGGGATTTCGAATGATTATCAATGTCCGGCTGCAGATGATCAAACCGCCAAGAGATGCTTCGGTGACATTTCAGCGAAAGCTGGATTACGTCAAGCAGATCCAGCAAGCCAAACACGTATCGTCGCTGCTGTTCATTACCTTCTGTTTAGCACTGGGGATACTTTTGACCACCTATAAGACCTCCCAAACACAGGAGCAGCTCTATGCATTAAACGAGCAGAACAGTCTGTTGAAGGATGAGTTACAATTGATGAAAAAGGAACAAAAAAAATTGGTCAATAAACTACCGGTCAAAGAGTACCCGCCAGAGGGCATCGGCTTACAAGACTATTCTTGGAAGGAATTGTTCTCCGAAGAAAGTCGCGAGACGCAATACACGATGGAAAGCGACCTTTCGAATAAACTCAGTCCTTACTTTGGTTTACCGACGACACTGATCGTCTTAGATATACCGACTCAAACGTTGAACATTGCTTTGGCTGGCGATTTGACCAGCGAAGCCAATCGGAAACAGATCAAAGAAAATATCAAGGCCTTTGCTGCTGAAGCAGAGGGGGTATCGAATCTGACACAAATCACGTTCCAACTGAATGTAAGGGATGGGGAGAAACAAACGCAAGATTATAGCTGCACTTTCTCTCGTGAGAATGGAGAAGATAAATTTGCGATGATCCAAGAAGACTAACGGAAAGAAGGGAAAAAGATGGTAGCACAGCAAAAAAAGAACGGATGGTTTTTCAATAAAAACATTATCGATGAGATCAATTCCGTTCCTGAAGAGAAAGTGGAAACTGACACACCGACCCATGTCCAGCCGCAGGCCCAAGCGCACTCACAAGCGCACTTACAAGCAAAACCTGCGCCGACATTAAAAATGGTCTCTGACAACACCGTTCCTGAGTCGCCGGAAAGGCAAGCAGAAGAGATCAAAGAATTGAAGCGATTGATTTTTGAAAAAGAGCAGGTGCTGCAAAAGTACAAAAAAGAGTCGGCGGCACAAACACAGCAGCTGACAAAAGAAAATGAAAACTATCGGCAATCTGTTTTACGAATGGGCGAGGAAAAAGCCCAAAATCGGCGGCAGATTCAAGACCTGGAAGCCGAAGTCCAGCGTGCACGGCAAGAAGTCCAGCGTCTGAAAGAGACACAGGAATTAGACAACTTGAAGCAGCAATTAGAGCAAGTGCAGGAAGAAAACGAGAAATTAAGAAATTCTGTTGCCCATCTGGCGACCGTCGAACAGGAACTGCAAGAGATCCATGAAGAGCATCAGGCCTTGATTGCTCAGCAAAAAGACGAAGAAGTCCAACGTCTGGAAAAAATCCATCAGCTAGAAGCGCAGATCAACGAATTGCTAGTTGAGATCAATGAAAAGGATGAACAATATTCTCAACTGGACAAAGTAATCGTCGAAAAGGATCAAGCGATCGATCAAATGTCGGAAGAACAGGCAGCCAATGAGCGCTATGAAAAGGAATTAGCAGAGCTGCGGGAAAAAATGGCTGGATTAGCTGCGGAAAATGCGGAGCTGAAGCAAGAGGCGACTTCGACCCAACAAGAAATCGGGGAGGTCTTGATCACCGCTCGGAAACAAGCCAATCGGATGGTTGAAAAATCAAAGATGGAAGCGTATCGGATCATTGAAGAAGCCAAAAATGAATTGGCGACGATCAATGAGCAAGCCAAAGAAATCTCTGAAGAAGTCAATGAATCTCGCCAATCGGTTCTTTCTATGTATGAAGAGTTACAAACTCGAGTAAATATCCTTGCGCAAGGAAAAATGCAAGAAGATGTAACAAATAATAAGTTGATCAATTTTGAAAAATAATTTTGTGACGCCTCAAGACATCCTCCTAAATCGGCGGGTGTCTTTTTTTTAGCGAGGAGACGACGCGTCTTTGCGGCGATTGTCTTTGATTTGTGAAACCGCTATACTTTAAGAGAGGAACCAGCAAGCAGACGAAGGAGGGAATAAAATGAACGTAGCGATCATTTTGGAGACAAAGGAACATGAGAAAGCGTGGAACGCGTTTCGGTTTGGAGTAGCCGCCTTAAACAAAGGGCATCACGTGAAATTTTTCTTGATGGGGGAAGCGGTAGAAGTCGAAAGTATCGAGGATGAGGCGTACGATGTGCCTGCGCAAATGAAGAAGCTGACGGAGCAAGGGGGCGAATTGCTGGCCTGCGGGACGTGTTTAAACTCTCGGCAGTTAGAAGAACAAACGTCTTGTCCGATCTCAACAATGGTCGATTGTGTCGAAATGGTGGAATGGGCAGACAAAGTCGTCACGTTTTAAAGAGCAAGAAATCCCCAGCTTGGGTTCAAGCCGGGGATTTTTTTTTAATGATGCAAGCGATTCAATGTCATGGCCATTTTTTTATTCTCGTACTTGGAATAAAAATAGAACATTAGGATGTGTAAAACCAACGTCAACAGCAATACTGCAAAGAAGAAGGGGCGAACCAGCTCAAACATTTGAGGGGAATATAAATACACACAAGCAAATCCGCACAACGTATTGATCACTGTACATATCAGGATCATAAGAGGTGCTTTCAAGGTCGCGTAGCTCCACAAATAAGGATACAGTATGCCGAATACCGAGCCGATGATTAGGCTGATGGCGATCAGATGCCAGAAGTAGCTAAAGGCGACCTGGGAAAAAAGATCGGTGAACGAGCAAAGCAGTGTGACCCAAACCAATGATCCGAAAGCAGCTTGAAAGAAATTATTTTTTAATTGTTTGTACATGAGAGTCTCTCCTTAATTTTTTTGGCATAGTGGCGGCTGACGACATACACGGCATTTGTTTTCGTGTGGACCTCTAAGCGCGCGTGCTCGCCTAGTTGAAACGCTTGAACGGTCGTTAAGTTTAAAATCTGCGAATTATTGATACGGTAAAAATTCAGACTTTCGAGTCCGCTCAATTCCTTGAGTCGTTTTTGTAAAAGATACGTACGCTGATCACACAACGTTACCTGTACAAGGTGTCCCATCGTTTCAAAGGCAACGACTTGACTCATGGGCAGTTTGACGGAACGATTGTTTTTTGGATCGATGGCGATGAGCGCCTTTTCCTGCTGGAGTTGTTTTTCAAGTTGAAGCAATTGTTGTTTGTTTTCTGGATGTGCGAAGATATCTATTTCATTTACGGCTTTTTCTTTTACCCAAGTGAAGTGGATGTTCACTCATTCTCCTCCTTTTGTTTTCTGTATGTCTCTCTTTCATGAACCTAGCATAGCAAGGTTTTTGCGGAGAAAGAATCTTTTTTTCGTTTGTTGCAAGAAAACAACCATTTGTTGCAAAAAAGCAGGCTGTCAAACATTCCTTGCGGAAAAAAGCAGCGATGAAAGCGACGCGCTCTAGTATACTTGAAGTGAGGATTCTATCATCAAGTTAGGAACAGACGTCAGTAAGCGTTTTTATTGCATTGGGGAAATAAGGGGCATATATTTAGCCTGTAATGGATGACTCTCTGGTTTTCTTTGAGAAACGAAGGGTTGCTGGTCAATTATATGAAAAGAAAGAAGGCGCTTAGTGATGTTGAAGCTAGTTGAAAGAGACGATCTGACGATTCACGGGTGGATCACAACGCTGCACTCGATGGATTCGCCGGATGAATTGATAGAAATGAGCAAACAGAAGATGCGGGCAAAAGAGGAATACGCGTCAAAAATCGAAGGGGACCTGTACGCAGTGAATGCTGTGATCAATGGGGACCAATGCTATTTGATCGGAAATAGTGATACTGAAAAGACGCGTCCTTCAGAATTCGAGCTGCCGGCTGGGACCTATGCCGGTTTTGACTTGACCTACACCGATCAAGGAGAGCTGGATCGACTGATTGGTCATAGTTACGCGGAAGTCATGCAAAGCGACGCATATCAAGTCGCCGGAAACTTTAATCTGGAAGAATATTCAGGCGTGGGGAAAGTCTCCTTTTACGTCCCTGTCCAAAAGAAAGAAAAATAAAGCACCGCTGAAGAAAATTAATAAAGGAAGACTGCCAAGCCACGACGGTTTGGCAGTTTTTTATGGGTACTAAAATGGAAAGTTTTCCAATAAATAGGTAATAATGCAATAAAATAAGATTATTTGCTACAGAGTATGGAAAACGCTATCACTTAAAGGTATACTAGTGATGGAATTCACTTAATTGGAATGCACAAGGAGGTGAGAATGTGTTTATACAGCGTTACTGAGCGTGAGAATCGCAAAATCTTAGAGTTTCTAGGACAGTTAACAGAATAAAACGACGTTCTCACCTCATTTTTTTCAGGAATTAGTGGGTCTATTTGTGATTGAAAAATGAGGAGACATACTGAAAGGTATGCCTCTTTTTGTCGTGGGCGAAAAGCGGAAAATTTTATCTGTTAAATAACGCTTGTAGTTTAAACGTTCTGATAAAAGGGGTTCAAGGTATCTATGAAATTTGAAAAAAGTTGGAGGGTAAAAATGAGTAAGATTGATTTGAAGCAGGTTGGATTTGGGACGTTAGCAATTCATGCTGGGCAAGAACCAGACCCAGTCTACGGTTCATTGGCTACACCGATTTATCAAACATCGACGTTTTGTTTTGAGACAGTAGAGACCGGAACGCAAATTTTCGATGGGGCGCTTCCGGGCTATGCTTATTCCCGTGGAGGAAATCCAACAAACGCAGTGTTGGAGAATAAGCTTGCGGCATTAGAGGGGGGCGAGGCCTGTGTGGCGACAGCTTCAGGTATGGGAGCGATCGGCTCAGTTTTCGTCGGGCTTTTACAAGCTGGCGATCATGTCATCAGCGGGGAATGTATTTACGGTTGTTCCTCCCTCGTATTGAAAAATACACTGACGAAATTTGGAGTAAAGACCACTTTTTTGGATACAAGTGACTTAGCTGCGGTAGAAGCCGCTATTCAAGAGAATACAAAAATGATCTACTTTGAAACACCGACCAATCCGACGCTTGAATTGACGGACATCAAGGCGATTTCAGCGTTGGCCCATCAGCATGAGATCAAGGTGGTTGTAGACAATACCTTTGCACCGCCACCGATTCAATACCCTTTACAGTTGGGGGCAGATATCGTCGTGCATAGCGGAACAAAATATATCAATGGGCATGGCGATGTCATCTCGGGTTTTGTGATCGGAAGTGAAGCGGACATCACTCCGATTCGAAAAGATGCTGCAACGAAGCTTTGCGGATCGACCCCAAGTCCATTCAATTCCTTCCTAGTCATTCGCGGGATGCAGACACTGGAATTGCGGATGGCTCGTCATTGCGAGAATGGGTTGGCAGTAGCTGAATATCTTGAAGAAAATCCTTTTGTTGAAAAGGTTTATTATCCTGGGCTGGAAAATCACCCCCACTATGAGCTGGCTAAGGCACAAATGAATAACCAGTTCAGCGGCATCATGGCATTTGAATTGAAGGAAGACATTGACGGCATGGACAGCTATACCGCGTGTAAAAAAGTGGTAAACCAGTTGAAGCTGGCCTCTATCGCGGTTAGTCTCGGCGATCCGGAAACCTTAGTCCAGCATCCTGCCAGCATGACTCACGGCAATATGCCGAAAGAGGATCGAGAAGCTGCCGGAATCAAAGATAATTTGATTCGTTTGTCTTGTGGGCTGGAAAATAAAGAAGACATTATCGCTGATTTTGAACAAGCTTTTTCAATTCTGAAATCATAGGTACTTTGGGTGAAAAAGTGTTAGGCGGATCAGAGGGATCATGGAGAAAGTTCTCTTGAAAAAGGTCCTCTGGATTGAGAAAGGAGCTACATGGAGCAAATAAAAGTAACCGATCTGTCGTTTGCTTACAAAGAAGCGCCCGACCGATTGATTTTGAAGGACATCAATTTAGAGATTGCTTCGGGGGAATTTGTTTGTTTGTTGGGACAATCCGGCTGCGGAAAAAGTACGTTTTTACGGTTGCTGGCTGGACTGGAAACACCCACTTCGGGAGCTCTTACGATTGATTCTGTACCGATCAAAGGTGCAAGCTTGGAAAGAGGTGTTGTTTTTCAAGACTATGGACTATTTCCGTGGATGACTGCGGGAGAGAATATTTTTTTGGCATTGAAGCAGAAATACCCGAAGAAGGACAAAAAGGAATTGAAGACGATTATTTTAGATATGTTTGAAAAAGTCGGCTTAGATTCGTCGGTTTATAAGAAATTGCCAAAAGAGCTTTCCGGTGGAATGAAACAGCGTTGCGCGATCGCCCGCTCCTTAAGTGTCGATTCGCCGATTTTGTTGATGGATGAGCCTTTTGGTGCCTTGGATGCAGTGACTCGAGCACGGCTGCAGGATTTGATTTTGGATCTATGGTCAAAAGAAGAGCTGAAGAAAACCGTCTTTTTCGTGACGCATGATGTGGATGAAGCGCTTCTTTTAGCAAATCGAATCGTTGTTTTAGGGCAATCGCCCAGCAACATCATCTATGAATGCTGCATACCGGAAGAAAAACGAGCGACAAGGGACACGCAATTTGAAAATTTAGAGGTGTTAAAGCTTCGAAATACATTGATCAAAAATATCAATCGCGACGTCGAAAAACACGTTGATTAAAACGCATGACGAAAAAATGGACGATAAAGGAGAGTATTATGAAAAAAAGAGTGGTTGCTTTGTTGGCACTGTCTACGTTGGTTTTAGGGCTGGGTGCCTGTGGCGGAAATTCCGCAAAGAGTAAAACAGAAGACACGAAAAAAGAAGCAAAATCAGAAAAAGGCGAATCCAAAAAGATTACCTGGGCACAAGGAAACAGCGGGAATGTTTTGGTGAGCATTGCGAAGGATCAGGGCTATTTCAAAGAAGTGGGATTGACGATCGATGAAGTTCCTTTAGACGAAGGGCAGTTGGAGGCAGTTACCACAGGACAAGTAGATATAGCCTCGAATTCAGGCACTTGGACACCGGTACAAATGATCGCAGCAGGGGATGATATGGCGATCATCGGCGGTTTCATGCTGACGGGGTCAATGCCGATCATCGCGGCAGAAGATGCGGATTGGAAAGGGCCGGAATCATTATTAGGCAGTAAATATGGCGACACGATCTCACGTTATGCGACGCTCCATGAATTGTACGAACAAGGGCATGATCTAGAAAAAGAGATCGAGTTTGTTGATATCAGCGACGATGATGAGATTACAGCAGTCCAAAAGGGTGAGTTGGATTATGCGGTCATCGGAACAGGGAAAATGTATCAAGTACAGAATACGAAGGGCATCAAGATCGTGGACTATTGCAGTGATATCACGCCAAATTATTCATGCTGTCGGATGGTGGCACGAGATTCTTGGGTAAAGAAAAATCCAGAAACGGTGAAATTACTGAACGAAGCGCTGATTCGTGCACAAGCTTATTTTGAAGCAAACCGTGAAAAATGTGTGGACTTGATGGCTGAGCAGTTAGGAACAGACAAAGAATACGTGGAAGCCTATATGTTGAATGAACATTATCGGATCAACCCAGACACCGTGAAAAATACGGTTATGGACAACTACAAATACATGAAGGCAGTTGGCGGGATCGATCAGGAAGACAAAAAGGTGAAGCTTGAAGACCGCATTTATTCTGACCTTTACAAAGAAGCATTAGACAATGCCGTAGAAAAATACAGCGATGAAGATCCAGAGTTCTATAAAAATGCCGTGACCTTCTATGAAGAAAATAATTTATAGACGGATAAAGGAACAGACGAAATGAAAAAAATAAGGACATTTATAAAAAAATATTGGATCACTTGTTTGATTTGCGTCGGCTTCGTCTTTCTTTATAAATATATCTCGGACAATAAATTGTTCAACGCGCTGATGTTCCCGCCTGTCGAAGATATTTGGGAAGCCTTTATCAAGGACCGTGATTATGCTGCACTCAACTTGCTGTACTCGTTGAAGCTGCTGATCCCTTCGATCGCCATAACGCTGGTGATCGCATTGGGATTAGGTGTACTTGTGGGAATGAACACGCGGCTGCGTGAGATTCTGCACCCGATCATTTATGCCTTCAGTTGTGTTCCTTCGATCCTGCTTTCACCGTTTGTAGTCCTGCTGGCGCCCGATTTTTGGTGGGCCTCAGTGGTTCTGATCGTGTATGGGACGGTCTGGGCAACGCTTTTTGCGACGATCACCGGTATTCAGACGATTGATAAACGCTATCTGGATAATGCGGCAACATTGGAGCTGCGCGGCGCTAAAAAATTTTTCAAAGTCATTTTACCCGCAGCCAGCCCATCGATTTTATCAGGGTTTGTCAATTCTCTTCGCAGCTCCTTCGTGATGCTGGTCTATGCTGAGATGTACGGAGCGACATACGGTCTGGGCTTTTACGTCAAGCGGTATTCAAGCCTAGGTATTTATAAAAATATGTGGGGCGGCTTTGTCTTCATGGTGCTGGTATTGGTAGTAGTGATGCAGTTGTTTGAGAAAATCAAAAATCACTTGCTGAAATGGACGATTGATTGATGAATAGTAGTAAAAGGCGGATGGGGAAATTTCTCATCCGCCTTTTTTTAGAAAAAAAGCAGAAGGAAACAGTGGGAATTTAAAAATAAGAGAAAAATACATAAAACGAGCGGGTTCGATTCTTTTTTTAATAAGAAAGAATGTATTCGGATTATATTAATTTTTTTATTGAATTTAACAAAATGGGAGCGTATACTCGTGATTATTGAGTGTTTGAAAAAACTATTTTTTTGATGAAAAAGACAGAACAAAAGTTATTTGTTTTATCACAGGCACTCACACATACAAATGGATTGAAATCAGGAGGGAAAAGAATGCGCAGGGAAAAAAATAGATGGCTGATCGCTCTATCCGGTGTGGCGATCCATCTGTCTATCGGTTCGGCATACGCATGGAGTGTATTCAAAGAGCCAATCAAAGAGCTGACTGGTTGGGACAAATCATCAATCTCTTTTGCATTTAGTTTAGCTATTTTCTGTTTAGGAATATCCGCGGCATTTATGGGGAAATTTGTGGAAAAATTTGGTCCTAAGAGAACAGGCACGGTGGCATCGATTTTGTTCGGACTGGGCATCGTTTCAACAGGATTTGCCATTTCCAGCCACTCGCTGCCGATGCTGTATCTGACCTATGGGATCATTGGTAGGATTGGATTAGGGGCAGGGTATGTGACACCTGTGTCCACGATGATCCGCTGGTTCCCGGATAGAAAAGGGCTGGCCGCGGGACTGGCGATCATGGGCTTTGGATTTGCCTCCATGATCACAGGACCGATCGCTCAGCAGCTCATGGTGCATGTCGGCGTTGCTAAAACCTTCTATATCTTAGGCGTTGCGTATTTCTTAGTGATGTTCACGGCTTCTCGCTATTTAGAAAAGCCTGCGGCGGATTGGGCGCCAAAGGGCTTTGAGGCACCGAATCCTACAAAAGAAGTAACGATCCAATATAAAGGCATTCAACTGACCGCCAATCAAGCGATTCGGACCAAGACTTTTTGGCTCTTGTGGTTCATGCTCTTTTTGAATATCACGTGCGGCATCTCTTTGGTCTCCGAAGCGTCTCCGATGGCGCAGGAAATCACCGGGATGTCTGCCGGTATGGCAGCAACGATGGTGGGCGTAATGGGCGTCTTCAATGGCTGCGGGCGATTGTTCTGGGCGTTGATCTCCGATGTTCTCGGGCGGAAAAATGTGTTTACGATTCTCTTCATTATTGATATTGCGGTATTACTAAGCCTTTCTGTCGTGCGTTCGCCGTTTCTTTTCGCAGCGTTGATCTGTCTATTGATGACCTGCTACGGGGCGGGATTTTCGATCGTTCCGGCGTATATCGGCGATGTTTTCGGTTCTAGGGAGGTCGGTGCGATCCATGGCTATATCCTGACTGCTTGGGCAGCGGCGGGGATGTTTGGTCCGATCTTTTTGGGCAAAGTCACGGAAATGTTCCACTCCTATACCGCGGTGTTACGGATCTTCGCGGGGCTTGCGCTGGTGGGCTTTGCGGCGTCGATGCTGATTCGGTCGTCAATCAAAAAGCTGGCAAATTCGGACGATCATGGAACACCGAAAGGATCAAATTACGACAAGACGAAACATGCTTAAAAAATCGTTCCAGCGGTCAGAGCCGACAGGTTTTGACCGCTTTTTGAACAAAAAAATCTATCAAGATCGGACACTGGCTTGGGCGGCTGGGAGAAATTTTGACGTATCTTTAATTTGAAATAGTGAGTTGGAAAGTAAAAAGGAGGATAAAAAATGGAGGGAACGAATCCATTAGGGGTTGAAAAAGTTTCGCGGTTGTTATGGCGGTTCTCCATTCCGGCGATCATTGGGATGGTCGTGAATGCGTTGTACAATGTCGTGGACCGTATTTACATTGGAAATGCGCCGGGATTAGGAGCGAACGGGTTAGCAGGGATCACGATCGGCTTTCCCATCATGATCATTTTGTTGTCGATCGGAATATTGTTTGGTGTTGGCGGTGCGACGTTGTTTTCCATGAAATTGGGCGCCGGGGAAACAGAAGAGGCGGAGCTTGCGTTAGGGAATGCCTTTTCTCTGCTGCTGATCAGCGGGGTTCTTTTCATGGTTCTTGGACAGGTGTTTCTGTCCCCGCTGCTTGCCGCATTCGGTGCCAGTCCGCAAGTTTTGCCTTATGCCATCGGGTATATGCGCATCATCTTTTGGGGCGCCGTGTTCCAAATCGTCAGTATTGGCTTAAACAACTTTTTGCGGGCAGACGGGCAACCGAAGCTGGCGATGGTGACGATGTTTATGGGAGCGGGGGTCAACATCATCCTCGATCCAGTCTTTATTTATGTCTTTGATATGGGCATGGCAGGCGCGGCGTTGGCGACGATCCTGTCGCAGTTCATTTCAATGGTCTGGATATTGACCTATTTTTTCAGCAAGCGAAGCCATCACCCCATTCGCCTGAAAAATATGGTGCTCAAGTGGGGGACCGCGATTCGGATCACGGCATTGGGACTGCCTAATTTTCTGCTGCAATTGGGAAACAGTGTGCTGAACGTCGTGTTGAATATGACGTTGCTGAGCTATGGCGGGGATATCGCTGTATCAGGCATGGGCATCGTCAATAGCATCCAGACGATCTTACTGATGCCGATCACAGGACTGGTCCAAGGAGCTCAGCCGATCGTCAGCTTCAATTTCGGGGCTAAAAAATTCAATCGCGTTCGAGAAACGCAAAAATATGCGATCCTGATTGCCACCACGATCGTTGGTATCGGGTGGCTGGCAACGAGGATCATACCGGAGCCGCTGGTTCGGCTGTTCAACAGCGAACCAGAATTGTTGGCCTTTGGCACACAAGCATTGCAGACGTGGTTCCTAGGGTTGCCGATCATTGGCTTCCAAATCGTAGCGTCAAATTTCTTTCAAGCGACTGGGCGCACGAGGTCAGCTATTTTTCTAACGCTGACGCGTCAAATCATCCTGTTGATCCCAGCCATCCTGCTTTTTTCCCAAACATGGGGGATGGCTGGCCTGCTCCACGCGGCACCCTTTTCAGATGCCGCTGCCGGATTATTGACAGCCGTTTTTTACATTGGCGGCATCAAACGCCTGACGAAGGAAGAAGCCGAGGGGGATCAGTTGGATTATGAAATCGAATAAAACGAGGGATAGAAGACTTGGGGATAAAAAATCTCCAAGTCTTTTTTTGTGAAGAAAGGTCGAAAATAAGGTGTTTTTTTTGTTTATTGGAAACGGTTTTGATTTTCGAATAATGAAGATTTTGTGGAGCAAAGGCTTACATAGAGTCGCTTTATTTCCTAACAAAATAGGGAAGTGCTAGTCTGATAAAGGAAAGAGTAATCACAGTAGGAGGAGATCCGCATGGTAACAAAAAAAGAAGAACAACAATTAGAAACACTCGGCGCATTTGAAATAAGCAATGACATGTTGAAACTGGCGCAGCACAATGAAAAGAACAATATCTTTTTGAACGCCGGCAGAGGCAATCCTAACTGGCTCAACACAAAGGCTCGTTTGGCTTTTGCACGGATCATTGAATTTGGTACACAGGAATCAAGACGGACGATGGATCAGGGAGATTTGGCTGGCTACACGACGTTGGAAGGAATCCGTGAACGCTTAGAGACGTTTTTAGATTCGGAATCCAGCGAGATCGACCGCTTTTTGTTAGACGCAGTTGACTATGCCCACGATCAGCTTGGTGCAGACAAAGATGAATTCGTGAAAGAATTGGTCGATGGTGCGATAGGAAATAATTACCCAGTGCCTAGCCGAATATTGAAAAATAGCGAGCGTGTGATCAACGCGTATTTGGAATCTGCTTTGTATCGCGGTGAAAAATTAGCTGATCAAACGGAGCTGTTCCCTACAGAAGGCGGGACCGCAGCGATCGTGTATATTTTTAATTCATTAAAGGAAAACAAGCTTATCAAGAAAGGCGATAAGATCGCGATCAATACACCGATCTTCACGCCATATCTGCAAATCCCTGAACTAAACGACTATGACATGGTCGAAGTTGATTTGCGTTCAACGGAAGAAAATAATTGGGAAATCCAAGCTTCCGAAATCGATAAATTAAACGACAAAGATATCAAAGCCTTCTTTATCGTGAACCCTTCAAATCCAGGTGCGATGGCTTTTGACGATGCTGCTTTAGCTGAAATCAAAAAGGTCGTCGAAGCACGCCCCGATTTTATCATCATTACTGACGATGTGTATGGGACTTTTGTGACGGACTTCAAAACAGTGTACAGTGTCGTTCCCCACAACACCTTGCTTGTCTACTCGTATTCAAAATTGTTTGGTGCGACTGGCTGGCGACTAGGCGTGATCGCAGCGAATAAAGACAATGTCTTTGATCGATTGATCGGCAAATTGGACGAAAAAGACAAGGAAGAATTGAATACCCGCTACGCCATCAATGTCATCGATCCAGAAAAGATGTCCTTCATCGACCGAATGGTGGCAGACAGCCGCTCCGTGGGACTCTACCATACATCCGGCTTGTCGACACCGCAGCAAATCATGGAAGTATTGTTTTCATTGACCCATTTGCTGAATCGGGAAAAGGATGCCTACATTGATGCGTCAAAAGCCATCGTTGATCGACGCTACGATGCCTTATATAAAGGCTTGAAAATCGAAAAAAATCCAAGCAAAGAAAACAGTAAATATTATAGCCTTATTGATATTTATGGCCTTGCAGAAGAATTGTACGGTTCAGCATTCAAGGATTATTTAGTCGATAATTTTGAACAGGTAGATTTCCTCTATAATCTGTCAGAGAAAAATGGCGTGGTTCTGATGGATGGTGTTGGGTTCGGGACGCAACCGGGAGAACTGCGTGTATCAGAAGCCAATCTGCCAGATGAGGACTATGAGATCTTGGCAAAACAAATTCTTGAATTGCTTGGTGAATACCATGCGCAATTTTTACAACACTAAGGAGGAACAATGATGTGGAAAGAGATCAGCACGTTTTTATTGGCTAATCCAATCATTAGTCTCTTTCTCGCCCTTGCAGGGGGCTATTATATCGGAAAGTTAAAAATCAAATCCTTCAGTCTAGGATCGACCGTCGGCGTGCTGTTAGTAGCACTGCTGATCGGCCAAGTCGGAGCGTTCACGATCGCGCCGATACTAAAAAGTATTTTCTTTGATCTATTCATTTTTGTTGTCGGTTATGAAGTTGGCCCCGCGTTTGTCCAAAGTCTGAAAAAATCAGGGATCAAGCTCGTGATCCAATCTCTCTTTTTCTCGGTGGTCGCTTTTGGGATCGCGATGGTCATTTTCAAAATAGCGGACATCGATGCTGGTGAAGCTGGCGGGATCATTGCCGGAGCACTCACACAGTCAGCCACGATCGGGACGGCGACTTCTGCGATCAATGGGCTGGCGATATCGGCAGCGGCAAAATCTGCGATGACTTCGAATGTAGCCATTGCCTATGCAGTGACTTATGTTTTCGGAACGATGGGTGTAGTGATCTTTTTGAAGAATATTGCCCCCGCGATCTTACGAGTCAATTTAAAAGATGAAACGAAAAAAATGATGGAGTCGTTAAATCTGGATACTTCTGACAGCAGTTCGCCCTTATTAAGCACACTTGCGACCCGCTCCTTTGAGATCCTCCAACTGCCCCAAGAAAAAATGACAGTGGCGGCCTTTGAAAAGAAGTTCCATGACAAGATCGTCCTTCAACAGCTATTCAGCCAACGGAAACCCGTGGACTTTGATGCTCAGACCTCATTTAAAAAAGGACAGGTAGTCACCGTTCTAGGAGACAGCGAGGATCTATGGAAACTCATCAAAGAAGGCGTCAATTACAAAGAAGTCTTCGACGATGCGTATCGTAAGATTCCATTGCTGACTATGGAAGTCCTGCTGACGAATGAATACAGCTACCATGCACTGTCTCTTTTGACGGATCACAGTATCGTGGTCGCTGAAGCTATGCATGAGGGAACTAAGGTGACAGAGTTGTCCACGTTGAAGCCAGGAGACCGGATCACGCTTGCCGGTCCTGCCCGTTCGATCAAAAAGGTCTTGCCTACACTCGGCTATCCTGTGGAAAATGGCGCAGAAACAGATGTCAGCTTTCTATCGATCGGACTGATCGTCGGTCTTCTGATCGGGTTATTGGTACTGACCGTCAAAGGGGTGCCATTAACGCTGGGAGCTGGCGGAGGCGCCTTGTTCAGCGGCTTGTTTTTTGGGTGGTACCAAAACAAGAAGGCATATTTGGGGAATATTCCCAGTGCTACTCGCTGGTTCTTAAAAAGTGTCGGCCTAAACCTGTTTATAGCTGCCGTCGGGTTAGAAGCAGGCAGTCAATTTATCAAGGCATTAGGCGCTATGGGAATCCAAGTATTGCTGATCGGTGCGGTGATCTCGATTTTGCCGCATTTGCTCACGCTGCTGTTCGGCAAGTATGTATTGAAGCTGAACGCAGTCGACAACATTGGCTCCTTAGCCGGCGTTGGGACGATCAACGCGGCACTAAATGCCATCAGTGAGGAAACACAAAGCAGTGTCTTTTCATTGAGTTTTACCCCAGCCTATGCGATTGGGAACATTACACTCACCGTAATGGGTCCTTTAGTCGTATCGTTGCTGGCACATTAACGAAAAAAATAGACTTCACGAATTCGCTCCATCAGTCATTGATTGAGCGGGTTCATGAAGTCTTTTTTTTTGCTTAATATTTCCGTTTGATCTTCGTATAAATAAACGAGCGAAAGGCAGAAAAATTTTTGATCCGTTTGATTTCTTGATAGCCGTCAGCCGTCTCGAAAAGAGAGATCAAGGCCTCGTAAATGTCCGTGAACCTCCGACGATCCACATCGTTGATCGCAGCCAATAGGATGATGTGGACCTTTTGATTTCCCCAAGCGATCCCTTTTTCAGAAATGGCGATGCTAATGACGGTTCGATGGGCATCCATATAGACAGAATGGGGGATCGCGATCGCTTCAAAGGCTGTTGAAGATGCGTGCTCTCTTTCTAATACATGGGTCGTGAACACGGCGGGGATCACGCCTTCTTTTTCTAATACATGGCACATCTCAGTGATTGCCTCATCTGAATTATCCGCCTTCAGGTCACTGGTAAAAAAGATTTCGTTGAAGTAATCGTCAAAGTTTTGACGCAGGATGCTCTTCTTTCGATCCAGTCGAATGTTCCCCAGCTCATTAAGCAGCATCACGCGCTGTTCTTCTGTAAAGATCGGAGAAACATTAATCACGAGAAAGTCCTGTGAATCAGGGACAGGCAGCGTAGTGATCAACAATTCAAAATCCAATTCTGCCACCTCAGAAAATTTGGGGACGACGGTTTGGATGTTCAGCTCATTGCCGAAGTGTTGATGCAGCTTTTCATAAAGCTGTTCATCTAGATTCATGTATTTTGGACATAAAAGAACCGTCCGTATCTTTGAAAGGTTGCGTTTTTGCCCCTCCAGTTCAGAACCGATATGCAAGGCGATATAGGCGGTCTCGTCTTCGCTGATGGAAATATCAAACAAGGCGCTTAACCGTAACGACAGGTAGACCGAGACATCGTAGACCATCGGAAAGCTCTTTTTCAACGACTCCAGCATGGGATTTTTCAAAGAAGTCTCCTGTTTGGCACGAGAGAACAGCCCGCTGATATGCAGCGAGAAGGGAACAAGAAAATTCTCGCTCATGAGATTGATCCCAAAGGTTTGCCGGACATCCTCCAACACCTCATCCACTGCCTGAGAAATATCGCTTCCTATGATCTGCTCCAGCTCCTTCAAATTATTCGAAGGAATATAGTTGGCGTTGGCTTGAAAGATCATGTGGATCTCTTCTTTTTCCAAACTATTCAAAGACAGCTCAAACGCCTCTTCGATCATGGCGATCATTTGTGTGACTAGCTGTGCTTTGTCTTCCCGCAGCCAGGAGCTGAACCAATTTCGAGTGACTAAAGACTTATCGTTCCGCACAGAATCTAGCAGAATCAATAAGTGCAGCATCAAATTGACAAAGGAAAAGTCATTCAAATGATAATTAGATTCGTGCATGATGCTGTGAATGATAGTGGATAATTTTTCAATGTCCGCCTTATCGAAGGTGGCTTCTAAAATTTGCTTGTCGATAAATTTATGGGGCACTTCTTCAAAGATGATATAAGAGATCAGCCGGCGTTTTTCCTTTTCCTCCCCCACGATCTGGATCTCGTCTTGCTTGAGTACGAACTTCACGTGGTATTTCTCATATTCCTTATTCATTCGGGCAAGATCTGATTTTATTGTGGAATAGCTCACGAATAATTCATCGGAGAGGTCAAAAATGTTTAGCTGTTGATGCTCCATCAAGATTTGTTTGATGATAAAGAAAGACCGTTCCTTGAAGGTTTGAGGTAAATCGTTTTCATTTTGCGGCGTGGCTAATAGCTTCGCGGCTTCCTCTGGGACGATCGTGTAGCCTAGATTGGAGGAATGGATCACGGGGACAGAGCCCAATCTATTTAATTGATAGATATAATTTTTCACCGTTCGGATAGAAACGCCCATTTTTTCAGCCAAAATTCTGGAAGAGACAGGAGTATCTTGCTGCAGCAGCAATCTCAGCAAGTAGTCTTGTTTTTCCTTCATTTCCTCATCCCCTCATAAATGCTTTTTATTATTATATCGTGAAACACTGGAAGATAAAATAGAGAGTTGCACGGTCGGCGTGCAAGAGTCTGGTTGAGGGAAATGTGAAAAATCGGAATAATGAGGGTGTAAAGAGAACAGCACATACAGAAAAAATAGATTCTTAGGAGGATTTTATTATGGAAACGATCAATATTTTACTTTGCTGCGGTGCCGGTATGTCTAGTGGTTTCTTAGCTCAAAAAACACGAAAGGCTGCAAAGAAGCGCAAGATCTCAGGGTCTATCGATGCAAGAAGTGAAAGTGAAGTGGCTTCTTATCTAGATGCGATCGATATTTTACTTTTAGGCCCGCATTACGCGTCATTCAAAGAAGAAATGTCTGAGCAGGCAGCGCCCTACAATGTGGTGGTGGACGTCATTCCTCAAGATATTTACGGCATGTTAGACGGCGAAGGGCTGTTGGATTTTGCTCTTAGCAAACTGGAGAAGTAACGAAAGGATCGCCGTCTTCTCGTAGTCGTTTCGTTAGAGAAGAGACGGTATAAAAAATAGGAGGAACAAAAAATGAAAAAATTTATGGATTGGCTGGCCAATTCGTTTGCGCCAAAAGCAAAAAGTCTGACACAGCGCCCGTCCGTTGCCGGGTTATCGAGTGCGATGCAAAAATTGATTCCCTTCATTATGACGGGATCGATCGTCTTCTTTTACAATGTTTTTCGCTCGTACATTCCGCAACTGCCAGATTTAGGCAATATTTCAAATTATTCATTCGGCATGATTGGGTTGATTGCCGCGTTCATGGTAGCGAATCAGTATATGGAGAAATTCAAACATGCGAATTACTCAATTACCGCAGGGATCGTCTCAGTCTGTGTTTTGATGATGACCTTGCAGCCAGTCGGAGCCGAAGAAGGCGTCTATGACATGGGACGTGTCGGACCCACAGGGATTTTGATCGGGGTAATCGTCGGCGCAGTCGTAAGCGTGATCTTCCATTATTTCAGCAAGCTTCACTTATTGCGAAATTCAGAATTGCCGGATTTCGTTGTTGAATGGATCAACAACATCATCCCAATTTTCTTAAGCTTGGCGTTATGGTCCACACTGATCTTCGCCTTGAAGATCGATGTTTTCGAAGTCATCATCAATCTGTTTGAGCCGATCCAAAGCTTCGGGCAATCATTGCCAGGACTGATCCTGCTTGTATTGATCCCAGCCTTTTTCTACTCGATGGGGATCTCAACATGGTTATGGTCAGCCATCCAAAACCCGATCTTTATCGCCGGGATCGCGGCCAACGCCCTCGCTCTGAAAAGTGGAGATACCGGCATGAATATCGTCACGAATGAGACCGTTTATAGTTTGGGCTTGATCATGATGGGCGGGACGGGGGCGACCTTGTCGCTGAATCTGCTGATGTGCTTCTCAAAAGCGAAGAAATTAAAAACGTTGGGACGCATCTGTATCGGTCCTTCACTATTCAACATCAACGAACCCATCGTCTTCAGTACTCCCGTAGTGATGAACCCGATCTTGATGATGCCTATGTGGATCAACTCGATTACAGGAAGCATCGTTGTCTGGTTCGCGATGCGAGGCGGCTTGCTGAATATTCCCCAAGAGCTGATGCAAGTGGCGCAGATCCCAGCACCGATCTCCAGTGTGATGATCCTGCAAGATTTCCGCGCGATCCTCTGGTATGTCCTATTGTTCGCGATGTACCTGTTGACGTGGTACCCATTCTTCAAAGTGTATGAAAGAGAAGTGCTGGCTGAAGAAGTCAAAGAAGAACAAGTAGGTGCAGAATTAACGGCACCTGTAGAAGCTGTATAAAAGGACGAGGTGAAAAAAATGATGGAAGAAACAGAAGTACTCGAAGAAGAAAATGAACTGATCTCGGTAGCCATGCAAATCATTTTACACGCAGGTAACGGCCGAACAAAGGCGCAAGAAGCCATCAAATACGCAAAAGAACAAGATTTCGAGGCGGCTCAAGACGCGTTGAAGGAAGCAAAGGACCATATCGTGTTGGCCCATCGCTCTCAAACTGCGATCATCCAAAATGAAGCAGCAGGAAAAAGCTACCAGCCTAGCTTACTTTTCACCCATGCGCAGGATCATTTGATGACGATCACCAGCGAAGTCAATATGACCAGAGATTTAGTCGATCTGTTTGAAGTAGTGATGAAAAAGCAGGAGACCGTTTAAATGAAAAAGAAATTAGTAGGGCTATTATCCCTGATGAGCATTCTGCTGGTCGCTGCCGGAACAGTGACCAGCGGAGTAAGTGAAGCAGCAGCCAAAGAAGCCAAGCAACCCAAGGAAACGACAATTTATTTAGTCAGACATGGAAAAACGTGGTTCAATACGCAGAATCAAGTCCAAGGATTTTGCGACAGCTTGCTGACGGAAGAAGGAGAAGCACAGGCAAAATTAGTCGGTGAAGGGTTGAAAGAAGTCAAATTCCGCGCGGCGTATTCCGGTGATTTAGGTCGCCAAATAAAAACAGCCCAGTTGATTTTAGAGCAAAACAACAAGAAAACACCGCAAATCATTGAGAACAAAGGCTTTAGAGAGAAGAATTTTGGCGGCTTTGAAGGTCAGTCCAATGATGACATGAATCTCGCTGTTGCCAAGTCGTTGAATCTGGATTATCCCGAAGGCAGCGATGAGCTGTGGGATTTCTTAAAGGAGCAACTGACGGAAGAAGAGCTGGCAAATAAAGTAGCGGAGGTCGATCCAACGAAGACGGCTGAAACTTACGATCAGATGAAGCAGCGTGTAGAAAAAGCAATGCCGCAAGCACTAAAAAAAGTGACCAAAAAAGGCGGGAATGTTTTGATCGTTTCATCCGGCGGTATCATTCCGATCTTACTGGAAAGCATCGCCCCTGGAAGCTATCAAGGAGAAAAAATCGCCAATTGCAGTGTCACTACGTTGACCTATAAAGATGGGAAATACACGATCGATACGATCGGCGATACCAGCTTTGTTGATCAAAAAGAATAACCTATGGAAAACCTGAAGCAGTCCGGTAAATGACTCATCCTTCAGTTTTAAATAAAAAGATGAGGAGCGAAAACGATGAACAACGAATTTCCAAAAGACTTCCTGTGGGGAGCAGCAACCAGCGCGTACCAAGTAGAGGGCGCAGCACAAGAGGATGGGAAAGGACTATCCCAACAAGATATCATCAACAGCGAACGCCACGAAAAATTCGGCTTTGCCGATGCGAGTGTCGCCAGCGACCATTACCATAAATACAAAGAAGACATCGCTTTGTTCAAAGAAATGGGCTTCACCAGCTACCGCTTTTCGATCGCGTGGTCACGAGTGTTCCCAAATGGGGATGATGTAGTCAATGAAGCGGGCATCCAATTTTACCGCGATCTGATCCAGGAATTGAAAGACAATGGTATCGAACCGATCCCAACCTTGTATCATTATGACTTGCCATGGCCTTTAGTTGAAAAATATGGCGGCTGGCTGTCTCGTGAAGTGGTGAAGGATTTTGAAGTCTTTGCGAAATACGTGATCAATGAATTCAAAGACGACATCAAATATTGGATCACCATCAATGAGCAAAGCATCATCGTGCAATACTGGACACAAAAATGCTATGTATTGCCAGAATATCAAGACAACAATCAGCTACGGTATCAAATCAATCACCACATGAATTTGGCGCAAGCAGTCGCGGTGAAAGCTGCGCATGAGGTGGGCGCAAAAGCAGGTCCTGCCTTAGGCTATGCCCCTGTGTATGCCCGCACCTGCAAACCAGAAGATCAGTTAGCGGCTTTGAACGCGAATGACCTACGTAATGCGTATTACTTGGATGTGTATTTCCGCGGCTACTACAATGTCGCAGCGTTGACTTACTTGAAGCAAGCAGGCTTGGCACCAGAAATGGAAGAAGGGGATGAGGCCTTCTTCGCGGAAAACTTATCTGACTTTTTTGCCATCAATTATTACGACAGTCAGTGTGCTCATGCGTGTCCTGAAGGGGAAGAGCGCCGTTGGTCCGGCTACAATTTATCGGGTAAAAAAGGTGATATGTCTGGTTTTGAAACGCATCCTGGATTTTATCAAATGTGTTCAAATCCAGAGCTGCGCACGACAGACTGGGATTGGGCGATCGATCCGATCGGTTTAGAGTATGTTTACCGGGATCTCTACACTCGGTACCGCGTACCATTTATGATCACTGAAAATGGCTTAGGCGCATACGACGAGTTGACGCCTGACGGCAAAGTTCATGACGATTATCGCATCGAGTATTTGCGGGAACACATCCAAGCGACGAAACGTGCGATGGATCTAGGCGTAGAAGTAGTCGGCTATATGCCGTGGTCAGCGATCGATCTGCTGTCCACCAGCAATGGCTACAAGAAACGTTATGGATTGATCTATGTGGATCGTACAGACTACGATGTAAAAGAATGCAAACGAATCAGAAAAGATTCTTTCTATTGGTACAAAGAAGTGATCGCGTCTAACGGCACGAAGATGGATTGATGAAGATGCTTTTACGAAATCTGATTTCTGTTCTGGGCTCTTCTTTAGTAGGCGTGGGCGTTGGGCTTTGCGTTGCTACAGGCCTCGGTGCGGATGCACTGGGTGTCCTGTGGGAAGGACTGACCAAGCATCTGCCGATCACCGTCGGGCAAGCGTCTTTGTTAGTCACTTGTACGTGCCTGCTGCTGGTACTGGTGATCGATAGAAACGAGTTAGGCGCAGCAACCTTGTTCAATCCTATTGCGACCAGCATTTTTACCGACTGGATGATTCGCCAATGGACGATCGAAGGTCCTGTGATCGTGAAATTTCTGCTGGTTGTTCTTGGGATCTCATTCATCGGCATCGGGTCTGGGATCGCCGCCGCAACCAATGCAGGCAAGGAAGGCTACATTGCGCTAAGTTTTGCCTTGAGTCATCGTCTTTCAGTCGATCTGGCAAAAGTGCGGATGAGCTTGGATCTGATCTGCTTTATCGCTGGTATGGTCCTCGGTGGGAAATTCATGATCGGACCATTCGTGGGTGTCCTATTGATCGGGCCTCTATTGAAGCGAACAAGCAGCTATTGTGGAGAAAAAATGTCACCATTGTTAGGGTAAGAAAAAGGATTCAGACGGAAACGTTTGAATCCTTTTTTTGATGGGTATGATTATTTTGTAATAAAAATAAATAGTCACAGATCCAGAATACGAATAAGACGAGGACCGTCATATGAATGAGGATACAAATGAATAAAATTTCATGTTATTTTATCTTGACGTGCCTTCGAGTAGATGGTAAAGTATTTCTGCTTAAATAGTAATCGTTACGGTTTGTCTGATGCAAATAGTAATCGACAGACCCTGTGGACCGACGAGTGCTCAGAGCAGAAATCAACTGGAGGTTTGGAATGAAAAAGAAAATAGGTATTCTCATCATCGGCTTATTGGCACTTTTTGGTTTAGGTGCCTGCAAGGATAACCAAGCAACAACCAATAGCAAGGGAGACAAACTGCATATCGTAGCGACCTTCTATCCCATGTATGATTTTACGAAACATATTGTCGGCGATGCCGGCGACGTGAGTCTATTGATGCCGGCAGGATCAGAGCCGCATGATTATGAGCCTTCTGCAAAAGATATGGCAAAGATCTCGGAAGCAGATGCTTTTGTCTATCACAACGAAAACATGGAGGGCTGGGTTCCCAGCGCGATCAAATCTTGGAAAAAGGGCGCACCCAATGTTATTGAAGGAACAAAAGGAATGGTCTTGCTGCCAGGCGGCGAGGAAGAACACGACCACAGTCATGAAGAGGGACACCACCATGAACTCGATCCCCATACTTGGGTGTCTCCTCATCGAGCGATCAAGGAAGTGACTTCGATCAAGGACCAATTGATCACATTATACCCAGATAAAAAAGCGACATTTGAAAAAAATGCGCAAAACTATTTGACGAAGCTAGAGGCTTTGGATAAAGAGTTTTCAGCAGAATTGAAGAACGCCAAACAAAAGGATTTCGTCACACAGCATACCGCCTTCAACTATCTTGCGGTGGATTATGGCCTGAATCAGGTGGGCATCTCAGGATTGAATCCCGATCAGGAGCCAGATCCTTCGAGAATCGCGGAGCTGAAGCACTATGTCGAGGACAATGGCATCAAGTACATTTACTTCGAAAACAACAATCAAGGAAAAGCTGCGAAGACATTAGCGGATGAGACCAACGTGACACTTGCTGTGCTGAATCCATTAGAAAGTTTGACGCAAAAGCAAATGGACGCCGAAGAGGATTATATCTCCGTCATGAAAGAAAACTTGTCTGCCTTGAAGAAAACAACGAATACACCTGGAAAAGAAGTAACGCCTGAAACAGCTGCAAAACAGGAACAGACTGTCTATAATGGCTACTTCAAAGATGCGCAGGTCAAAGACCGTCCATTGTCCGATTACGCCGGTGATTGGCAATCTGTTTATCCATTGTTGGAAAAGGGAACATTGGATCAAGTATTCGATTATAAAGCGAAGCTGAAAAAAGATAAAACACCGGAGGAATATAAAGACTATTATGAAACAGGCTACAAAACCGATGTAAATGAAATCAAAATCACAGACAATCAGATTGATTTTCTCGTGGACGGTAAACACCACAAGTATACCTATGAATACGCCGGTCACGAAGTGTTGACTTACGAAAAAGGCAATCGCGGTGTCCGCTTTACCTTTGAGACAAAAGACCCAGACGCAGGGGACTATCGGTATGTCCAATTCAGCGATCACGGGATCGCGCCGGCAAAAGCCGCCCACTTCCATATTTATGTTGGGGGAAGCAGTCAAAAGGAATTGCTGAAGGAGCTGGACCACTGGCCTACGTATTATCCGAAAACGATGAGTGGTCAGGAGATTGCCCAAGAAATGATGGCGCATTAATCAAGACGATCGAAGAAAGAGTGAGGAAGAATCCATGGAAAAATCAGATGTATCAAGTGCCTACCGCCGCTTAAAAAGCCCCAATATCAAGACACGCAAGCGTGCATTAAAGATTATCAAAGAGAATAAACGACAATCAGGAAAGAAATAAGTACAGTTTACAGCTTCTGAGATTTATCAAAGTCCCGCAGGATTCGTTAGAAAGAGGGGATTGCTTTTCAACAAGTCGAGCACGAAGAGTTGCATGGGCAGAGGAAAGAAGGGTAAGATGAACGTATCAAATACCCCTACAGAGGAGAGGTTCCATTGACTAAAACCACTCGATTGAAAGTCCCTCAATGGCAGGGAGGAAACAATCTCACTTACGCACTGGGTGCAGATATTCTTTCCTTTCTAGCCCCTAAGAATTTGGAACAAAAAGAAATCATCGTGCCGATTTCTGAGTTGGAAGAACCCTTGATCAGAGAAAACGGTGTGACTGGTCAGTCTGTCGTTGCGGAGAATGTCGATAAGATGACGGCGATCATCCAAGAGGAGGCGCCTGACAAAATCATTACACTGGGTGGCGATTGTCTAGTCTCACAGGCACCGTTTGACTATCTGCATGGCAAATACGAGGATAAGCTCGGGGTCATCTGGCTAGATGCCCATCCGGACATTTCGACACCGGCTATTTTTTTCAATGCTCATGCGATGGTTTTAGGCAATTTATTGAAGGATGGAGACCCTGTCTTAGCGGAAAAGGTGCAGCACCCCTTTGAAGCAAAAGATATTTTGTATGTGGGATTGCAGCAGCCGACAGTAGATGAGGAAGCGATCATGCAGCGGTTAGGCCTTCAGTATCAAGTCCAAGCACAGTCACGGCTCGCACCAGAAACGATCATCCAATGGCTGAAGCACCACGGATTTACGAAAGTTGCGGTTCATTTTGATTTGGATGTTCTAGATCCAAATGAATTCCGCTCGCTTTACTTTTCAGAACCTGGTACTGCGAAGCATTCGGCGGAGGCTGGGAAGATGTCCCTGCTGGAAGTGAAGGAAACGATGCAGGCCATTGCAGAGCAAAGCGAGATCGTCGGGTTGACTATCGCAGAGCTGTTGCCATGGGATGCACAGAATTTGAAGAATCTGCTAAACGGATTTGATATTTTTCGATAAGAAAAAGACGAGAAGAGGCCTGCCTCTTCCCGTCTTTATTTTTGATCCATTTGCAGAGTGATCAAGGTTGTCAATGTGTCACCGTAATAATCATTTTTCGATACCCCGTCATTGATGACCCACGATTCTGTCGTTACGAGATTGCCATAAGCTTTTTTCTGATCCGCCGCAAATAAAACGGGCGCAGAGAAATTTTTCGATAAATTTTGAGACAAGGGTTGTCCTGAGAGGGTATAGCCTTCAGCGATACTGCCCTGTTTCAAAAAGAAATTCATCATTTTGCTCAAGATTTGGTTGCTGCGTTTGTCGGATGAGCTGGCCAACCGCCATGGGATGCGGCAGGCGTTGGCGCCGTAGTTGCCATCGTTGGGACCAGCGATCAGATTCTTTTCTGCTGGTTCGACACGGTTGTTTTTCACGACGGCAAAATCAGGAATCAAGCCGCTTTTATGCTGTTTGCTGAGGTCTTCTAGGACCACTAGCGAATGGTTTTTTAGCGTCTTCCAAAAATCATCGCCTGTAAAAGAAGCAAAGGCATCGAAATAGCTTGGGATGATATCTGAAGGGCGGATCAAATCGTAGGAATCAGACTCTTTTGTCGCCCACGCGCCGACGGTCAACAGCTTATTGGTTGAATTATAGTTTTTGGTTTTGATCGCTGTAAGTAATTTTTTAGCGGCACCCTTATAATTCATTTGACTGTCTGGCCACTGCTTGCTTGCCTCGATCAAGGCGTAGGCAATATCCAAATCGCCGTCCGTCGCATTGGTCTTTTCTTGTTCCAGCACGCGTTCGTCTTCGAATTTCTGCCGCCAGCTCATCAGCGGCACATCGTCGCTAAGCTGAAAATGTTCATAATAGCGATAAAAATCGCGGAACTCTTTCTCCGAAGCCCAGCCGCGTTTGGCCGCTTGCATCGTGATCAACATCCCGTAGCCATGACCTTCTGAGAGTGAAACTACTTCTTTCTCCTCTGGATTGGTTTGGACATAAGAACCGTCGCCAGATTCTTTGACATACGCGGTTTGCCATTGCTGATAGGTCGTTTTTTCTAACTGTTTCTGATTGTCTTTTATAGTAATGATGACGGCTGCGACATAGCAAAAAAAGAGCAATGCCAGCAGCGGCCACATAATTGCAGGACGTCTGCGCATACGTTCGCCTCCTAATCATCGAAACGCTGAGTTTTGTACCACTTCGTACCGTCACGTCGAAACAGTTTGTCTCCTATATAGGAAAAGAATGCTGCGATCGAGATGCCGATAAAGAGTAGGGAGTAGGTAAAGTAGGACGCGATGGCATAGAAGAAATTCGCCGTCGTGGCCTGTCCAAATTGGCTAGATAACGCCAGTTGGATCTGTAACAAATAGATCGTAAACATCAACGCCCAATTGACGAATAAGAGCGCGCCGATCTGACGATTGCTGCCGCCAAAGGTAAAGATCACGTCGATGGACGGAAACCAAAGGTGTAAGATCATCGCGATAAAATTGACGATGAACATGATGTTCGAGAGAATGATCGCACTAGTGAACCAAAAGAAGGTGTTAAAATAATAAACACTTTGCAGACGGATACGCCAATTGGAGCTGCCAAAAAAGTTTTTTAGGTTATTGACGATGACTTCATAATTTCCTTTTGCCCAGCGTTTTCGCTGCCGATAATAAACGGACAGCGTCTCTGGCTCCTGCTGAAAAGCTTCTGCACGGGAGGCCAAAGCAATCAATTTGCCGATTTTCATGATTCTAAAGCTCAAAGCGGTGTCTTCGGTCAATGCCCCATTATCCCAGCCGCCTAAGTCGCGGATCATTTTTGTCTGAATAATGAAGTTTGTACCGGGAATCTGTCCGATTTTAAAAAGCTGCCACATGCCAGTATGAATGATTCGTTGACTCGTCACGATCTCTAAATTGATACAACGGGTCAAAAAATTCCGTTTGTAATTCCGTGTTTTGTTTCGACCAAAAACAGCACCGTAACGCTCCGGGTCTTCTAATGCCCGTTCGATCAAAAAATGCAGGGCGTTTTGTTCAGGCATCGCATCGGCATCATAAACACAAAGATACTCTCCGTGAGCGATTTTTAAGGAGTCATTCAATACGCCGGCTTTTCCCCCAGTGCCTCGGCGGTCAATGACATTAGTCAGATAATAGCCGGTATATTCGGGCTGCTGCAAGATCGACTGGACCCGTTCATACGTGGCATCGTCGCAATTATCTGCAAACACCAGTATCTCCATCTTTTCTCTGGGATAGTTCATGTTTAAAATAGCCTTCACGGTATCTTGGATAACGATCTCTTCATTATGGGCAGGGACAACGATCGTCACGACCGGATATGCGCGCAGCGGGTCCAACCGATTTTTTGGCGGGCGAATATTCTTGAGCAGGAAAAACACAGCTCCGAATAAGACGACCAAAGTAATCAGCAGTGAAAACCAAATAGAAATAATCCCAAACATCAATAGAATACTTGCCATCAGTAATCACGCCTCCTAAAGTAACGCCAGATCCGATCCTTGATGACGAGCAGACAGAGGAATAAGACGACGGCTGCCACAAAAAATATACCTGTGATGATCTTACTTGCTTCAAAGAAATACATCAGTAACTGATCCATAAATAGCCGCCTCCTTATAAAATGTACTCGTCTGTCAAATCTGCCTCTGAGCGTCTTCTTACCCGGCTGATAACTTGCTCAGCCGTCATTTCAGTAGAACCTTCGATCAGAAACTCGCCGGAACGAACCACGGTGCTTTGTGAATGCTCAAAATTTTTAAATGGGAAGAGAGAAAATTGTGTCTTGGTGATTTTATTTAAACTTTGGATAAATTCGCAGCTTTTTCCCGATTCATAAACGGGGGATAACACGACAAAGATGCCGTTGCCAAAATAAAACTGGTCCTCTTCTGGTAAACGGATATTACTTAGCAATTCAGCGAGCTCCTTCAACAAGTCATCCGTTGCTTGGTCGTTTTGATAATTCAATTGCTCGATATAATCAATGGTATATGACGAAATGAGTAACCCGCGCCCGGTTTTGTGATACAAATTCATGGCACATTTAAATTTCTCGTAACGGACATCAAATTCTTTTCGATTGTAAAGCCCCGTCGTTTCATCCAACGTCTGTAAATATTCCCGCATCTTCGGCTGGAACGTGTTGCTTCGCTGATTGAACAGTACACTGTTTTTAGTGATCAAACCTAAAACGGCAAAAATCGGTATCACAACGATCAAATAGATTTTTTCCAGTCCCGGCATAATGATCGGCGTGTAATACAGCAAGTATGTGCCTGTCGACATGACCAACATAGAAAATACCGCAACTGTTATCGTGTTTCCTAAAAAACCAACTAATAGACCTAAGAAGGCCAAAAGAGAGATGCTCAGCACAGGGACAAAACCAAAGCGATCATCGAGGACCAAGTTTTGAATAAGAAAAATAGCGGCTAGCAGGATCATCATCCATTCGATTCGAATGCGTCGTAAATACTTCATAACATCGTTCTCCTTATCGACTAAAGTCTGCTGGACGAGGGGCAGCATAAAAATAATGAGCGATCGCTTCAGTGATTCGTTCGCTGGCTTTTCCATCGCCATAGGGGTTGCTGGCCTTCGCCATTTTTTCATAGGCAGCAGGGTTCTCGAACAGCTCTTTGATGGCGGTGTATACAGGACGTGTGTCTGTTCCGACTAAACGTAAGGTTCCCGCAGCGACACCTTCTGGCCGCTCCGTTTGATCCCGCAGGACGAGAACCGGGACACCCAAAGAAGGGGCTTCTTCTTGGACGCCGCCAGAATCTGTCAAAATCAAATAACTCCGTTTGGCATAATTATGAAAATCGATCACATCCAAAGGTTCGATCAAGGAGACATTTGATAATGTGCCTAATGCTGCCTTCGCCGCGTCGCGGACCATTGGATTTTTGTGCATCGGGAAAATAAATTGCGTGTCTGGATATTTCTCTGCTGCTTGACGGATTGCTTCAAACACCTGCTGCATTGGTTTGCCTAGATTTTCACGACGGTGCATGGTAATAAGAACGAGTCGTTTTCGGCCTTTCGAGACAGCAGCAGGAATCTGATACGCTTCATCAATAGTATTTTTCATAGCATCGATCGCGGTATTTCCTGTGATATAAATATGTTTGTCTGAATGGCTTTCTTTAAGCAAGTTCTCTTTGCTTTCCTGTGTTGGAGCGAAATAAAGATCTGCTAAATCATCCGTCAGTTGACGATTGATCTCTTCTGGAAATGGCGAATACTTGTCCCAAGTGCGTAGTCCCGCCTCCACGTGTCCAATGGGGATCTGCTGATAAAAAGCACTTAAAGCTGCTGAAAAAGTGGTTGTTGTATCCCCGTGGACCAGCAAAATATCGGGACGCTCTTCAAGCAAGACAGCAGTCAGCTTTTCAAGGACACGGCTGGTGATCTCGCTCAGTGTTTGACCTTGGTGCATGATGTTCAAGTCATAGTCGGGTGTGATTGAAAAGGACGCTAAGACCTGATCGAGCATCTCACGGTGCTGACCGGTGACAACGACTTTCGTTTCAAAGCGATCGTCCGCCTTCAAGGTCTTGGCAAGGGGCGCCATTTTGATTGCCTCTGGCCGTGTTCCAAAAACTAAAAATACTTTCTTTCTCATTATGATCCCCCTTAATAGATAGAAAAATTATGGATAAATTTGAAAAATACTAAGAAATAAAAAGTTAAGACAGTATAGCATCTGATTAAACGATTGAAAAATTAAAAATAACAGGTCACATTTTAAATTAATTTTCACCATAATCATAAGGGTAATTTGAATGTATATGAAGTTTTTATCTTGACGGGAGACAAAAAAAGCAGGAAGATCGCTCTTCCTGCAAAAAAAGGCTGTTAACGAAAGGCACGACGGTCTTTTACCAGCAAGAAAACCGCGATCGCCAAGAAAATCAAACTGAATAAAATCGTTCGATGCCCAAAATAAATGACCAAAAAGCCATTTAAAAAAGCACCGACGACAAAGCTGGCTAGAATCAGCAAGGTGTCAGAAAAAGCTTCTTGTTTGGCTTTGTCATGAGTGAGGTAGCCCTCAAAGAAATTGGTAGCAAGATTGCGTAGATTTCCGGTCATCATCAGTGAAGTAAAAGGCTTGCCCTTTAGCCGCTGGAACTCTTGAAGCTGAGTCGCCGCTGTGATAGAAAGCAGCGCATTTGCGACCAAGCTAGGCAACTGCGGGGAGAAGATCCCAACGATCAACAGCAAGAAAATCTCAATCAGTAAAAACCGAAGCTGCTGGTCACGCAGGATCTTCGTCTGTAAGTAACGGGCCATCAATGCCCCCAACGCAAAGGAGAAGATCGGGATCAAGTAATGTATAAGTGCTCCCCAATCGCCTTGACCTAGATGAATCCCCAATAGGATAAAGTTCCCTGTTTGCAGTCCGGCAAAGACTTCACCGTGAACAAGATATGTATAGGCATCTAACCCGCCGGCTGTGGCTGCTAAAGCCATCCCAAATGCCAGTCGTTCATGCATTTTTTCTTCCATTATAAAAGCACCTCTTTTTTCTTCATCAGAAGTGTACGACAAATGGCGAAAAACAACAAAAGAAGTGTATCGATAAAAAAAGAGCAAACAAGAGGTGCTTGTCTGCTCTAATTAATGCTGGTCTATCCAAAGAATGTTTTAGCAAGCTGCTGGCCTTGGTCGATCTTCGCCCACTGCTCGTCCATGGTTAAGTGATTGCCGCTATCGCAAGAGGCGAAGCCGCATTGATGCGATAAGAACAACCGCTCTTTTGGAAGGATCTCACTCGCTTTTTCCAGGTATTTCAACACGCGTTCATCGTCATCTAAAGTATTTGTTTTACTCGAAAGCAGACCTAGAACGACTTCAACGGAATCCTTTTCCTTCAGCACTTCTAATGCCGCTAGATCGCCCGCGCGCTCGTCGTCCCATTCCAAGAAGAAGCGATCATAGTGCTGTTCCCCAAGGAATTTTTCAGCAATGGCTTGATACGTCCCGCCTGAAGCATGGCGAGATTCGTAATTGCCGCGGCAATTATGGGTCCATACCTTCAATCCCAATTCGTGACCAAAATCGGCAATTTCATTGTTTACAGCGATAAATTCATTGGCTAAGCCGATCAGATCTACATTGCCTTCGGAGAAAAAGCTGTCCTTGTTGGTAGAATCAAAAAGCTCCCACAAACAGTCGTCGAATTGAACGATCTTGCCGCCAGCCTCTTTATACTCAACTAAAAATTCCTTATACGCAGTAACTAATCCGGTTTTTAACTCCTCCTTAGTCTGATAGACCTGATCCGTTCCAAACAGGTGATTAAACACAGAGAGTTCTGTGAACGCATGGGCGACACTCCAAACAGTGGTCTTTACGTCGTTGCCTTGCGCTTGCTCGCTTACTTCACGGAAAATGTCTAAAAAGTGATGATTTTTCCCCGATAACGGTGCAACGATTCGAATCCCAATGTCTTTCCGTGTTTCAAAATGCGCGCCATCAAAATCCTTGAAGCTGTAGCCGTGGTCGGCAATAAAACGTTCTACCCCGTGCAGCCCCCAAAGAAAATCCAGGTGCCACATAGATTTCGAATATTCTCCGTCTGTGAGCACGTCGATGTGATGTGCGAGTTGCTCCTGAATCACTTGAGTGATCGCGTTGCTCTCTGTTTCTTTGTACCCGTCAAATGCGTCGTAAAAAGGGTAGGTAATATCGTCTCGTTCCTCGATCTGGTTTTTATAATCCAACAGGTTTTGCGGACGTAAAAGTGACCCGACTAATTGAAATTTTGATTTCTCCATGTATAAACAACCTCCAAACATTTAAGTTCGTTTATCGTATCAAATATCCTGTATAATAAATAATACGTAATTTCTTTCATAAATTATAGGTAAAACCTATTAAGGAGGACATCTATGCGCATTCAACAATTGGAGTACCTTGAGAAAATTGTTCAAACAGGCTCAATGAACGAGGCGGCGAAAAAATTATACCTCTCTCAGCCCAGCTTGACGCAAGCAATCAAAGAACTGGAAAGCGAATACCAACTGCAGCTTTTTTACCGCAATAAAACCGGGATGACGTTGACGAATGACGGTCGCGAATTCATGAACTACACCAGGGGGATATTGGATCAGGTCAACCTGTTGAATGCGACGTATAAAGTACAAACGACGCGGAAGCAGGTCTTCAGCGTCTCGGCGCAGCACTATGCCTTTGTCGTTCACGCCTTCGTTGAACTCGTCAAAAAGCTTGGCGGGGAGGAATACGATTTTACTTTGCGAGAAACACTGACAGAGAATACGCTGAACGATGTCCAAACCTTTAAGAGTGAATTGGGGATCATCTATTTGAACACCTTCAATCGCATGGTTCTAAAGCGATTGATCACGGATAAGGAGCTAGAATTCATTCCTTTGTTTGACGCGCACCCTCATGTTTTTGTCGGTCGCGAGAACCCCTTAACGAAAAAGAAGACCCTCAAGCTGGAAGATCTGGAAGAGTATCCCTATCTATCCTACGAGCAGGGAGAGACCAACTCCTTTTATTTTTCGGAAGAGATTCTAAGTACTATGCAGCACAAGAAACAGATAAAAATCAGTGACCGTGCGACGATCTTTAATTTGATGGTCGGGCTTAATGGGTATACGATCAGCTCGGGAATCATCAGCAGTGAATTGAACGATGAAAAAATCGTGGCGATCCCACTAGAGATCGACGACCAGATGACGCTTGGCTACCTTAAACATAAAAAAAGCACCCTCAGTGTGATGGGAAAAGAATATTTAGAGCTGCTAAAACAGCATATCCGAAACTATGGCTTTGAGATCTTCGGGGCGCCTGAAAAATAAAAACCACAAAAAGAGAGACGCGTCCCACTTCGCGTCTTTCGTGCGAGTAGTGGAATCCTATGTGAATTGAGACCGACAGTCTTTTTGGTATGAACGGACAGAGATAGCGCTTGTAATCGTATAGTGAACGTGACAAACTTGGTATTGAGAGAAAGAAACAAGCCGTTTATTTTACGATTAAAGGGGAAAACAGGTGAAAAAATTAGTGATGATAGGCATGATTGTCGGGCTATTTGTGACGGGATGCGGAAACACTCGATCCGAACAAGAGACCAGCACCACTTCTACTAAGACGTCGAATCAAGAAAGTCGTTCAGAGGTGGCGTTGACCTTTTCTGCAGTAGGAGATAATTTGATCCACGATTTTATTTATGACCATTTGAGACAACCGGACGGCTCGTACAGATTTGATGAGATGTATCAGCCGACAAAGTATTTGAATCAAGATCGAGACCTAGCTTATATCAATTTAGAAACCATTTGTGGGGGAGAAGAGTTGGGACTGTCGGGGTATCCTACCTTTAATGGCCCAACACAAGTCTTGGATTCATTGCACACTGCCGGGTACAATTGGCTGTCTGTTGCAAGCAACCACATCATGGATAGAGGAGAAGAGGGGATCGTGAAGCAGTTGGAGTATTTGGAAAGATACCCCGACATCACGGTGACGGGCTCACAAAAAGCACCGGATGCACCACGACTTCATGTTCAAACGATTAAAGGGGTAAAAGTTGGTTTGATATCTTATACGTTTGGGTTGAACGGGATTCCATTACCTGAAGGCAAAGAGTATTTAGTCAATTTGATCGATGAAGAACAGATCAAGAATGATATGCAGACATTGAATGCCCAAAGTGACATTCAACTTGTCAGTATGCATTGGGGTGAGGAGTATCAAGTTGTTCCCGACGACGAACAGACACGATTGGCACAAGTATTGAGCGATGCAGGCGCGGATGTCATCATTGGAGGGCACCCGCATGTCATTCAGCCGATGGACTATGTAACTGGGGAGTCAGGGAATCAAACATTGGTCATGTACTCATTAGGAAACTTCATTTCTTCTCAAGATGTCAACGATCGGATGCTAGGGGGCATGGGCCGTTGGACGATCAAGTATGACAAAGAAAAAAAGAAGGGGACCTTTGCAGATGTCGAATTTTGGCCAACGATCACTTATATCGGTGACAATTATCAAACCTATCAAACTTATGCCTTGAAGGATTACACCGATGAATTAGCGACTCAGCATATGCTCCATGTAAACCAAGGGCAGGATGTATCAAGAAATTATTTCATCGAACGAACAAAGCAGATCATGAATGATAAAGTGAAGATCGTTTATTAAAATCCTTACGTCAGAGAAAGAGCAAATCATTGAGAGTCCTTCCTGTTCGATGTGCAACCAGTGACCATCTTCAAAAAAAAGCCGCAATCGAGTCAATCGATTGCGGCTAATGTTATATGTTTATTCTCTGCTTAATGAGCCCTTCAAAAATTCTTCGTCGTTTGGATCACCAGAGCCACGTTGATTTTTATCAATGGAAGCGATCATAGACATTTCTTCCTCTGTCAACGTGAAATCAAAGACATCGATGTTTTGAGCGATGCGTTCTTCGTGGACAGATTTTGGAATGACGATGATATCCCGTTGCAAGTGCCAACGCAAGATGACTTGCGCCACCGTTTTGCTGTGGGCTTCAGCGATTTTTGTTAACACAGGATCTTCTAAAACATTGCTTTTGCCTTGTCCAAGAGGGCCCCACGCTTCATGAACGATATCCAAACTCTTCAAATACTCATGCAATTCCTTTTGTTGGAAGTACGGATGTGTTTCGATTTGGTCAACAGTAGGTTTGATTGTTGCTGTCGTCATCAATTTTTCCAAGTGCGGTTTCTCAAAGTTTGAGACACCAATGGATTTGATCAGACCGTCATTGTACAAACTTTCCATTGCACGCCATTTTTCGTTGTAGCCTTCACTTGGCCAGTGGATCAAGTAAAGATCCAAATAGTCGGTTTGTAATTTTTTCAAAGATTCGTGGAAAGCGGCAATTGTTTCATCATACGTCGTGTTGCTGTTCCATACTTTTGACGTAATGAAGAGGTCTTCACGTTTCACATCGCTTTGAGCAAGTGCTTCACCAAGCCATTCTTCATTGTGATAGATCGTTGCAGTATCGAAGTGACGATAGCCGTCCTTCAAAGCTTCCGCTACGGCACGTTTCAAATCATCCGCATCTTGCACTTTGAAGACACCGAGACCCAATTGAGGGATCATTTGACCGTTGTTCAATTTCAACTCTTCCATTAAGAAAAACCTCCTAATATAATCGTTACACTAAAAGTATAACGCGAGTTGGCCTATACTGTAATAATTTTGCTTTATCAATTGTAGATTTATTAATGAAAGGAAGGTAAAAAACTAGTCACGAAGTCTCGAATAGAGGCATTCATCTACGATCCCGCGATTATTTTTTCCTCGTTGTTTCAGCAAGCCTTCATACGTAAAGCCGCATTTTTTCAAGACATTCCCAGAATTCTCATTTTCAGCATCATGAAAGGCCTCGATCCGCTGGACGGAAGTAGCGGCAAAGAGGTAGTCTACAACGGCGGTCAGCGCTTCAGCAGTGTAGCCCTGATGCCACCAATCTGTACCGAGAACGTAGCCGATCTCCATGGTTTTTATTTCTGGATTGTAGCGGACGACAGAGATCGCCCCAATCAAGTGCTGGGTTTCTTTCTCTTCGATCCCCCAGTAAAAATGATCCTCGCTCTGATATGCTTGTTCGTTAAGCGCGAGATAAGCAGCGACATCTTCCGCATTTTCGTAAGGTTCCCAAGTCAGGTACGTTGTTACAGCAGGATCATTTGCCCAGTGGCGAAACATCTGGACATGGTCTGCCACGACCATCTTCCTCAATATCAATCTTTCAGTCAGTATCCGTTCCGTGCCCATTGTGTCACGACCTTTCTGCGTAAAACAGCTTTTTTCGATTTTACCATAGATGTCTAGGCGAAACACAAAAAAGCCAGCCTGCTTTGCAGACTAGCTAAAGGATACACTATGTTATCTCCAACCTAAGTCGGGAGCAATGTCTTTAACGATGGACTCAAGCAAATGCATATTGTATTCGACGCCTAATGTATTAGGGATCGTAACAAGGACTGTATCTGCTTCTTTGATGGCTTCATCTTCTGCCAACTCTTTAGCGATCTTGTCTGGTTCACCCGCAAAGGTTTTCCCGAAAATCGTTGGGTTTTGATGGTACGCAAGGAACCCAACTTGGTCGTATTTTGCATCGTCGCCTTGGCGGCCGAATAGCTGACGGTCCAAGTCTGTTGTAATTGGCTGGATAGAACGTGTCACCAAAGTTCTTGGTTCAAAGTCATGCCCAGCTTCTTTCCATGCCTCTTTGTAGGCACGTAATTGTTTGGCTTGTTGAACATGGAAAGGTTCGTTCGTTTCATAGTTTACCAACGTTGAGGATTGCAGATTCATCCCGTGTTGAGCAGCCCAAATCGCTGTCTGCTGTGAACCAGCGCCCCACCAGATCCGTTGACGAAGTCCTTCTGAATAAGGTTCTAAACGCAATTTTCCAGGTGCTTGCGGGAACATGGGTTGTGGATTTTGTTCAGCGAACCGTTCGCCTTCAAGCAGCTTCAAAAATTCCAATGTCCGTTCCCGTGTGATGTCTTTGATCTCTTCTTCGTCATAGTCATACCCAAAATATTTCCAACCATCAAGCACTTGTTCAGGTGAACCACGGCCAACGCCTAATTCGACTCTTCCTTGAGTGATGATATCTGTTAATCCAGCATTTTCAGCCATCATATAAGGGTTTTCGTAACGCATATCGATCAACCCAGTACCAATCTCGATCTTACTGGTTTTCGCACCGATCGCTGAAAGCAATGGGAAAGGTGAGCCGATTTGATCTGCGAAATGATGCACGCGATAATAAGCCCCATCAATGCCGATTTTTTCTGCTTCAACGGCTAGATCAATGGATTGTAAATACGCATCTTTTGCTGTTTTTACGATTGATCCTTCAAAATCCATCCAATGACCAAAACTTAAAAAGCCAATTTTTTTCATAATGGATGACCTCCTTTGTTCTCTAAAATCACTTACTTTTAATAAGTTAAACCGATTCTACTACGTTCCTTTTTAAAAAGCGAATAATTGTTCTCGGAGGGTTCTCTTTGTTCTGGCGTCCTCATCCACGTTATCTAGCGATTAAATGAAACTCTCTAAAAATTCTGTCGCCACTCGTTCAAAAGATTCATCATAATCAATGAGCAATTGCTTCAAAGGCTCTGTTTGGAGAACGTTTTTTCCTTGTGTCTGGACCTCCATCAACAGCTCCTCTCCGTTCAATCGGAAATCCACAAAGACTTCATCCTCGATGTTTGTTTCAAGATAATCGATCAAGGTCTCAAAATACCCCTCCGCTAACGGGTCTGCTACTTCTGCTAAGACTTGTTCCATCAAGGCATCCACACCGGAATGCTGATAAAGAAGGAAATGCTTGCTGACGAAGGCGGAATTGTACACATTCTCGATGTTGAAATCCAAAAATTGCAGGTAATCGTCTACTTCGCCAATTTTTTCTAATGTATCAAATACGCGCTGCAAGATTCGCAACAGGGCGTCATCAAGTACGGCATCAAAACGGTCTTTCGGATAGACAGTTTCGACGTGTTCTTCCTCATCAAAAAAGCTTGCTTGGATTTTTTCAAAATAGCAGCCGTCAGATTGATCCGTGACAAAAAAACGGATAGTCATTCCCATGGGACACACCTCACTAAAATTTATTAAAAAGCCTACTTCAAAAATAAAAAACTGAACACGTCATAAATCAGGCGTCCAGTTTTTTTACAGTCGATAATTAGTTAGTATTAACAATGCGTTGGATTTTTTCGGCAAGATGACGAATCAGATTTGGCGCATTAGTACGGAAATCCTCAATAAATGAGTCAGATAAACTAGTTACCGTGCCGACTTCTTTGTTCATGATATCAAAAATGGCGAGTGTTTTATCTTGTGATTGCCATTCGACCTTCCAATAAGGACCTTCTAAATCACCATCTAGAATTTGTTGGCTGTTGTCTCGGACCGCTTCACGGATGACATCTTCTTCAGTCGTCTCAATGCCTTTTTCTAATAAATAAGTTAATTTTTCTTTGACTTCATACATATTTTCGGGAACAAGTGAATACATTTTTCCAATCTCCCTTACTCGCATTTGCGAGGGTTTATTTTCTTTAGTTATACTCAAATTATCAGAAATCTGCAAAGAATAAAACTTACTTGTTTTGTAAAAAAAATTAGCAAGGTGAGCGCTTGAAAATGAAATAATGGTTAACAGCATTAAAAATAAATGAGTGTTTTCTTTGACAAAACGTTTTATCTATGCTAATTTTTTTAAAACGTAAAAAACTTTTTGGAGGGGAAGACATGACAGTCAGCAAACATTTCGCAACTGAATCTTGCTGTTGTTGTATGGTGCGTAAACGCAGCATACCATTTTGTCATGCCTATTAACTGCCCAATTTGCGACTGTTTTTGATACGTATGTGCCCGTTTGAGGGGCCATAGTCAAGGTGTCAATAAAGCGAATCTCAAGGTGCTGATTAATAGTCAGTGCCTTTTTTGTTTTCCAAAAAACGTAATTAAGGGAGTATACCAATGATTATTGATTCGATTCAGATGGCGATTGGGGACACACCGATGCTCCGATTCACCCATCACCAGTTTGAAGAAATACCGAAAGGTTCCGCCATTTATGCGAAGCTGGAATATTTAAATCCAGGAGGGAGCATCAAAGATCGTTTAGGCGCTTACCTGATCAAGGAGGGGATAGAACAGCGTAAAATCACGGAAAATACAGTGATCATTGAACCGACCGCTGGAAACACTGGGATCGGTGTGGCGATCGCCGCGCAGGCAGCCAAGCTGTCGACGATGTTTGTCGTACCGGAAAAATTCAGCTTGGAAAAGCAAGAGCTGATGAGGGCGTTGGGGGCGGAGATCGTCCATACACCAACAGAAGAAGGAATCAAAGGCGCGATCGCGGAAGCCAAACGATTGCATGCGGAGCGGTCAAACAGCTATTTGCCCTTGCAGTTTGACAATCCCGCAAACCCTGAAGCCTATTACCATACCTTGGGTCCCGAATTAATAAAAGATCTTGGCTCATCCATAACAAGCTTTGTGGCCGGGATCGGCAGTGGCGGAACCTTTAGCGGCGTGGCACGCTACTTGCTGAAGCACGTGCCATTGATTCGCTTGATCGGCGTGGAGCCTGAAGGATCGATTCTCAATGGTGGCGCGAGTCATAGTCATGAAATTGAAGGAATCGGCGTGGAATTTATTCCGACTTTTCTTGAAGGACTTCCAGTTCATGATTTTGCGACGATCAGTGATGCAGAGGGATTTGCCATGACTCGTCGGCTGGCAAAAGAGCATGGTACGCTCGTTGGAAGTTCGTCGGGGGCTGCGATGGCGGCGGCTTTGCGAGAAGTCGCGACTCTTCCAGCCGGCAGTCAAGTAGTGACCGTATTTCCCGATGCCGGAGATCGCTACTTGTCAAAGCAAATCTATTCTAGAACCGATTATTGATGCTCTTTAAATACGTTTTCCTTGCCAAGTTATGGGTATTATAAGTTGGCAAAAAGCGAGAAGTGATGTCTGTTGTTTTTACAGAAACAGCGATGTACTGCTCGCAGGATTGAATAGAAGGTTGTTTCAGTTAGAGAGGCTTTGGAGGTGTAGAGCGTTCAGCCTGAACATAAATAAAATAGAAGAACGATTGGAAAGGAACAAGACCGATATGGGATTAGAGTTCATGCCGATTTTTGAAGGCTGGGCAGTGGATTATGATGAGGAAGTAAACGGCGCGAACCCGGAATATCAGGAAGTGTTCGCGAATTATTGGCAAATTTTAGATGAGATCACCGCACACTCGGGACAGTCTGTGCTGGAGTTTGGCAGCGGAACAGGCAATTTAACGGAGAAGCTGGTTGCTGCTGGGAAGACCGTTTACCCTGTGGAACCTTCGCCAGAAATGCGAGACATGGCGGCAAAAAAAGACGCACTGCAAGCAACCTCTTTTTTTGCTGGCGATATGGAAAACTTTCCCTTGCCACCAGAGCCTGTGGATACGATCGTATCGAATTTAGTGTTCCACCATCTGACGGCAGAGGAAAAGCAAAAGGTTCTCAAAGAATACAATCAGATCCTTCCTATCGGCGGGAAAATTATTTTTGGGGACACGATGTTTTTGTCACAAACGGTTTACGACACCTATCTACGCACAGAAAAAGAAGCAGGACGACAGAACTTAGCCGCTGATTTAGAGCGAGAGTATTATCCTGTGATAAGTGAATTAGATCAATATTTTCAAAAAAGTGGGTTTCAAACAACGTACCGACAAATGAATCGTTTTGTTTGGATCGTTTATGCAGAAAAAATAATGGAGGCAGAATAAGATGAAAATGAATGTTGAAAGTTTTAATTTAGACCACACAAAGGTTAAGGCGCCGTATATTCGCGTCGCGGACAAAAAGACTGGAGCAAATGGCGACTTGATCGTGAAATATGATGTTCGCCTGAAACAACCAAATCAAGCCTATATGGATATGGCTGCATTGCATTCCTTGGAGCATTTAACAGCAGAACTGATCCGAAACCATGCAGACTATATCGTAGACTGGTCACCAATGGGATGCCAAACAGGATTCTATCTGACTGTTTTGAACCATGACGACATTGACGAGATCATGGATGTTGTGGAGCAAACGATGAAGGATGTCTTGAAGGCAACAGAAGTACCGGCGAGCAATCCCGTCCAATGCGGCTGGGCAGCGAACCACACATTGGAAGGCGCTCAAGAGTTGGCGAAAGAATTCTTGAGTCAACGAGACGAATGGCCGCATATTTTTGCGGAGGGCTAAACAAAAGGAGGTATGACCAGCGTTAGGTCACACCTCCTTTTTTATGCCTCTGGATAAATATTGGCTTCTATTTCAGCACGTTGATCGGCTAAAAATGGCGGCAATGCAAAATGTTCTCCTAGCTGTTCCAAAGGTTCATCGATGGTAAAGCCCGGCCCAAGCGTCGCGAACTCCAGTCGATTCCCACCAGGTTCGCGAATGTAAAGACTCTTGAAATATCCGCGAGAGACGAGTTTTTCGATCATCCAGCCTTGTTTTTTCGCCCGTTGCTGCAGGTCATATAAGGCAGCGTCGTCCGCAATGGCGAAGGCGATATGATCCGCACTGCCGCGCCCCATGTGACTTGTCTTGTCCGAATCAGTCGGTAAAATCTCAAGAAAATCCGTCGCATTCAATTGAATCCGCTGGTCCACGGTGGTCCAGCTTAGAAAAGTCTCAAAAAATGCACTTGTTGCCTGAGGATCACTAACGTGAAGCTGAGTAGAATGCAATCCTAAAAGTTGTTTTTCGGCTGGAATATCAGTGGTCACTTGATGCTCTGAAGTCAAAGGAGGCAACTCTGTCTCAGTCAACAGAATCTCTACTTGATCAGGATCGAGAAAGCGTAATTGCCCCTCACTCACTGTATAATCTACCGAATAATGCTCCAACCGTTCTTGCCAGTAGGCCAAACTATTCTTCGGAAGTTTCAGACCAATCGTCGAGATAAACTGCTGATTCTCATAACGATGCCCTAACTGCGGAACAACAAAGAAAGTCACCACACTGCCCGGTGAACCTTGATAGTCGCCATAATAATAATGAAGCATCCGATGATTCTCCTGATTGACCGTGTTCTTCACAAAACGCATCCCTAAAACATCGGTATAAAATCGTACATTTTCACGACTGTCTTTCGTTAATAATGAGATATGATGAAATGCTGCCACAGGCGCACCTTCCTTTCTTTTCACTTACTTAAAATAAGTATAAAGGAGAGAAGAAGGTGAAACAAGGGAAGCGACTTGGTGGTGGAAAATGCTGACCGAAATTAGCTGAAAAATTTGATAGGATTCAATTTTAAACTACATGAGTGTCAACAAAATAAATAAAATTTATTTGATTTAAAACGCCGAGTTACTCGTGGGTGCGTACAATGGGAAACTATTTGATAGCCATCTTGAATTTCAGTCCTTTTTTATTCGTTCTGTCAGTATGTGATCCATCATTCACGTACTATCTTTTTAGTAATAGGCGTTCGCCAATGATAAAATTCGTCGGCATTTTTGTATTTATTCGGTTCTGATGAAAAAAATCACCTAAAATAATGCGTAAAATTATATTTTTGCAAATCTAAATTGCTGAAACTTCTGTTTTTTGGTAACATATTTTATACAGATATGGTGTGAATGTTATTTAGTGTTTAACAAAAAATAGATACATAGATAAGACGAAACGAAATTTGCGAAATGAGGCAGATAAAAATGAATAAGAAAATCCTCGTGCTCATCATGATCACTACGATCATGACGGCTTTAATTATTTGTGGAGGAATGTATAAGGACGCTCAACGTAATAACAAAGTGGAAGCAGATAGGGACGCTCAACAAAAACTAGATACACGAATTGAGAATGAAAAAGAGGCGCTGGAAACCGCGGAAGCAGCAGTTAATACTGCTTATAAATCCCGATTGGAAAAAGATATTGATAAAGCCAATGAAGCCATCAAAAAACTAAGCAAGAATCAACAAGCCGAGAAAACAAAACTGACCGACAGAATGGCAAAATTAGCTGGCTTTCTCAAACAAATCTCAGCGGTAGATAAAGCAATAAAGAAGGCTGAAGAATCGAGAACCGATGCCGATATTAATGCTGCGCAGGATCTGATCGATAAGGAGACTGACCCGTATCTTAAAAACGATAAAGAGGCGGCGCAAAAAAGATTAGACGATTTGAAAACACAAATCGCCAATGAACTTGCACAAGAGCAATTAGAAGCCGAGCCGCAAGTACAAACAGAGTCAACAGAAGAACCAACGAAGCCGTCGGAAGAACAACCAAATATCCAAGAAACACAGCCAGAGCAGCAAAACCCAGTGACTGAACAACCAGCTTATAACGAACAACCGCAGCCAAGCTATCCACAACCAGTCCAGCCAGATCCTGTACAAACGGTGCCGATTCAACCAGAGACCTCCAATCCTGAGCCAACGCCCAGCCAGTCATCTAACGATGGAGGACAAGGAAATACACAACCATCAGAACCCGCATCCGAAGGCGGAAATGCTGATGCAAAAGAATTAGGAACGGAGCAATCAGCACAGGATGTCAGTGATTAAAAGCGAGAATCTAATCTAAGGGAAATGAAAAGTACTAAAGCCGTCGAAATTTTGGCTTTAGTACTTTTTGATTTTATGGAAATTTATACTCATTTTATGTTTATCAGTGAACAGTATTCAAGCAGCCAGCGATAGTACAAACGGCAAAAATCTTTAAATTGTCTCGTTTTTCCATTCTTCTCAATTAATCGGAATATAAATATCCGTAAAACTCTTATCTCTAAAATTCTTAGGTGGCTCAGTAACGAACAATTCAAACGGTACCGCATCGCGGGCCTTCTGATCGTCTTTGAAAAGCCATTCTTGATACATATAGTTCCAGGCATCACCATATTCTTTTGCGGATAGTTCAAAATGTCCGACACCAAATTTTCCTGAAATACTAGACAAGCAGATATTGCCGGTTTCTTGAACGGTTCGATCATTTGGAATGGTCATGGCGACACTGGTGCGTAAATTCTTGGACTCGGTAATAAATGGATTGTCATCGTAAATAGTCAATACCTTGGTCTCATTTTCGACGATGAGATCATTTTTTGTCGCGAATTCAAATAGTTCGTTGAACAGCTTTCGGCTCTGCTTTCTAAATGCGGCGTAGCTTCCTCTGAAACGAATATAAATGATTTTCAAGTCCTCCAGATTCTCTGTTGTGATGCTTTTCGGTTCGATCATGTTTGTGTCCCCCCTTCTAGAATATCTTCATTATTCCATGTTTCTTTTTGGAACTCTTGTCATTTCTTGCTGTTTCCGATACTTAAAGGGGCTGACGCCAAAATGTTTTTTGAAGGCTCTGCTGAAGGAGCTTGCATCATTATATCCGTAGCTTAAGGCAATGTCAGTTAGTGAAGTAGAAGAGGACACACGTAGAAAAATGGCTGCGCGTTCCAACTTGAATCGTGTCACGAATTCTTTCAGTGTCTCGGTAGAATAGTTTTTAAAAATTCGGTGGAAATGAAACTCTGAAAAGTGCGCATTCTTAGCCAGGTCACTTAACGAGATCGGTTCTGAAAGATGCTGTTCAATGTAATCTTCTGTTTTATTCATTAGTCGTCTATAGCTTTCTTCTGTCGAATCCGACACATCCTCGAGCTCCTTTTTCATTATTTTATTTTATTATAGAAGATTGGCTGCCTTTTTTGAATTGTTAGACAGAAAGCTAAGCAGAGAATTTTACTTACAAATAGTAAGATGATAAGGTGAAGTTAATTATAATAGAAAGAATGCGACGATAATCTTTTATTCAGGAGGTTTTATCCATGACAGTAATTATTCCCACTTTTCAAATAAGCGCGGCTGCCCACATTGGGCGAGTAACTTTGAAGGTAGCTAATTTAGAAAAAATGACTCGCTTTTACCAAGAAGTGATTGGTCTGCAAGTCTTGAGTCAAAACGCATCCCAAAGTACACTAGGTGTTGGCGATACGGTATTATTAGAATTACATAAGGTGCAAGCGCCTCTAGCTGTGACGCCCAAGACCGGTTTATATCATGTGGCGTTTTTATTACCTAGTCGAAAAGATCTGGGCAATGCCCTGCGTCACTATTTACAAGTCGACGCACCATTAATTGGCGCTAGTGATCACGGCTATAGTGAAGCCCTCTATCTGAACGATCCAGAAGGGAACGGCATCGAAGTGTACCATGATAAGCCGCAAAGCGAATGGGATATTCGTGCGGATGGTGAGATCGTTGGTGTGACACTCGAAATGGATGCGGAAGCGGTGATTGCTGCTGGAGATGCTACATGGGATGGATTTCCAATGGGGACAACAGTTGGTCACGTGCACTTAAAAGTAGCGGATTTGATGCAAACGGAACAATTTTATACAGAAGTTTTAGGCTTGTCTTTGAAAAATAATTTCGGCAATCAAGCCAAATTTTTCGCGACGGGTGATTATCATCATCACATTGGCTCGAATGTCTGGTTAGGAAAAAATGTTCCTGCGATGACAGAAAACGACTTGGGCTTGGACTATTTCAGTTTTGCTGTACCCAATCAAGCCGAGTTGGACCGTTTAGAAAATCACTGGAAAACGCAGATCGATTATGACAAAGATGAAAGCGGCAGTTTGTGGATGGTTGATCCCAACGGAATTACGCTGAAGTTTGAAAAATAGAAAATTGTCAAAACAAACTAGCAACCTAGACGCTGATAATGTGAGATGGCTTATTTATATAGTGTGTTATAAAAAAACTATTGAAAAGGCTAACAAGTTAAATGTATAGTTGGTTATAAAGAAATGAGGAGGTAGCTACATGTTTGATTACATTAGATACTTGAAAGAGGAAGACTCATTATCATTTGAAGATTCATTAGACATTTATAATTCAATCTTCAAGGTACTAGATAACCAAGATGATTATTTACACGAATTATGGGAAGAAGTTGTAAATTCAGCTTTAGCCTATTGTAAAATGAGAACCGATTGGAATTATTTTTCAAAGGAAGAAAAACAAGATAAGGATAAATTAAGAACTAGTCTTCATAATACATTCATTATTAATTTGAAGGCATTTTATAGACGAGGAGAACAAATGGGATTGAATGGGGAATGGATGGAAAAACTTAGGTTGCCAGAAGAAAGAAAACGCTGGGGTGATTTAGCGGGATACATTGTTTGTTTTGAGAATATTAAGGCTAGATAAAGGCAATTTTTTTTATTTAGTAATAAGTTATCTATACTTACTAAACTTTTATCAAAAAATGAAATAGAATAGCAAGTACTAGATGAATTGCTTGATATGGTATAATAGATTGGATGTTTTAAAATACTTTCACTAATTATTGTTGGAGGAGACCAATGAATCCATCACCACTAAGATATCCTGGCGGGAAACATAAAATGTATAAATATATTAAGGCGTTAGTATCAGAAAATAATGTTGATACATATATTGAACCTTTTTGTGGAGGTGCGGGGCTTGCTTTGGAACTACTCTTAAGCAAGGATGTAAAAAAAATAATTATTAACGACTATGATTATAGTATTTATTGTTTTTGGGAGAGTGTTCTCTATCATACAGATGAATTAATAGCGAAAATTGAGTCAACAAATATTGATTTGAAAGAATGGCACAGACAAAAAAAAATAAGAGAAAATATCTATGATTATTCTGTAGCAGAAGTTGGTTTTTCAACATTATTTCTCAATAGGACTAATAGATCAGGAATTATTGATAAAGCAGGTCCGATTGGAGGGTATCAGCAGACAGGTAACTATCTAATTGATTGCCGTTTTAATAAGGAAAAGATAATTGCTAAAATATTAAAGATAGCCTCTGTGAGAGATAGAATTAAAATCTACAACTTAGAAGCTCTAGATTTCATTGATGATGTAATAAAAAAGGAAAAAAAGGCATTTACTTTTTTTGATCCTCCTTATTTTGAAAAGGGGAAAGGTCTATATACTAATTTTTACAGTATGGGTGACCATTATACGTTAGCAAAAAAAATTGTAGATGAATTAGATAAGAAAAAGTGGATTGTTACTTATGATTTGGCACCTGAGATTGATAGTATGTATTGCAATGTTGACAGTATAAAATTTACTCTATCATATACTTTGCAGACAAAGAAAAGAGGTGCTGAATTCCTATTCTTTTCAAATAAAGTTAAAAGGATAGAGGATAATGAGTACTTAAATTTTTTGGAGGTATAGGGTATGGGTATTGAAAAAATAAAGGTAGGGAAAATTGATAACTATTTTGAGAATCCAAGGCATGACGTTGCTACAACTGAGCAAGACACTTTAAAAAAACTTTTTGATGCTGCTGGACATCAAAATATGGTTAATCTCGCTCAAGATATTTATAATAATGGATTGGTTAATGCGAGTCTTATTACTGTCGTTAAATAGAAGGGAAATGATCGATATACGGTTTATGAAGGGAACAGAAGGATAGCTTGTATAAAATTGATTTCGGCCCCGGAGACATTCACTTTTTTGTCAAAGAATCAAATTGACAGAATTAAGAAAATGAAAAAGGATAATTCTGCAAAGGTTTCTTTAGAAGAGATTGACTGTCTAGTTGCTAATGAGGAAGAAGCTTTCTTTATCATGCAACGACTACATTCTGGTGAAGATAAAGGTCGAGGTACTAAAGCTTGGAATCCAAAAGAGCAAGAAATTTTTCAATTACGCACGAATAAGAAAACTAATAGTTCAATTGCTAAAATTATAAGCGATAAATATGAGGAATATTTCAAAGAAGATGTTAGAGATAAAATGGCCTATACTAACATTAATAGATTGTTTAATAATATAGAAGTTAGAGACGCAATTGGCTTCGATAAGAAGAATCCGGATACTTTTACCAAAGAGAGAATGGAGATTATTAGAGTAGTAATAGTTAAAATCAATGAAATGTCTAAAATTGAAAAATTCTCAATTTCGCGAGAATTTAACAAAAGAAAAAGGATTGAAGAAGTATTATTACCTATAATAGACGGGATAAATCAAGAGCCATCAAGTGATAATATTGATGAAAATTCAAAATCTAATATTGAAGAATCTACAAAGGACACAAATGAAGATTTTACCAAAAGTAATAATCAAAATCCAAATCAGTCAGGACAAGCAACTAGTCCTGATGAATCCAACGATGAAAAGAATAAAGAGGGAACAAGTATAACTGAAAGTTCGCCATCTCAAACACCAACTAAACCATTTAAGCCAAAACCCAAGACTAATCTAAATCCAATTGATCAGACTATTTATGACAGTATGAAACCAAGTAAATGTAAAGACCTTTTGAAAGAAATACAATTTATCAAAATTAAAGATTATCCATACGCAACAGGATATTTATTAAGAGCAACAATCGAATCCCTCATAAATGAATTTCTGTTATCGAATTTACATGGAAATGAAAGTAGCTTTTCGAAGTATATAATTACGAACGATAAAAAGATAAAAATACAATATGCTGAAAATAAAATAGATGATATTTCAAATAGAAAAAAAATATTAGATTTGAAACAATATTTGAAAAAGAATAAGGTGTTTGAGGAACGCTCTTTAAGGCATCTAGATAAATTAGCTGATTTTATTGATGAGTTAAATTTGTCTATACACTGGGTAGATAAAGCTGTTTCTATAAATACAATAGACACTCATTGGACTAACTCCTCGTTTTTTATTGAATATTTGATTCAAAATATTTAAGATCAATCTACTAAGCTTGAATAAGCTAATAAAATATGTACCGTCCCCCAAAGAGCTAACTTCTGGAGGTCGGTATTTTTATGGTCTTTTTTTATATCGTATAGGACAATTTTTTATAAAGAAAACAGAACCATAAAATGTGTAAGAAAAAATATTTAAAAAAGCCGAAATACCGAAGTATTTCGACTCGTCGAGCTAATTATATAGCTATTTATTGATTAAGTTGGTGGGAATTCTGGTGGGGAACGTATTTAGATTTCCCATTCTTATCCATTTTACAACTTCAAAAACATTGTTAAATCAGTATTGCGGCGCCAACTTCACTTACTCTTTTATTCCCACTCATTAGTTGCTAAATTGTTTTCTAAGGAGTAGGAAGTTGATATATAAGGGTTTGTACCGCTAACTAACGTTTGAGGATGGGATTTTAATGCCAAAATTAATGCCATCGTACTAAAAACCGACATGTTTTTCAAAAAGGTCTAATCCTTCTTCTTCCATTGTTTCAGTTACATGAGTGTAGATGCCCAATGTCGTTTCGATTTTTGAGTGACCTAAGCGTTTCATAGCAGTATTAGGAATTACGCCTGACTCTGCTAGTAGTGTAGTGTGAGTATGTCTTAGTCCATGAACTGTTATAGGAGTTAGGTTGTACTTTGCTATTATTTTATTAAGTTCTCTATTAGGAATTGAATTGTTTATATATTCTAACTCACGTTCCTTCGTCATCTTTGAAAATACTAAACAATTTTTGTTGTCTACTCTTATGCCAACAGACAGTAAGGTTTTTAGTTGGTCGTTTTTCCATTTTCGAAGAACATCAAGAGTAATGTTATCAAGTCTAATCGTTCTTATAGAACTCTTCGTTTTAGGACTATCCGTACTATAGCCTTTAATTTTTGCTCTGTAGTAAGCAGTTTTATTGACCTGCAAAGTTGATTTTTCAAAATCAATATCATTCCATGTTAATGCAAGAGCTTCTCCTTTTCTAATGCCAGTAAACCCAATAACCCTGAAAAAAGTATACATTTTAGTATCACATTCTTGTTTTATATAAGTCATGTAATTTTCTAACTCGGATTTCGAGAGAAAATTTCCTGTTTTTTCCAAGGGGGGAACTTGTGCTTTAGGTGTATCTACTCTATCCATTGGGTTAAAATCTATTAAGCCTACTTTTACTCCATAGTTCATAACCATACTGAATCGTATTTTATTTTCATTAAAAGACCTATAAGTTTTAGCCCATTGATTTAATATCTTTTGACACATAATTGGCGTTATCTTATCAATTTTCATATGCCCAAAATGAGGAAGTATTCTCTTTTTAAATATAGTTTCAATTGAGTCTTGCGTATTAGGTTTAATTTTTAGTTTATGTGTATCAAACCATAGTTCGTAAAGCTCATTAAAAGTAGGTTTTCTTTTGTCCCTAAAGATATTCCCTTTTTCTGCTTCAATTTTTAACTTTGAATAAGCTAGAGAAGCTTCTTTTCTGGTTTTAAAACCTGTCCTAGTAGTCTTCTTTGATTTTCCAGTAAAAGGATTTATCCCTAGATAAATTTGAAACTTGTAAGCTGTATTTCCCTTTTTATCTGTGTATTTTTTTATTGCAGTCATGTTTTTCCTCCTAGAATATTGTTCAATAGTTATTTGCTATTGGGAGCAATAATAGGAGCAAATCTCGTTTTTAGTTTCTGTTTATTTTAAGATGTTACGCTTAATATCGCTCCATCTTAAACACCTCCATTATTCTGATTTGTAATTGCTTCTAAATATTGATTAAGACCTAATATCTGTCCATCGGTCAATTTTTGGTTATTAAAGAAAATGTTCTTTTGTTTATTAATTCCCTTAGATATGATGTCTGATAAATTAGTTGAGTCTATATAAGGAATGCTTTCTCCTTCATATATCTTCTTCTTAACATCAACATTATCTAAAAATTCTCCTAATTTAAAATTAAGATTTTCGTAATCGAAAGATTTACTAACATCTCTAAAGGCAAATGCTTCAGGTGTACCTATATTGGATAATTTTTCTGGAGATAATAGGTTGTGTGTTCCATCTTTACTTGGTTGGCAATATAGTTCTGTAAGACGTTGGTATTCACATAGATCAATTAAGTTACGGAGACCGATACCCAAAGCATCTGCAATCTTTATCAAAGTCTTGAATGATGGAGTTCGTGTGTTGTTTTCAAGACCTCCAATATATGACTGTCCGACTCCTAAGTCTTTAGCCATCATCGCTTGAGTATATTTTTTTCCTTCAATAGATTTCATTTGTCTAATACGCTTAAGAGCAAATCCAACCTTCAAGTTACTATTTTCTTCCATAGTCATCACCTCTTTCTAAAAACATATTATCACTTAATTGTGATTTTGTAAATACGTTTTTTAAAAAAATCACAATTAGGTGTTGATTATTTTGTAGATACATGCTATATTATGTATATCAACTAAGAGAGGCGGTGATAATTATGATCAAACAATAGAAGGGAGGACATTCCATGAATAGTATAGAAGAAATTACTCTGGATAGTCTACTTGAGAGAGCAATCCAAGAAGTTTTAAATAGAGAGCTTATAGAATTAAAAAGTCTGTTAGCTACTTTGTCTAATCCTAACAATCATTTTTCAGGTTATTTAACTATAAAAGATGCTTGTGACTATCTGTCAGTATCCCGAAATACTCTAGCTAAATACATCAATGAGTATGATTTACCTATAACAATAATAGAAGGCACTAAGCGTATAAAAAAATCAGATTTAGATGAATTTATGCTTAGTAGGCAGTGTTGACTATGTCTTACAAGTATCTTTATTTATTACTAGTAAGATAAATTAAAACAAAACTATTAAAAATTATAGGAGGATAAGTATGGAAAATATATATACAAAGCAGATAGAGGATAAAGTAGTAAAGCAAATGGACAGACTGTTAATTAGTTATAGAAAGGAATACCTTTTCCAAGTGAAACAAGGAGAGGATGTTAAATTTCTAACAACTATTGATAACAAGGTTCAATTAAACGAGTGGAGAGTTAGAAAACATTTAAATGGAGAATACACATTAGGAATAAAATTAGGTTCAGGTGGTTTGACTAAATTTATGTGTTTTGATGTCGATATTATAGAAGAGGGAGATAGAAGGTGGACAACTATAGAATTGATAGAAATGCTTCATTCTTATTATGGTATCCCTATGAAAGACATTCATGTTTGGTATTCAGGGTTAAAGGGCTATCATGTTGATCTTTATTTTGACGGATTTATTCGAGAACAGGAACTTGAAAACTTCTATTATGAAGTCCTTTCCCAGATGGGAGAAACAATTCATCGCATTGAAAGAAGACCCACTACTGGACTTGGAGTCAAATTACCTTTGGGTATTCATTTGAAAACAGAAGAATTTTGTTACTATGTTGACAATCGGACGTTAGAACCATTACCTATAGATTATTTTTTGTCTATTGAACCCCAGTCTTTGAATGAGTTCAAAGAAAATGTCTTGAAAGATTGTTCAGTTATGACTAAACATCGATTGACAACTGACAAGAAAAAAAGCGTACATCGTAAAAATATCAGTCTGAAGGAGCATAATAACCAAAGCGTTTATACTTACGTGAAAAAAACTCTTGAAGATGGATGCTTGTCAGAACCAAGTAGTAGGAACTATTTTACGTTCCACGCATCTCGCATCTTAAAGTATCAGGGAAATGACATAGAGGCTACGTACCAAGTGGTCTTCAATGTAATCCAAAATACGTTTAAAAACTCTGAGATAAGAAAATTCTTAGATCAAAGGTGGAACTTGCGAGGGTTGAAAGATGAAACACGGCGTGTAATTGAGATGGTTTATGATGGTGATTATTCGTTTAGCATGAAGTCTAGTGACGTTACTTTCTATAGACAAGAGTTAGATATTATCTTATCTATTCAAAGAAAAAATCTAAGATATCTTCTCTTTAGTTTACTGTGTCATTCTAAAAAATATAGTGGCAGTGATGGAGTATTTTATTGTACTCACGCAACTTTAGCTGACATGGGCAATGATAGTAATACTGGAAGAAGTGCTAAGAACATCAGATCACTAGAGAAAATGGGCTTTGTTAAAGTGATATCTTCCAGAGTATTTAAGGGAGGAAATTGGCTTCCTAATTACTATAAGATGACTTTAGGAGAACTGGATATTGTTGAGGGTAAGGGGATTACATACAATTCTGATGAGCCTCTTAATCTAGTGAAGGTAATGAATGACCTATATAGTAAAGAAGAGTTAACTAAAATTGAAACTACTGGTGATAGGTTTATTTACCAGTTTAATATAAAGAACAAAAAGCACCCTTCCTAATCGGATGGGTGTTTCTATTTGAACTCATTGCATTCCATTTCTTGCCTCTTTAATAACATCATATATTCTAAGGTTTTAACCTTATCTTTGGATGATAAGGAGCGATACAAAGCGTTGAAATAGTCATCTGCTATTTTCTGTTTGCCTATCAATAAAATGGCTTAGAGGGACTCCCAGAGCCTCCCAGAGCCTCTCAGAGTCTAAATGTTATCGATTTTAGGTACAATTTTTAAGATTAAACCAATGTCATCAATATCTAAAGATTCGGCAATTCTTTCAATATGAGGCAAATATATTCTTTCATGTTTATTATTTGCCAGTTTATTAATAATAGAAGGTTCTATATCAGATAGTCTAGCAAGTTCTCGAAGAGATATATTTCTTTCTGCAACAAGTTTTTTTAGTTGAACTTCTACTTTTCTTTCCACAGATGTCACCTCAACACGTTGATATAAAAACAATGCTATAGTATAATTTGTATATATGTGGTGTTTTCGAAGACACCATCCGTTGAATTTTTTAGACATATCTTTGGTATAGGAGGAATGTAAAGTGATTTTTGTATTAAAATTATTTGGGGCTATTGTTATTATTTTAGGATTGACAAAACTATATGATGTTGTAAAAAATAAGCAAAAAGGTAATAAAAGTCCTAAGAAATTTGTCTTTGGTATCGTATTAGTTATAATTGGTATTGCAATTTTTCCGAGCTGGTCAAATAGTTCAATTGATGCTGAAAAGTGGGCTCACAGTGAGTTTAGGGAAGTCTATTGGAACTCTGTAAATACTATAAAAGATACCGATTCTCAAATTGATGAGATAGTTTTCTATTTGGAATCAGATTCGCAACAATTAACAAAAAATGCCTTTGATAACTTAGGGATAGAGTATAAAGATAAAAGTCCAGAGGAAATAAAAGAAGTATTAAATAGAGCTGAACGAAAGATTAAAGATGCTAATAAAATGATTAATGATTACAAAGTTCCTTGGTATCTGAGTAACAACATATATAAAGATGGGAATAAGATAATGGCATTGCAATCAAAGCAACTTGATTTGTTACAAGAGAAAGTTCAAGGGTACAAAAAGAAAGGTGGAAAATTTTCTGAGAAAGCTTGGGATATCCGAACTAAGTTAGACAAATTAGAAGAGGAAACCAATGGTATTTTAGAGGAAAATAATTTATTATACTATTGATTAGGTTGAGGAGTGAAACCATGAAAAAATTTTTATTAACTAGTTTTTTGTTAGTGAGTATACTATTTATCATTGCAGGATGTAATAAAAATAGTTCTACAAATCAATCTAACAATTTAAATGAAAATAAACTAGAATCTAGTAATACATTAATGGACAAAAATAAAGCCCCATCAACTAAAGAAAGTGAGAATTTAAAAGAGATTAGACAAAGCTTATGGAGTAATAGCAAAGATAATGAACTCAAGTCATTCATGAATACTTGGGGACAAACCATGAATCAGACGTATAAACAGTACAGTCCGAATAATAATGTTGATTTATACGGTTTACAACTCCCTGACTCAGTTCTGAATAACAATAAGTGGCAGGCGGTTATTGGTAACACGCCAATAGTTTTAAACTGGTCAGAAAGTGGTGAAGAAGAATCAGGTTATTCTTTAGTAGCTGTTTATTCGGATGCAGAGGCACAAGACCATTTATCGAAGCATGTTTATTTCTTTACCATTAATTCAGGAGTACCCAAAGTGTTAATAACTAGCCAGAATCAAGGGAATCCGAATAATTACTTATACTTTAAAGAAACAGAGAATAAAGAGCTTAGAGATGGTTTTAGTAATATTGTGAATAGTAGTGTAACTTTTGATGATGCTAAATCAAATTTTACCAAAGATGAGCAACTCAGCTACTTTATCAGTAACTATGATCAATTGCCTTATAAAGGTTATCTAACGACCGAAATTAATGGCAATGGTACAAGGATTACTTATTATGTTGATGAGTCTATTCCAAATGATAAGCAAGCTATATCAGAAGCAATTGAACATCTGAAAGCAATTAGCCTATCTGTTCAGCAGAAGGTGGGAGAGGGGATAACAGTAAGCTTAAAAGAGCCACTGGAAACGGAGTACACCCTTACCCTAATTGATGGACAACCAACTCAAGCTAATCATATCTTTGGTAGAATTATACAAGAAGTTTCAAATGGTGCTGATATTTCTAGATCTGAATCTTCTGATTTGATACCTAGCAAATTCAAAGGGAATTGGAGAATTAAGAATAGAGGGATTTCATTTATACTAGAAGACGATAACTCTAGGATGATATTTGGACATGATACGACAGAGCTTTCTAATCCCAGAATGGAAGGAGAATATTTAATTTTTGATAGTAATTTCAGAGTGAGTGGCTCTGCTCCAATTATTTATGTGTCCATCAAATTAACAGAAAGTAAAGTTGGTATAATTTCTTTTGAAAACGATAGGGGAGAGGTGGTTACTCACGATTTTCTTGAAAATGATAGATAATTGATAATATAAAAGGAGAAATTATGAAGTCAAATTTAAAAAAACTGATTGTATTTATTCTCACTATTTTTCTTGTGGGATGTTCAAATATTGGAGATAGAAAAAGTGAAGTAGTAAAAAAAGCAACTGAATCAAAAGTTAATGAATCATCTGAATTAAAAGAGAAGAATACTGAATACATGAGTGAAGAGTCCTATAATTCAAGTGCAGATAACCTAGAAAATAAAAATAGTGAACGTGTTATATATGAGGGAAGAACACTTTCAGAGCTTCCGATTATTTTCATTGGAAGATGGACACTAGAGAGAGAGGACAACACATATGTATTTGATTTAAAAACAGGAGAGTATTCGTTTTATGTGAATAACGAAAAATTTCCTTTTGAAAAGCCAAGGTCTATGGGACTAAGTTTAGTGTTTGATACTAATATGACATTTAATAAAAATGAATATGTGGATTCAATTTCATTAGAAACAGTCGACGGGAACAATGGATTGGTAACTTTTAACTACAGAGATGGATTTACTTCTACGTATGATATTTATAAAGAATAGCCCACCCCGTTGTTTTGTGACCGTACTAAGGGTACCCTTTAAATGAGCTACAGGGCTCACTTGGGGCACTCTTTTTTTTACTTTTGCAAAAGGTTAATAAGTTTTGAGACATGAAACGAAATGAAACACAGCTTTATAAACATTGATATACAAGGGTTTCTATGTTTCACATGCAGACGAAACGAAAAATAGTTTTTAGCTGAGAATCCTTAAAAAGTACTACATAGTTGTGGGAGTTATTGCAGATGAAACAGATCTACAAATATTTCATATAGTCTCGTTGTTATTTACTATTAAGATGGGAGTAAAATGACAGGAATTACCGTAAAGAATAATTTATAATACAATAGATTAGTCTTGTAATTAAGAGCTGATTGAAGTACAATTTGTATTAGAAAGGGTGATTAACATGTTTACAGAATTAGTTTTAGAAAATTTTAAGTCTTTTAATAGAATCTCTTTCGATATGACCAAATCATTGAATAATCCTAAGAATCTTTTAGCAATTTATGGTGAAAATGGGTCAGGAAAAAGTAGTATTATTGAAGCATTTGGTATACTAAGACTATCAGTGAATACCGTTGAATTTAGTAATGAGTTGAATAAATTTAACGCTCTGATGGAAAAAAAAGATACTTCTTTGTTAGATGATCAGGTAATATTTTCTGACTTTATTAAAGCTAATCAATTTTCAAATATTAAAAGAATAATAGGTGAAACAAAAACTATAGGTACAAAAAGTAATATGCAATTAGAGTATTCTTTTTTGTTACAAGGTAAACGAAAAGGCAAGTATATATTAACTTTTGATAATGAAAATACAATAGTTAAAGAGCAACTTGATTATACAATAAATGACAGAATTGGAAATGTTTATACTATCGAAAAAAATAATTTGAATGAAGTTAAGTCTCATTTGAATAAAAGTATATTTTTAACGTTAGATGTAAGAAAAGAATTGGAAATCAGGTTACAGAAGCTTTGGGGAAAACATTCGTTTATTTCTATATTTAAGGCAATGGAAGAGGAACTCAACGAATCTTACATTAACAAAAATATTAAGAATCGACTTAAAGAAGTTATTGGTTTCTTTTCACGTATTTCTGTTTCTACTGGATCTTATACAACCATTTCACAAGAAGCTTGTTTACTTTCTGAGTTTTCAAATGGTAGTGTAAAGTCTTCAGAAGAGAAAAAAATTGATAAAACAGAAAAAATTTTATATAAATATTTTTCTAGTTTGTATGTAGATATTAAAGATGTATTTTATAAAAAAATTACAATAAATGATGAGATTGAATATAAATTGTATTTGAAGAAGAGTATATATGGTAACCTCGTAGATGTGCCATTTAATCTTGAATCGAAAGGTACAAAGCAACTTTTAGAAATACTTCCATTCTTTTTAAATGTTGTTGATGGAGGCGTGTGTTTCATAGATGAAATTGATAACGGAATACATGATATATTGATGAACCATTTGTTAGATAGCCTTTCAGAGGATATTAATGGTCAATTAGTATTTACTACACATGATACACTTATGTTGAAAGAGCTACCAAAACAATCAGTATACTTTATAACAATTGATTATGAAGGAAATAAAAAAATAAAAAATCTTCGAGATTATGATAATACAACTTTATCGCAGAATAATAATTTTCAGAACCAGTATCTAAAAGGTGCTTTTGAAGGTATTCCTATACCTCTTGATATTGATTTTGAAGAAATTAATCAAATGATTCAGGAAAAAGCTTATGGGGAATAATACAAAAGCAATTATTATTGTTCATGGAAAAAGTGAGTTAACCATAGCTCAATTTATTAAGTCAAATCTGCGTTTACCTATAGAAATAGTCTCTAGGGATAAAGGGAGATCTAGTATACAGATTGGTTCATTGGATAATCTATTGACAGATTTTAGATTTAAAAATATAAAGAATTTTGTAAAAACTTTTTCTTCTGTTGAGTTTAATAAAAAAGAAATGATAAATTGTAAAATTTTCATGATAATGGATTTGGATGATGCAGATATTAGTGCGCAAGAGTCATACAAAAATAAAATTATGTTTAACAAATATTGGTTTAAAGAGTATATTGAACCTATATATAATAATAGAAATTTGGAAGATGTCTTAAAAGAGATGGGTTATCCATATGCAAAAACTAAATCAAAAAAGGGAGAGTACGTAACTGTTTTCCCTGTAGCGGATGCTCGTGGAGCTGATAGAAAACAAATAGAAGAATTTTGTGAAGCTTGTAAAAAATGCAAAAATACAAACATGGAGATACTATTGGAATACTGCTTACAGCAAACAGTCAAATATATATAGTTAAAGAGCTAGCCTTGTTCTAAGACTAGCTCTTTTATATTGCTCCCAATTTTAATGCCATTTAAAATGCCAAATGTTGATAACTATTGATGATGTTTGACATAAACATAAACTAAAAACAGAGTTACTATAGACTATTGATACCCCTTGATAATGCTTGGTTTTTTAAAAGTCATTCCCACTCTACAGTTGCAGGTGGCTTACTCGTAATATCATACACGATCCGGTTAACATGTGCGACTTCATTCACGATCCGAACAGAAATCTTTTGCAAGACATCCCATGGGATACGTGCGAAGTCGGCGGTCATACCGTCGATGGAAGTGACAGCGCGGATACCGACTGTGTAGTCGTAGGTACGGCCGTCGCCCATAACACCGACTGAGCGGATGCCTGGTAGGACAGTGAAGTATTGCCAGATGTCGCGGTCAAGACCGGCGTTGGCAATTTCTTCACGTAGGATCGCGTCTGATTCCCGTACGATCTCTAGTTTTTCTTCGGTGATTTCACCAAGGACGCGGATTCCTAGACCTGGTCCTGGGAATGGTTGGCGCCAAACGATGGAGTCAGGCATGCCAAGCTGTGTTCCTAATTCGCGAACTTCGTCTTTGAATAGGGTATTTAGTGGTTCGATCAATTCGAACTGCATGTCTTCTGGTAATCCACCTACATTATGGTGAGATTTGATTGTTTGCGCTGTTTCGGTACCAGATTCGATCACATCGGTATAAAGTGTGCCTTGGGCTAAGAAAGAGATGCCTTCTTGGCCAGCAAGTTTGGTTGCTTCGTCGTCGAATAGGTAAACGAATTCGTTCCCAATGATCTTACGTTTTTTCTCTGGATCAGAAACGCCGGCTAATTTATCTAGGAAACGGTCACGGGCATCGACTTTGATGATGTTTAGGCCGAATTTACCGCCGAGTGCTTCCATCACTTGTTCGCCTTCGTTTTTACGTAATAGACCGTGGTCTACGAAGATCGATGTTAATTGGTCGCCGATGGCTTTTTGTAAAAGCACACCTACGACAGATGAGTCTACGCCGCCCGATAGGCCTAGTAAGACTTTTTTGTCGCCGACTTGTTCACGGATTTTTGCGACTTGCATCTCGATGAAGTTATCCATGCTCCAGTCGCCTTTACATTGACACACATCTAGGGCAAAGTGACGTAACAATTCGTTGCCGTATTCTGAATGGCGCACTTCTGCGTGGAATTGGATGCCGTAGAAGTTGCGGTTAGTATCTTGGATCGCTGCGATCGGGCAGTCTTTGCTGGTGCCGACTTTTTCGAAGCCTTCTGGGACTTGAGTTACTAAGTCACCGTGGCTCATCCAAACAGTTTGTTCTTTTGGTGTGCCGGTAAATAGAACGGCATCATCAGAGATGACTTCTAAGGTTGCTTGACCGTATTCGCGGTTTTTCGCAGGTTCGACTTTTCCGCCTAAGTTGTACGTGATCAGCTGCATGCCGTAACAGATACCTAAAACGGGAATGCCTAGTTCAAAGATTTTTGGATCAATGGAGAAGGCTCCTTCGTCATAAACACTGTTAGGACCACCGGATAGGATGATTCCTTTTGGATTCATGGCTTTGACTTCTTCAGCAGTGATGCGGTGGCTCATAAGCTCTGAGAAAACACCGAATTCACGGATACGACGAGTGATTAATTGGTTGTACTGGCTACCATAGTCAAGTACGATGATTTTTTCTACGTTTGTCATTTCGGCAGAAACGTTTGTCACAATTATTACCCCTTTTCAAGTTTTATATATAAAAGAAAGCAAGCAAGCTTTCCTTATAAGCTAGTATTTACGCAAATAAATTTCATCAATAATATGATGCTTTGCCTTGTGCAAGATAATATCAGCTCGGCCTCTTGTTGGCAAGATGTACTCTTCTAAATTCTTCAAGTTCACATTTTTCCAAACGTCTTGGGCCATGGTCAACGCTTCTTGGCGATCCCCAATGGCATACTGATAATAGTAATTGTCAGGATCTTTAAAGGCGGTATCTAATAAGGATTCAAACCGTTCCAAGTACCAGCGTTCGATCATTTGCGGATCAGCATCGACAAACAGCGAAAGGTCAAAAAAATCGCTGACGTAGATTTGCTGGTTGGCAGGAAGCTGCAAGGTGTTGATACCTTCCACGATCAAGATATCTGGTGAATCGATGGTTTCAAATTCGCCTTCGACGATATCATAAACATCATGAGAATATTTTGGAATGGGAATGTTTTCTTTCCCCGACTTCACTTCATTCAATACATCGATCAGTTTCTCCATATCGTAGCTTTCAGGAAATCCTTTGCGATCCATGATTCCGCGTTCTTCTAAAACAGCGTTTGGATAGAGAAACCCATCAGTGGTGATCAATTGTACGTTTTGATGTTTGAACAAGCGGTCTAATAAGGTTTGCAATAAACGAGCGGTGGTGCTTTTTCCGACAGCCACACTACCAGCGATCCCGATGATAAATGGCGGCATTTTTACATAGCGGTGCAGAAACAACCCTTTGCTTAAGGTCAGTGATTCAAAATCCTTCATATATAGGTGGATCAGGTGACACAATGGCACATAAACATCCTCCACATCTTTCATGGAGATGCGGTCATTCAAACTTTTGATGCTATCCAACTCAGCTTGGGTCAACGGCGTATTTCCAGGTGTGTAGAAATCTTGCCATTCATTCCGGGCGATCCGGTAATAATTCCCTCTTTCGTTCATAGCAGCCTCCTTATTCATAGTAAGGTATTCATGCTGTTTATCATTCTGTAAATGGACCTCATTCATGGAGATAGAATTGCCGCCTGTCCTCCTCTAAAAGGAGACTCGGCAACGGAACGTGTAAACAGACATCCTTTGATAACTGCGCTTATTCTAACATAAAAAACGTAGTCAGAATTGCTCCAACTCCAAGAAATCCGAATATTTTCCCTTAAAAAAGAGCTATAGGTCATTCTATCCGAAAAAAACAGTAAAAAGCTATCAGAATGGTAGGAGTTTCATCATATTTTTAGTTGGGTGGGAGAAAATAATCGGGATATTAAGAAAATTAAAGGAGCAGCATAAAAAAAGTGTATGATAGAAGAAATAAAATCAAAGAAAGCGGTGAGGACTATAAAAGAGTTGTCAGATATGACGCTGGAAGAATTGTGGCAATTGTTCCCGATCGTTTTGGATGAACACGATCCGAAGTACGCAGAATGGTACGAGGAAGAAAAACGCAAGTTGCTGGAATTGTTCAGGGAGTTTGATGTCCAGCGGATCACGCACATCGGCAGTACGTCTGTAGAGGGATTGATCGCGAAGCCAATCGTAGATATATTGTTGGAATTTCCTGTGGATTATCCACTGCCACGCATCGCTGATTTGCTTGAGGCGGATGGCTGGACGGTGATGGCTAAGGACGCAGAAAACCAAACGCTGGATTTGAACAAGGGATACACACCTGCTGGGTTTGCGGAGAAGGTGTATCACCTGCATGTGAAAACGGTGGGGGACTGGGACGAATTGTATTTTCGTGATTATTTACAGGTACATCCAGAAATCGCAGAGCAGTATGGGGTGTTGAAGCAATCGTTAAAGGAAAGGTTTGAGCACGATCGGGATGCCTATACCGAGGCGAAAACGACATTTGTACAGAAATACAGCCAAAAGGCGAGAGACGAGTTCGGCCCGCGCTATTTGGCTGAATAATTTTCGTGTTTCATGCTATGATAGAACCGATACTAGCGCGAGGAGGACAACGTAATGAAAAAAATCGTTTTATTTGGCGATAGTTTATTGGCAGGTGTCATGAATGGTGAAACCAGTGATATTTTAGACACATATATCATTGATGAATTGACGGAGATGGGATTTCCAGGCTACTCCATCGTGAAATTAGAAAAACGAGGCGAGACTTCTTCAGATGGTTTGGCTCGAGTTGAAGAGGCTGTGGATGCTGAGGGTGATTTTGTTGTGATCTCGTTTGGGACCAATGATTCTTTGACACACGAGAATTCACTGGAAGCTTTTGGTGAAAATCTGAAAGAGATGATTGAATCCTTTGACGCGTCAAAAGTTATTTTATTGACGACTGGCTACATCAACACAGCGATTTATACTGCGGGAGACAACGAGCGGCAGCAACTTTTTGCGCAGATGGCAAAAATGGTGGCGGCAGAATCAGGCGTGAATGTGATTGACCTCTATCATCATATGACGGTTTATCCAAAACCCAATGAGTTCGTCCAATCCTATGACGGTCTTCATCCATCAGAAGAAGGCTATCATTTCTTAGGCGCACTGATTGCACGAGATATCAAAGAAATATTACTAGCAGAAGGGTAGAATTATGGCAAATCATTATTATTCTGAAAATCCTGAGACCGCACACGACCTGCATCAATGGTCTTTTGAATTAGCAGGGAAAAATTTTCAATTTGTAACAGACAGCGGGGTGTTCTCGCGTGATACAGTGGATTACGGCTCACGGGCGTTGATCGAACATTTTGACGCGAGTGAATTACCTGAAGGGACCTTGTTAGATGTCGGCTGCGGGTATGGCCCGATCGGGATGGCGTTGGCTTATCAGACGGGGCATCCCGTTGAGATGATCGATGTGAACAATCGAGCGGTGGAGCTGGCACAAGGCAATGCGAAGCGAAACGGCATTGAAGCGGATATTCATCAATCGAATATTTACGAGACGCTGCACCAAAAGGAATACGCGGCGATCATCAGTAATCCGCCGATCCGTGCAGGAAAGAAAGTCGTTCATCAAATATTAAGCGAGGCGGCACCTTTGTTAAAAGAAGGCGGTACGTTGACGATCGTCATTCAAAAAAAACAAGGGGCACCGAGTGCGAAAAGTAAGATGGAAGAGGTCTTCGGCAATGCGGAGATCGCAGCAAAAGACAAAGGGTACTATATTATTCGCAGCGTAAAAGAATAGAGAATGACTCTCCCGTTCGTTCAGCTTTTGAGCGAACGGGATTTTTCGTAATGGAAAAGGCTTGCAAGTTCGATAAAAGACACGCTATAATCACATTAACTCATGTTTTTCACAAATGTGATTTGAGAGGAGTGAGTCCGTGCAAAAAGAAGAAGATAAATTATTGGTTCGTATTGCTGAAATGTATTACCAAGAAGATAAAAATCAGAGTCAGATTTCTAAAGAGCTGAATATCCACCGCAGCACGATCAGCCGTCTGCTGAAGCGTTCTCGTAATGAAGGGATCGTCAACATCTCGATCAATTATGACAAGGCAGGAACGTATAGTATAGAAAAAGAGCTTCAAGAAAAATTTGGTCTGGAAAAAGCGATCATCGTCCAAGCGGGCACAGATCTGAGCCGCACGCAAAAGGATAAGTTATTGGCTCAAGGCGTAGGGGAATACATAACAGAGATCATTAAAGATGAGATGATCTTTGGGTTCTCATGGGGAGAGACGATGGCTGCTATCCCAGAAGGATTAGGTCAATACGATGCTGAGAATATTTTGTGTGTACCGATGATCGGCGGGCCCTCTGGACGCCTCATCAGTGATTTTCATGTCAATACGATCACGTATGAAGCATCGAAAAAATTGAATGGTCGTGCCTTGTTGATTGATTCGCCTGCTTTTCCTGAAACAGTCGCGTTGAAAAAGGCATTGATGGAAAACGAGTTCAACCAAGAGCTGATTGATTATTGGCGGAAGATCGATGTGGCGATTTTAGGGATCGGTTCTCCTACGTTAAAGGCGAGTGAAAGCTGGAAACAGTTCTATGGAGAAGATGTTTTGACGTATTTAGAAGGTAAAAAGGTAGTCGGGGATGTTGTTTCCCGCTTTTATAATATCGAAGGCGAACACATTGATAATACCTTAGATGACCGATTGATCGGGATCGACATCGCTGAATTAAAACGGGCACCGTATCGGATCGGTGTAGCAGAAGCAGTGGATAAAGCCGACGCGATCGCCAGTGCACTCAAAGGCCGCTACATCAATGTATTGGTCACGACAGAAGAAACGGCGCGGGAAGTATTGAAAAGATAGGGAAACCTGTCTTTTTCTATTTAAGGAGGAGCCATGCAAGTAATTCGATTGCTTCAAACGACCTTGATTTTATTGAGCCGCAAGCAAGTAACTGCAAAGGAATTGGCGGAACGTTTCCAAGTTTCAGTTCGAACGATCTATCGCGATGTGGATGCACTGAGTTTAGCGGGCGTGCCTGTGTATGCGAATAAAGGGCGCAACGGCGGGATTTTTCTGGATGACTCTTATCAGGTGAGCCACGCGTTGATTGAAAAAGAGGAGCAGGACGACTTGTTTTTAGCGCTGCATTTGCTGCAATCAGTAGGGTTGGCTGACACAGAAGAACTATTGAAAAAAATGGGGACAGTCTATGATTGGAGCGAGTGGCTGGAGGTCGATCTGAGTCAGACAGAAATTACCAGTCAGACATTCGAAAAAATCAGAGAAGCGTTATTCAATCATTGCGAGGTCGACTGTGTGTATCATACGGAATATGGGCAAACACGTTTGTTGTCTTTGGCGCCTAAACGTGTGCTGTATAAGTATCAGACCTGGTATTTGTTAGCCTTGGAATTGACGAAAAAAGAATGGATGCTCTTTCCCCTCAAACAAATCAAGCAAGTTGTTTTAAAGGAGCGGATCACTTACGACTTTCCTGAAGAAGTCGTAGTATTTCCCCGGTTATCTGTTCAATTGCGCTTCAGCAAGCGGATCGCCTATAAAAAGTATGCCGAGTTTGCGGATTTTGAGTGGCAGGATAACGTTGACAGCAGCTTTGATGCTGCCTTGGAGTTTGCGGAATTTGACGATCTGTATCGCTTTTTGATTCCATTAGGGAAAAATGTCGAAATTCTCGGACCAAGCTGGATTCGCGAAAAAGTCCTCAATCACGTCGCCGCTTTTTACGAGAATCATTTTTAATATGACATGTTCTGGCAACTTGATTCGATAAACTAAGAGAAAAGGAGGAGAGAAAGATGCACTTCGAACAAATCGTAAAACCAGAACAATGGATTCTTTCCCAAAGCTTCACCGTAAAAGTTGAGGAGATCCCACAGGTCATTGGCCCCACCTTTATGAAATTAGGTGGATTTATTCAGGAGCAAGGGATACAGATTCTAAGCACGCCCTTCGTGTCGTATAAGAACATGGACGAAAGCGGCGGAGTGGATGAAACAAGTGTCAAGATGGAAGTCGGATTTCCTGTCGCAGAGGAAGTGAAAAATGCTTCTACGATTGCCAGTGACAGCTATTTTCTACCGTCCTATAAGGCGCTGTCTTATTTGTATGTTGGAAGATACGAGGAGATGACCGATCCTTATTTCGCCATGCTGGATGAGATCAAGCGGATCGGCGGAAAATTTATCGGCACGTCGTATGAGTACTACCTTAGCGATGAGGAGATTCCAGCAGAGCAGCAAGAGACGATTATGGAATTGGTTTATGAATAAGCATGAAAGCCACTCGGATAAGTGTAAAGCTTATCCGTTTTTTTGTACTTTTTGGCACTTTTGTGATTTCGTTTTAAAAAAGTTGCAAAAAGTGATTGACAACGTTTTCTTTTGCCTTTACTATAAAGGTGCAACAAATGTTAAATTCAAATCACAAATGTTAAAAAGGGGCGTTCACGATGGATTGGTTAAATGTTCAGGGGAAAACAGTCGTTGTCACAGGAGGGTCATCTGGTATCGGAGCGGCCATTGTTAAAGAATTATGCGAATTGGGAATCAACGTGGTCAATGCTGATCTGCGAGAAGGTGCATTCACACATGAGAAATTGGTTTTTAGCCAAACGGATGTGACCTCTCCAGAATCAGTTGAAAAAACAATCGCTACTACCGTTGACAAATTTCAAACAATCGATGCAGTGGTTAATAATGCAGGAATCAACATCCCGGCACTATTGGTCGATGAGGAAATGACTGAAGACGGGAAATTTCAAATCAACGAGCACATTTTTAATAAGATGATTGCTATCAATCAAAAAGGGGTTTACTTGATGGGCCAAGCCGTTGGTCGAGTAATGGTGAATCAAGGCTACGGCGTCATCATCAATATGTCTTCAGAATGCGGACTAGAAGGGTCAGAGGGTCAAAGCGTATACGCGGCGACCAAAGCGGCGGTGAACAGCTTTACACGTTCATGGGCGAAAGAATTAGGTAAAAAGGGTGTTCGTGTCGTTGGTATCGCTCCGGGAATCATGGAAGAGACGGGGCTGCGCACGATCGAATACGAAACGGCATTGGCGTATACTCGAGGAATTTCGGTGGAGCAGCTGCGAGCGGGTTATACCAATACAAAGACGATCCCGCTAGGTCGCGACGGAAAATTGCGTGAAGTGGCTGACTTAGTCGCATACTTCATTTCTGGACGCTCAAGTTACGTGGACGGTGTGACGGTCAATGTTGCTGGAGGCAAGACAAGAGGGTAATCACTTTTGCTCCACTGAAACTAGCAATCGGTGGAGCAAAATGAAGAGTTAAAAAGTTGTTGGTGCAACGTTTCGCAGATCAGGAAAACGACTAAGGAGGGACATATGAACAAAGTAATTTTGGTAGCACACGGGAAGCTGGCCCACGAAATGAAAAATTCAGCAGAAATGATTTTTGGGGCATTGCCAGATTTTGAATCCGTGGAATTTTTGAAGGAAGAAGGGCTGGACACGATTCAGGAAAAAGTTTTTGCAGCGATGAAGGATCAGGAAGCGTCCTATCTAGTATTGACGGATTTATTTTGCGGCACGCCTTATAACGCCAGCTGCGCGGTGGCGATGAAGCATCCAGAGCGTGAGATCGAAGTCGTGTCGGGCATGTCGCTGCCGATCGTCTTGGAGGTAGCCAGTATGCTGGGAAGTCGTTTGCAGGATATTGTGAATCATGCTACAAGCATTCCTTGCGATACAGTGAAAGCGTTTAAGCAGCAATTGATTGAAGAAGAGGAGGATTTCTAAGATGAAGATCAACTTAGCACGAATTGACGATCGTTTGATCCATGGGCAGGTGGCAACGGTTTGGGCAAAGGAAGCAGGGGCAAAACGAATCATTGTGGTCAGTAAAGAAGTGGCGAATGATGACATTCGTAAAACATTGGTAAAGCAAGCAGCGCCTCCTGGAATCAAAGTAAATATCGTTGATCCGGAAAAGGCAATGAAGGTCTATCACAACCCAAAATATGCGAGCGAAACAGTCTTTTATTTATTCACGAACCCAATGGAAGTGTTGGAATTGGTCGAAATGAACGTGCCGATCACATCTATCAACATCGGAGGGATGCAATTCAAAACGGGACGCACGCAAATCACCAAAGCTGTCTCTGTTGATCAAACAGAAGCAGATGCATTTCGCAAGCTGGAGGCATCAGGTGTGGAGCTGGATTTACGGGTCGTGGCGACCGATCCAAAAGGTAATTTTGAAGAAAAACTGAAGGAAGCCGGATTTTAACTAGCGATAGTAAGAGGAGGACACAAAAATGGAATTATCAGCGTTACAGATTGTACTTATTTTTCTTTTTTCATGTGTGTGTGGGATGGGCAGTGTATTGGACGAATTTCAAACCCATCGGCCATTGATCGCCTGTACGATGGTGGGGTTGATCTTAGGCGATGTGACTACAGGCATCATCTTAGGCGGGACCTTGGAATTGATCGCATTAGGCTGGATGAATATCGGCGCGGCGCAATCACCAGATTCGGCGTTGGCAAGTGTCATCTCTACGATCTTGGTTGTGGTGGGCCAGCAGGACATTCAATCAGGGATCGCGATCGCATTACCTGTTGCGGCAGCCGGGCAAGTGCTGACGGACATCGCGCGGACGATCACGGTAGCCTTCCAGCATGCAGCGGATCGTGAAGCGGAAAAAGCGAATTTTAATAAAATCATCTTCCTGCATTTTAGTGCCTTATTCATCCAAGCTTTGCGGGTAGCGATCCCAGCCACGATCGTAGCAGCATTCGTTAGTGCGGAGATGGTCACGAATATGTTGAACATGATTCCAGATGTAATTACAGGCGGATTAGCGGTAGCCGGCGGATTTATCGTAGTAGTCGGATATGCGATGGTACTGAATATGATGAGCGTGGCGTACTTGATGCCATTCTTCTATCTTGGTTTTGTGATGGGCGGTTACTTAGAATTCAGTTTATTGGCTTTCGGGATCATTGGTTTGATCACAGCGTTAGTCTATGTGCAGCTAAATCCCAACTTTAAGAAAAATGAGGGTCAAGGCAATCAGATGGCGGCGGTCGTTGCTGGCGAATTGGCCGATGATGAATTAGAAAATTAAGGGGGCAGGAAAAATGGAAAACACGTCAATGGTAGAAACAAAGAAAGATATTTATGCACAGTCGCAGTTAACGAGGAAAGATTTGATGACCACCTTTGTTTTTTCAAACTTTCAGCAAGCCTCCTTCAACTTTGAACGAATTCACGCCTTGGCTTTTTGTGTGGATATGATCCCAACGATTCGTCGCGTGTATAAGACAAAAGAAGAACAGTCGGAAGCGTTGAAACGACATTTAACATTCTTCAATACGACTCCGGCAGTGTGCGGACCGGTCATCGGTGTGACGATGGCGATGGAGGAAGCGCGGGCAAGCGGAGCGGACATTGATGATGGAACGATCAATAGTTTGAAGGTTGGATTGATGGGACCGCTGGCAGGTGTAGGCGATCCGTTGGTTTGGGGAACATTGCGACCGATCACGGCGGCGTTGGGTGCATCCTTGGCATTGTCGGGAAATGCGATGGGACCGATTTTGTTCTTCGTGGCCTTCAATGCGATCCGTTTATCGATGAAATGGTTCGGTCTCACATATGGCTTCAGCAAAGGAATGGATATCGTCAAAGACCTCTCCGGCAACTTGCTGCAAAAATTAACTGAGGGAGCGACGATTTTAGGATTGTTCATCATGGGTGTTTTAGTCACAAAATGGACAACGATCAACATTCCATTGGTGGTATCCAGAACACCTGGTTCAGATGGCGAAACAGTTATTACAACGGTTCAGAATGTCTTGGATGATTTGGTGCCGGGATTGCCTGCATTAGGTTTGACGTTATTGATGATGTATTTATTGAAGAAAAAAGTCAGCCCGATCGTCTTGATCTTCGTGTTGTTTGCGGTCGGTATTCTTGGTTATTGGTTAGGAATTTTAGCTTAAGTAGTCGTAATTTTAGGGGGAATAGCAGTGAAAACAAAAGCAGTGCGTTTATACGGTAAGAAAGATTTGCGCTTGGAGGAATTTGAATTACCTGAAATCAAAGAAAATGAAATTTTAGCATCTGTCATCACCGATAGTATTTGTATGTCAACATGGAAATTAGCGAACCAGGGTGCCGACCATAAAAAGGCGCCAAATAATCTTGCCGAAGAGCCAATTATTGTCGGTCATGAGTTTTGTGGCGAGCTGTTGGAAGTAGGCGGAAAATGGGCGCACAAATATAAAAAGGGTGAGCGCTATGTATTACAGGCAAATCTTCAATTACCGGATCGTCCAGATTGTCCCGGCTATTCGTATCCTTATACAGGCGGCGATGCCACCTATATCGTGATCTCAGAAGATGTGATGAATCAGGATTGTTTGATTCCATACAAGGGAGATACGTATTTTGAAGGATCGCTGATCGAGCCTTTGTCGTGTGTGATTGGTGCCTTCGAAGCGAATTATCATTTAAAAGAAGGCTCTTATGAACATAAGATGGGGATCAAAGAAGGCGGCAATCTATTGATCATGGGCGGAACAGGTCCAATGGGGTTGTTGGCGATTGATTACGCATTGCATGGGCCGCTCAATCCGAAGAAGTTGGTCATTACAGATCGCGATCCTGAAAAATTGGCACGGGCTTCGAAGCTTTATCCGAGTCAAAAGGGCATTGAGGTTTCTTATGTGAATGTCGGCGATGTTGACGATCAGGTCAGTCTTTTGAAGGAAACGGTCGGCGGCGGATTTGATGATATTTTTGTCATGGTTCCAGTCGGTCCAGTCGTTAGTGACGCGGCTGCAATGCTGAATCCTGATGGGTGTCTGAATTTCTTTGCAGGGCCGCAGGACAAAGAATTTTCAGCGAATGTAAACTTTTATGACGTTCATTATTCATTTACACACTTTGTTGGGACCTCTGGCGGCAATACAGAAGATATGCGCAAAGCGGTGAAGCTGATCGAAAACAAGCAGGTCCACGTGGCAAATGTGGTGACACATATTTTAGGCTTAGATGCGGTGGGTGAAACCACGCTGAACCAGCCAGCAATTGGCGGCGGGAAAAAACTCGTTTACACCCATAAGCAATCAGAGTTGAAAAAAGTGTCAGACATCGATGAGCAATCAGATCTAGGAAAAATCTTAGCAGAGACAGACGGTATATGGAGTCAAAAAGCCGAAAATTATGTCTTAGAAAACTATCCAGAAATATAAAAACGACCGCAGAGAAATTAGTCTCTGCGGCGTTTTTTTATAGATTGTCTTTTAAAAATTGAATCGTTGATGAATAAGCGATATCCGCGTAGCCCTCGCCGTGGACGGTGCCAGTGATAAGTTTTACTTCACTTGGGACCCCATTTTCAGCCAATTGACTTTGTAATTTATATACGCCAGTCAGGGGCACTAATTCATGCAGGGAGTTAGCGAGGAAGAGTGGGCCGCTTTTATCTGAAACACGAGACAATGGATCTGCTTGTTTCAAAAGCGCTTCATCTTGGTTCACGTAATTTAAAACGAACCATTTATAAAAAGCATCGTTGGCACCGTCTTGGTCGATTTTTCCGCTGGCTTGTTTATCAAAGTCAGGCTTTTGGTTCATTGCGGCAACAACTTCGGGGTGTTGCTGCACCCAATCATAAAGATCGATGATGCCAGACCAAGAAGCCGCTGGAATCCCTCTTTGCAACGCCAATTCGAGCGATAAGTTCCCGCCGGCTGAAGAGCCGAGTGCAGTGATTTTTCCTTTTACTTGATAATCGCTGGCAGCTAGCCAGTCATAGACAGTTAGTAAATCATCCATTGCAGCCGGAAAGATATGGTCTGGCGCTAAACGATAACTGGGTGCGACAACGAGAAACCCATCTGATACTAAACGTTCCGCCAACGTCGCTTCCTTTGATTTGTCCCCACGGAACCAGCCGCCTCCATGAATCAGAATAATCGCCGCTTCGATTGTTTCAGGCTCGTAAATGTCTAACGTTAATTGATTTTTATCATCATATACATAATCTTTGATCATAGTGTCTCGCTTCTTTTTCTTTTTTTTCGCGCAAAATAATAAATTTGATTTTAAGGGATTGATTTGATTAAGTTTTTAAATCGACTGCGTGTCCTAGACTAAATCATTCTCTTCTGTCGGCTGGGGCTGTAATTTTGCTAACGCAGCTAACACCGTTAAGAAGTTATCATGAGCTTCTTCGTAAGTCCCCATTTGATCGCCAAACTCTTGGTTAAAGCCTTCTAATCCGCCTTTCGCAAACGCATATTCATAGCGATAAACGGCATCATACGCTTTTGTAAACTGTTGCAGCAGCTCAGTTTGAGCATCTAATTGCAGTGCTAGCTGAATGACGCGAAAATCAGTATAGGCAAGCTCAAATTGAATCGCCCAAATACGAATGAAGTCATGCTGGTTTTTGATATGCAGAAAGTGATGCTCTGCCGTCCATTGTAGATTTTTGATTGCCCCTAAAACATCAAGCATTTTTCTCACCTGCCTTGAGAGTGGATCTATCCTTAATTTACGCTCTTTTTTTGAGACGGCAAGTAAGTCGTCTCGCAAGTGTGGTCTACGCCAGATAGGCAGACTTTGCTCCTTCAGCCGGCGTTAATTTTGAAAAAGTCTTTCTTTCTAAAATTTCCTTTGCTACACTTAAAAAAAATACAGAGAGAAGGACTAGGATGAAGATCACCATCAAAGAAATTGCCGAATTAGCAGGCGTTTCAGTAACGACGGTGTCGCAGATCTTGAATAATAAGGGCAGTCGATTCAGTGAGCAGACACGAAAAAAAGTCCTTGCGATCGTCGAGGAATATCAATACAAACCGGATTTTTTTGCGGCCAATTTGATCAATCGTCATTCGAAAACGATTGGAATGATCGTGCCGGATGTGACAGACTTTTTCTTTTCAAAAGTGATCGAAGGGGTGGAAAGTTATCTAAATCCTTTAGGCTATATGATTATTTTATGTAATTCACGTCATGACAAAGAGCAAGAAAAACGGTATCTAAATGAATTGTCCCATCGTTCAGTAGACGGGATATTACTGGCTACACCCAATCATCTGGAAGACGAACATACACTGGGGAGCGATTTTTATCGCAAACACCCCATCGTGTTGATCGACCGGGGACTAAACGATCGCGACTGGGGGCAGCTTTTGGTGCAAGAGTATGCGGGAGCTCAGGACGTCTTAAGAATGTTGGTAGATAAAGGTCATCGGCATATTGGGATGCTGAAAGAGAGCGAAGGCTACTACCAATTAACAGAACGTGTCAAAGCGTACCGGCAAGTTGTTTATGAGTATCAGCTTCCTTTTGAGGAGAGCTATATTTGTTCAGGGGAGCTGACTATTTCTGGCGGGTATCATGCTGCAAAAGAAGTGTTAAAGAATAAAGAGATTACAGCGATATTTTGCGGAAATGACGAGATGGCGATCGGCTGTTACCAAGCAGTGTACGAAGCGGGATTGAAGATTCCTGAAGATATTTCAGTCGTTGGATTCGACGGCTTGGAAGTAAGTCAGTACATGGTGCCGCCGCTGACGACTGTTTTTCAACCAAGTACGGAAATCGGCTTTTCTGCTGCTAAGTTTTTAGTCGATGCGATCAATTTCCCTTCTCAGCGAATTCCGAATAAAATCTTCCAAACTAAATTAATTATTCGTGAGAGTGTGAAAAGTGTAGGTCATAGTTGACAACGGGAGTAAGACCCGTTATAGTAACAATGGTAGCGCTGACAGAAAGCGCTTCTTCGATAAGTAAACTGTTTTACTAAAGTGGTTTACCTTTCGCGATTTTATTGTATAATATCTTTTGAAGCTTGGAGGAAAACCTATGAGAATGGTAGATTTGATAGAGAAAAAGCGAGACGGAAAACCCCTATCAAAAGAAGAAATCGATTTTATTATTGACGGTTACACGGATGGCAGCATTCCAGATTATCAAATGAGTGCATTGTTGATGGCGATCTTTTATCAGGACATGACGGATGAAGAAATTTCTCACTTGACGTTGGCAATGGCGAATTCGGGTGACATCATTGATTTGTCTTCAATCGAAGGCATCAAAGTAGATAAGCATTCGACTGGCGGTGTCGGTGATACGACGACATTGGTTTTAGCACCACTTGTGGCAAGTGTCGGTGTTCCTGTAGCGAAAATGTCCGGACGAGGACTTGGTTTTACCGGCGGAACCTTAGATAAATTCGAATCGATCCCCGGCTTTAAAATTGAATTATCTGACCAAGAATTTATTGATACCGTAAATAAGAGCAAAGTTGCTGTAATTGGTCAGTCAGGCAATCTGGCTCCAGCAGACAAAAAGCTTTATGCGCTTCGAGATGTGACAGCGACGGTGGATTCGATCCCATTGATCGCAAGCTCGATCATGAGTAAAAAGATCGCGGCGGGTGCAGATGCGATCGTCCTAGATGTGACAACTGGCGATGGAGCCTTTATGAAGGACATTGATGATGCGAAGCGCCTGGCGAAAACGATGGTGCGGATCGGCAAGCTTGCGGGCCGACAAACGATGGCAGTCATTTCAGATATGTCTGAACCGTTAGGCGAAGCCATTGGAAACAGCCTGGAGATCGTGGAGGCAATCGATACCTTAAAAGGCAACGGTCCAGCAGATCTAACAGAAATGTGCTATGTCTTAGGCAGCCAAATGGTCGTACTTGCTAAAAAAGCAGAGACTCTTGATGACGCGAGAGCTTTATTAGAAGAAGCACTGCATTCAGGAAAAGCCTTAGAAAAATTCCGCGAGATGGTTAAAGATCAAGGTGGCGATCCATCTGTGATCGATCAAACGGAAAAAATCTTAACGGCGAAATACGACATCGAGTTACCTGCTAAAGCGAGCGGTTATGTAACCAAACTCGTAGCCAATGAGATCGGCATCGCAGCAATGCTGCTAGGTGCAGGGCGCAAAACAAAAGAAGATGATATCGATCATGCAGTAGGAATCAAGCTGCATAAAAAAATCGGAGACAAAATCGCTGAGGGGGACTCGTTACTAACGATTTATTCCAACTCAGAGGATATCGATCACGTAAAAGATTTACTTTATCAGAATATTTCTATCGGAGACACACCGGAAGAACCTATTTTGATTCATGATGTAATTACAGAATAAATATTTAAAACATTTTTATAACAATAAAGAATATATTATAATAAATGGAAACGGGGAATTAAACAATGGAAATCAATCGAATGATCGACCATACAATTTTGAAAGCCGACGCAACAAAAGATGATGTCATGAAAATCATCGAGGAGGCAAAAAAATATCGTTTCTATTCTGTCTGCATCAATCCTACATGGGTAGCGCTTGGCGCGAAGGAATTACAAGGTGAGCCCGTAGCTGTTTGTACAGTGATCGGATTCCCTCTAGGTGCAAATACGACAGAAGTAAAAGCATTTGAAGCAGCGAACGCTATTTCAAATGGTGCCGATGAAGTCGATATGGTCATCAATATCGGTGAGTTGAAAGCCGGTAATGTTGAGAAAGTTCAAAAGGACATTGAGGCAGTCGTTGCTGCGGCGAAGGACAAAGCGTTAGTCAAAGTCATCATTGAAACATCGTTATTGACGAATGAAGAGAAAGTGACGGCTTGTGAATTAGCGAAAGCAGCGGGAGCAGATTTTGTTAAAACGTCTACTGGATTTTCAACAGGCGGTGCGACAGTGGAAGATGTTCGCTTGATGCGCGAAACGGTAGGACCTGAAATGGGTGTCAAAGCTTCTGGCGGTATTCACAACGCGAAAGAAGCAGAAGCAATGATCGAAGCAGGAGCAACTCGTTTAGGTGCCAGCTCAGGTGTATCGATCATGAACGGACTTTCCGGTACGGGGTATTAAGATCGGAGGGTATAAACTATGAATAAAGAAGAATGGATCGACATTGCTGTCGAAGCACTCGACAAAGCGTATGTTCCGTATTCTCATTTTCCTGTAGGCGCGTGTCTCGTGACGAAGGAAGGCAAAACGTATCAAGGACTCAACATTGAAAATGCTTCTTACGGCTTATCAAATTGTGCAGAACGTACGGCCTTTTTCAAAGCTGTTTCAGAAGGCGAACGAGCATTCAGTCATTTAGTGATCGCGGGTCACACACCAGAACCAATCTCTCCATGCGGCGCTTGCCGTCAAGTCATGGCAGAGTTTTGCGACCCAGCGATGCCAGTAACCTTAGTCGGTGACAACGGTGTGATCAAAGAGACGACCGTTGAAGGATTACTGCCATACAGCTTCACGGACAAAGATTTATAAACCATGTTCATTCAGTCGCAGGACTGTTGAAAAAAAACATATTTAGGGGGCTTTACAGAAATGAAAAAAGCAAAATTATTTGGCCTAGGTACCGTGGCAATGGCAGCATTGCTAGCATTAGGAGCTTGCGGCGGAGGCGGCGGTTCAACGGATTCTTCAGGTGGAGGATCTGCGAATGAAGATGCAAAACACAGTGTTGCAATCGTAACAGACATTGGTGGGGTGGACGACCGTTCATTTAACCAAAGTGCTTGGGAAGGCCTTAAAGCTTGGGGCAAGGACCACGACATCAAGCGAGGAAATGGCGGCTACAACTACATCCAATCAAACGATGCTTCTGAATATGAACAAAACATTTCACAAGCTGTTACGAACGGATTCAAGACAGTCTTCGGGATTGGTTACTTATTAGCTGATCCAATCACAGCGGCAGCGGACCAAAATGCAGATACAAACTTTGTTATCATCGATTCAGTTATTGACGGAAAAGACAATGTCGCTTCAGCAACATTTAAAGACCAAGAAGCAGCTTACCTAGCAGGTGTTGCAGCAGCCGAAACAACGAAATCAAACAAATTAGGTTTCGTCGGTGGTGAAGAAGGTGCCGTAATCGACCGCTTCCAAGCTGGTTTTGAAAAAGGTGTCGCAGATACTGCTAAAAAATTAGACAAAGACATTTCTGTAGACGTTCAATATGCTGCGTCATTTGGTGATCCAGCCAAAGGTAAAGCCCTAGCAGCGAATATGTACAACGGTGGAGTAGATATCATTTATCATGCTTCAGGCGGTACTGGTCAAGGGGTCTTCTCAGAAGCGAAAGCACGTAACGAAAAAGCGGACGAAGCAGACAAAGTTTGGGTTATCGGTGTCGATAGCGACCAACAAAAAGAGGGCGAATACAAATCTCAAGACGGTAAAGACAGCAACTTCTGTTTAACTTCAACACTTAAAGGTGTAGGTGCAGCGGTTCAAGATATCTCTACTCGTGCGTTAGAAGACAAATTCCCTGGCGGCGAACACTTAACTTATGGTTTGAAAGACGGCGGTGTTTCTCTAACTGACGGATTCCTTTCAGACGAAGCAAAAGAAGCTGTGAAAGAAGCGAAAGATAAAGTTTCTGACGGCGACATCAAAGTTCCAGAAACTCCTGAGAAAAAATAATTCAGGTGTGACCATAGTCTCCATCCACGTGAGGCTATGGTCCTCTTTTAAAAAAAGGACCTTTCTTTTTTTATCCAAGTTACAGCGGATGCTTGATTTGGATAAGGGAAGAACGCCCTTTAACGTTGCAATGTTTTGTCAGGTTTAGAAAGCGATAGGATGTGAAAAGAAAGTGACAGAAGAACAAAATGTCATTGAGATGCGCAATATCACCAAGCAGTTTGGCACATTTAAAGCAAATGACAACATCAATTTACAGGTTCGAAAAGGAGAGATCCATGCTCTTTTAGGTGAAAATGGTGCCGGTAAATCGACGCTGATGAATGTTTTGTCAGGGTTATTACAACCAACTTCTGGTGAGATTTTGATGGATGGTCAAAAGGTCGATATCTCAAGTCCAACTAGAGCCAATCAATTAGGGATCGGAATGGTCCATCAGCATTTCATGTTAGTTGATGCCTTTACCGTTACAGAAAACATTATTTTAGGCAGTGAGCCAAAGAAAAACGGCATGCTGGACCAAAAGAAAGCAAAAGCTGAGATCGTGCGCTTATCTGAAGAGTACGGCTTAAAGGTCGATCCAGATGCGTACATCCGTGATATCTCAGTAGGGATGCAGCAACGGGTAGAAATTTTGAAAACCTTGTATCGAGGCGCGAATGTTCTGATTTTCGATGAACCGACCGCTGTATTGACACCGCAAGAAATCGATGAATTGATTGCAATTATGGAAGGGCTGATCAAAGAAGGCAAATCCATCATTTTGATCACGCACAAGCTAGATGAAATTAAAAAGGTAGCGGATCGCTGTTCAGTTATCCGTCGCGGACAGTACATCGGGACTGTTGACGTGAAAGATGTGAGTTCGCAGCAGTTGGCAGATATGATGGTAGGACGTTCTGTTTCATTTAAAACAGATAAAGTACCTGCTGTGCCAGGTGAAGTCGTTCTAACGGTCAAAGACCTAGTCGTGAAGGAAAGCCGCGGACTGGAAGCTGTTAAGAGCTTGTCCCTGGATGTTCATCGCGGGGAAGTTGTAGGGATCGCCGGAATCGACGGCAACGGACAAACAGAATTGATCCAAGCGTTAACGGGGTTGCGCAAAGTCGAAAGCGGGACTGTGACGATCTGCGGAAAAGATGTGACAGGCAAAGCGCCTCGTCATATTACGGAAACAGGCGTCGGGCATGTACCGGAAGACCGTCATAAATATGGACTGATCTTACCTTTGCCGCTCTCTGAAAATATTGCCTTGCAATCGTATTACCATGCGCCGTTTAGTAAAAACGGAATTTTGAATTATGGGGAGATCGATCGTTATGCCAAACGATTGATTGAAGAATACGATGTACGGACGATGGGTGAAAAAGCGCCTGCTGCATCACTTTCAGGTGGGAACCAGCAAAAAGCGATCATCGCTCGTGAAGTCGATCGTGATCCAGATCTGCTGATCGTATCACAGCCGACTCGCGGACTTGACGTAGGTGCGATCGAATATATCCATAGGCGTTTAGTAGAGCAGCGTGACAAACAAAAAGGTGTGCTGCTGGTAAGTTTTGAATTAGATGAAATTTTGAATGTCTCTGACCGTATCGCGGTTATTCACGCTGGCGAGATCGTTGGGATCGTTGATCCGAAAGAAACTTCTGAAAATGAGTTGGGGCTATTGATGGCCGGCTATAGTTTGGAAGAAGCGCGAGCAGAATTAGCAAAGGCTGGTGAGACAAATGAATGATCGTTCAGAAAAAATTAGAAATATATTAGTACCGATTATCTCAGTTATTCTAGGATTTGTTCTTGGTGCTATTTTGATGTTAGTGTTCGGATTCAATCCGATCGAAGGATACAATGCCATGTTCAGCTCGGCATTCCAAAGTAAAATGTCCTTTGGAGAAATTTTAGTGGGTGCCGGACCGTTGATCTTTACGGCGTTAGGCTTCTCTGTTGCCAACTCAGCGGGTTTCTTCAATATCGGGCTTTCTGGTCAAGCACTTTGCGGCTGGGTTGCAAGTATCTGGGTGGCACTAAGCATGCCGGATTCACCGAAGTTTATCGTTTTACCTATTGCAATTATTGTGGGTGCATTAGCAGGTGCTGGTGCCGCTGCGATCCCTGGAGTGCTGCGGGCATTCTTTGGAACCAGTGAAGTTATCGTTACGATCATGATGAACTACGTGATTCTTTATGTAGCCAATCATATCGTCAACCACGTGATGTCACCAGATATCATCTCGAACAAAGGGGTTACTAAAGCAGTTGGCTTGAATGCCTCTTTACGAGAACCTTGGCTGACCAATTTGTTTGGCGGCTCACGGGTCAATCTTGGGATCGTCTTAGCGTTAGTATTCCTAGTAGTCGTATGGTTCTTAATGAAACGCACGACATTAGGGTTTGAGATTCGTTCCGTTGGGTTGAATCCTTTTGCCTCTGAATATGCAGGAATGAGCAGCAAACGGACGATCGTGATCTCGATGATCATCTCAGGTGCCTTAGCAGGGCTTGGTGGGGTCGTTTATGGATTAGGAACCTTCATGAATTACTTTGTTCAAGGTTCTTCGATCAGTATCGGGTTCGACGGGATGGCCGTCTCACTGTTAGGAAATGGCAGCTCGATCGGGATTTTATTATCCGCGTTATTGTTCAGTATCTTAAAACTTGGAGGACAAGGAATGCAGTTCTCAGGTATTCCTAGCGAATTAGCCAACAGTGTGATTCCATTGATCATCTTCTTCGTCGCAATCAACTACATCGTACGTGTCGGACTTGCGAAAGTAATGGGCGGCAAGAAAGAGGTTGAAACGGTCAAAGAAGTGGAAAGTGCTCCGAATGACGAATCTGAAAAAGGGGGCAAAGTCTAATGAATATGGATTTATTAGCATCGATTATTGCTCAGACACTTGTGTATTCTGCGCCATTGATCTTGACCGCACTTGGCGGGGTCTTTTCTGAACGAAGCGGGATCGTAAACGTTGGTTTGGAAGGAATCATGGTAGCTGGTGCCTTTAGTTCAGTTGTCTTTAACTTAGCTTTTGCGGATCAATTTGGCGGGATGACACCTTGGCTGGGTGTGCTGGTCGGCGGACTGGTTGGGATGGCCTTCTCACTGCTGCATGCAGTGGCGACAGTCAATTTCCGGGCGGATCATATCATCAGCGGAACTGTAATGAATTTACTGGCGCCTCCATTGGCGATCTTCTTGATCAAAGTTATTTATGGAAAAGGTCAAACAGATACGATCCAACAGCAATTTGGTTACTTTGACTTTCCAGTATTAAGCAAAATCCCGATCATCGGAGATTTGTTCTTCAGAAATACTAGTTTACCAGCGTACTTTGCGATTTTAGTCGCTGTGATCTCTTGGTTTGTCATCTTTAAAACACGTTTTGGTCTGCGTCTGCGCTCTGTTGGGGAAAACCCGCAAGCAGCAGATACATTGGGGATCAATGTTTACGCGTTACGTTATTCAGGTGTTTTACTTTCTGGATTCTTAGGCGGTATGGGCGGTGCTGTTTTCGCACAATCAATCGCTGGACGTTTCGCAGCAACAACGATCGCTGGACAAGGATTTATCTCATTGGCAGCGATGATCTTTGGTAAATGGAACCCGCTTGGTGCGATGGGAGCAGCGATCTTCTTCGGATTTGCGCAAAACCTAAGTATCGCCGGATCAAACTTACCGATCATCTCACAAATCCCGGATGTGTATCTACAATCAGCACCATACGTATTGACCATCATCGTACTGGTTATCTTCTTAGGAAAATCAGCCGCACCAAAAGCCGATGGCGTCAATTACATCAAATCAAAATAATTCTTTCGTTTTTAAAGGGTGGGGCTATGGGACAATGTTCTTAGCACGCCCTTTTTTGCGAGTTCCACTTCACGCTTCAGCGTGATTAGTGGAATCGTATGCGCGGTGAGAATAAAACTAACTTTTTCAGTTTTGGAAAAAGTTAATCCTTTAATACGAATTAGCTGCGAATCAAATGTTCAGCGGAATCTTAGGTAAACGGATTTTTTTCCGACAATGGCTTTCAGTTTACGGAATTCCAGGAACCCAATATACTGGGACTGAGCCGTAATTTTTAACAATAAAGTACTTTGGTTAAATTTATGAGTAGGATTTGTCTTACTTATTTAGCTATAAATCAATAGAAAGAGGGAATAGAAATGTTTAAGCGCATTCACTTAGTCGTAATGGATTCAGTCGGTATCGGAGAAGCACCAGATGCTGAAAAATTTGGAGACGTTGGTTCAGATACATTAGGTCATATTGCTGAAGAAGCGGGATTGAATATTCCACATTTGGAACAGCTTGGACTTGGGACGATCCGTCCATTAAAAGGTGTCAAAGATGTTCCAGAGCATGATGGCTATGCAACCAAATTGGAAGAAGTTTCAGTAGGAAAAGACACCATGACGGGGCATTGGGAAATTGCTGGTTTGAACATCCAAACACCTTTCCGTGTCTTTCCAGAAGGCTTCCCGCAAGAATTGCTGGATAAAATCTCTGAATTTTCTGGTCGCGGTATTATCATGGGTGCCAACAAGCCGTATAGCGGGACAGAAGTAATCAATGACTTCGGGGAAGAACAAATGAAGACGGGTGATTTGATTATCTACACGTCTGCGGACCCGGTATTGCAGATCGCGGCACACGAAGAAATCATCCCATTGGAAGAATTGTACAAAATTTGTCAGTATGTTCGTGATATTACCAAAGATGATCCTTACATGATCGGCCGTATTATTGCGCGTCCTTATCTAGGCGAACCAGGCAACTTCACTCGTACCAGCAACCGTCACGACTATGCCCTTGATCCGTTTGGCAAAACAGTGTTGGATTCCTTGAAGGACAACGGCAAAGACGTCATCGCGGTTGGTAAGATCAACGATATCTTTAACGGTCAAGGAATCACTGATGCGGTTCGTACTAAGAGCAACATGGATGGCGTCGACAAATTGTTAGACGTAATGAAGAATGATTTCACTGGCTTGAGCTTCACGAACCTAGTTGATTTCGATGCCTTGTTCGGTCATCGTCGGGATGTGGTAGGCTATGCCCATGCCATCGAAGAGTTTGATTTACGGATTCCAGAAATTTTAGAGGCGATGCAAGAGGATGACTTATTGATGATCACTGCCGATCACGGAAATGATCCAACCTTTACAGGAACCGATCATACGCGTGAATATGTACCGTTCTTGGTTTATAGCAAGCAAATGGCGGAACAAGGGAAATTGCCGCAGGGCTATTATTCAGACATTGCTGCGACGATCGCGGAAAACTTTGATGTGCCGGCAACTGAAAATGGCGAAAGTTTCTTAAAATTATTGAAATAAAAAATTATCTATAAAGGAGCCTTTTATGACAGACTTACAAGACAAAATTCAACAGACTGCGAATTATATCCAGGACAAAGGAGTGGCCGATGTAGCTTTTGGCTTGATCTTAGGATCAGGACTTGGAGAATTAGCAGAAGAAATCGAAAACCCTGTAGTGATCCCTTACAATGAGATCCCGCATTTCCCTGTGTCAACCGTTGTTGGTCATGCTGGACAATTGGTCTACGGAAAATTGGCTGGTAAACAGGTGTTGGCGATGCAAGGTCGCTTCCATTATTATGAAGGAAATACGATGGAGACTGTCACGTATCCAGTACGTGTGATGGCGGCTTTGGGGATTCACTCAGTCGTTGTGACAAACGCAGCCGGTGGAGTGAACGAAGGCTTCCAACCTGGCAACTTGATGCTGATCACAGACCACATCAACTTCATGGGAACCAATCCGTTGATCGGACCAAACGATGACAACATGGGACCACGCTTCCCAGATATGAGTGCGGCCTACACGAAAGAATACCAAGAAAAAGCCCGTGAAGTTGCTGGTAAATTAGCAATTGATCTACAAGAAGGCGTCTATCTTGGGATGACAGGCCCAACGTATGAAACACCTGCGGAAATTCGGATGGCTCGCACGATCGGCGCAGATGCAGTGGGCATGTCGACGGTACCGGAAGTCATCGTAGCAGCTCATAGCGGCATGAAGGTCTTAGGCGTTTCATGTATCACGAATTTGGCTGCCGGCATGCAAGCCAACTTGAACCACGCAGAAGTTGTGGAAACCACGGAACGGGTGAAAGAAGACTTTAAGAAACTGATCAAAGAAACGTTAGCAGTTTTGTAGAAAAGGGATTAAAATAACCACTAAAATGAAATGGGAGGAATACAATGAGCGTTCATATCGAGGCGAAGCAAGGTGAGATCGCAGACAAAATTTTACTGCCGGGAGATCCGTTGCGGGCAAAATTTATTGCGGAGAATTTTTTGGAAGATGCAAAATGCTACAACAACGTGCGAGGCATGTTAGGCTACACAGGAACCTATAAAGGGGAACGTGTCTCTGTTCAAGGTACGGGAATGGGGATGCCCTCTGCCGGAATCTACGCACAAGAATTGATCCAATCGTACGGGGTGAAAAAATTGATTCGTGTAGGAACCTGCGGCGCATTGTCTAAAGATGTTCATGTGCGTGACTTGATCATTGCGCAAGGGGCTGTCACTAGCTCTTCAATGGTAGAAAAGCATTTCCCAGGCTTCCATTTTGCGCCGATTTGCGATTTTAATTTGATGATGAAGGCTTACGAAGTGGCGAAGGAAAAAGGCTTTACGACGCATGTTGGTAACGTATTGTCAGAAGACACCTTCTACAAAGATGATTTGGCGCCAACGTTCAACTTAGCAGAATACGGCGTGATGGGTGTCGAAATGGAAGCCGCGATCTTGTATTACTTAGGCGCGAAATTCCATGTACAAACATTAGGGATCATGACCGTCAGCGACCACATGGTGACAGGCGAGGAAACCACGTCTGAAGAACGCCAAAATACATTTAAAGACATGATGTATGTCGGTCTGGAAACACTGATCGCAAAATAAACAAGTAAGTGCCGTCCTTCAATTGCGAGGGACGGCTTTTTTGTCTCTTCTGCTTTGCGGGCGTTTTCGTGATAGAAAAAGAATGAAGCGTGTATGTCGGAAAAAATCATGGATTGTTGGGTATAATAGATACAAATAGTTAACTACTGGAGGTCAAAAATGAAAGTTGTTGTACGTAAGCGGACGGTAGGAAACATTCCCTTGCTTGAGGTCGTCGCGGAAGATAAAATTTATGAACCGTTGCCGCTGATCATTTATTACCACGGGTGGCAAACGGCTAAGGAACTGGTGCTGACACAAGGCCGCAAATTGGCCGCGCAGCAGTTTCGCGTATTGCTGCCGGATGCGGCGAACCATGGAGAACGGAAGACGAAAAATTCGGAGATTCCTTCTCTCACTTTTTGGGACAGTATCCAAACGAACTTATACGAATTTGGGTATCTCGTTGATTACTTTGAAAATCTTGGACTGGTGATGGGAAAAATCGGTGTCGGCGGGATCTCGATGGGTGGGATCACCACGTGTATGCTCTTGACTCAGCATCCTGAAATCAACGTGGCGGCTTGCGTGATGGGTTCTCCTGCACCGATCAAGTATCGTGAACGAATCGCTAGGCACGCGGGTGAGCTCGGGTTCTATTTACCGAAGGATTATCGTCAGCTAACCTCTTGGCTGGAAGGGTATGATCTGTCTTTAGCGCCGGATAAGGTCGCGGGTCGTCCGGTATTCTTTTGGCATGGCACGGAGGACGAAAAAGTTCCCTATGAGCATACGGCTGATTTTATTGAAGCCAACCCTCAGGACAACCTTACCTTTATCAGCGCAGAGGAACGCCACTTTGTCCAGATTGCTACGATGGATCAGATCGCCGCGTTTTTCGCGGAAAATTTATAGAGAGCACGCGTCGATGAGTGGGTGACGCCTATCAATAAAAATCGAAGACGAAACGGCAAAATTGAGGGAAGATAGTTTCATTCTGAAAAATTTTGGTTTATGCTAATTGGATAGAAATGAACAGGGGGAATGATCATGGAAAATTTTGATTTTCACGTTACAACAGATATTCGTTTTGGGAAAGATCGTCTGGCAGAATTGCCCGATGTGCTGAACCACTATGGCAAGCGCGTGCTGCTCGTTTATGGCGGCGGCAGTATCAAGAAAATCGGGTTGTACGATAAGGTGATGGACCAATTAAAGGCAAACGGCAACGAAGTCTTTGAGCTTTCAGGTGTCGAACCGAATCCGCGGATCGAAACCGTTCGTCGCGGGGCAGAGATCTGTCGCAAGGAAACTGTCGATGTCATCTTGGCAGTCGGCGGCGGCTCAACGATCGATTGTGCGAAGGTCGTCGCAGCGGCGACGAAATTTGACGGAGATGCTTGGGATCTGGTCTTACAGCGTCGGAAATATCAAGGCGGTGCGTTGCCGTTAGTGACGATCTTGACTCTTGCTGCAACAGGCAGTGAAATGAACAGCGGTGCGGTGATCTCTAATCTGGAGACCCATCAAAAATTAGGGACGGGAAGCAAAGCGATGCTGCCGAAAGTCTCTTTCTTAGACCCGCAAAATACCTTTAGTGTAAACACGTATCAAACAGCGGCAGGCTCTGCGGATATCATGAGCCACTTGATCGAAAATTATTTCAAGCGGACAGAAGGAACCGATGTGCAGGATTCTGTATCCGAAGGCTTGATGCGTTCTGTGATCAAAAACTGTCCGATCGCCTTGAAGTATCCCGAGGATTATGATGCCCGTGCGAACTTGATGTGGGCAAGTACCTTAGCATTGAACGGCTTGACTGGAAACGGCAAACCGGGTGCGTGGTCGTGTCATCCGATGGAACATGAGTTGAGTGCGTTCTATGACATTACTCATGGTGTGGGCCTTGCGATCTTGACACCGCGCTGGATGGAATACGCGCTGAACGATGAAACGGTAAATACGTTTGCGAACTTTGCGTGGAATGTTTGGAACGTGGAAGAAAAAGTACCGATGCTGGCTGCACGAATCGGTATCCAAAAATTATACGATTACTTCAAGGCTTGCGGTATTCCAATGACGCTGCCGGAAGTGGGGATCGATGATGAAAAATTCGACGAGATGGCGAAACAAGCGGTTGCTCACAGTATGATCAAAACCGATGCGTTCGTTCCATTAGATGAAGCCGCGGTAAAAGAAATCTATACCGCTTGCTTAACAGAAAGCAGCTTTGAATAGAATGGGAATAGAAAAACGGCGACTCAGGACGAGTCGCCGTTTTTATCTGGTTTATTGGGCATGATAAAATGCAAAATACGTGCGATCGTTTGCTGCAGTGTCGTCGTTACTTTTGGTCGAGAGAGGACATAGAGGATCAAGAGTGTTCCGGCGACCAATAAGATCAGGTGCAGCAGCGGGTCTTTCACGTATTGTGTGAATTCCACAAGGGGTGCCACCAGATAGACATGCAGTAAATAAATCGTTAATGTTTTTTGTCCCCACGATGTGAAGAAATGGGGCCGTGGTGCGGCAAGGCTCAAAAAGACGAACACAAACGCAAAGCCGACTAAGTAGAGCAGCACGTTATTCAAAATATTTTGGTAAAGCGGCAGCTTAAATAGTAAGAAGGAGCGGTCGCGCCATAATATTTCAGGAGGCAGATCAGTCTGTACCCAAAAGAAGGCGATCCCTAGTCCAGCTAAAATGATGCCGATGCTGATATACTTACGCCAACGGATACGGTGTGCCCTTTCCAATAAGGAGCGATCCATGAAATAACCTGCCAAGAAGTAGGGCAGAAAGCCAAGGGTTCGTGCCATCGCCATATACGTGCCGAATTCACTTAAAAAGCCAGAGAAAATACCAACAATAAAACTTAAAATTAAGATTCGTCGAACTTTTACGAGGTCTGGTAGCAATAGGCGCCAGATGAACATACAATATAAGTACCATAGAGTCCAACCGGGGCTCAAGATCATGAATTCGTTGATTTTACCAAGGGCCAGCATGATCAGCGACAGGACCATATTCAATAGAAGATAAGGGACGAGAAATGTCTCGACGGCTGTCGAACGCCCTTTGGCTAAATTTTTAGAGAAATAACCAGAAATAAAAATAAAAACAGGCATATGGAACAGGTAGATGAAGACGTAAATAAATTCACCAACCTTGTTATCTAAACGAAAATATTCTAACGCGTGTCCCAAGACCACGAGTAAAATCAATATGCCGCGAATATTATCATAAAGGTATTCGCGATTCGGCTTTGTGATTGTGGACACCTCCTCCAGATTCCGTTATGCTAAAGAAACAAACAATGACGGTCTACCCGTCTATTGTAGCACGAAAAGGAGGAGACCGGCGATGCGCTACTCAGCGAAATTCGTAAAAAATGTGTTTAAAGTGATCAACATGAAAAAGTTAGTAGGGATCAATATGGTGGCGCCACCGAAGCGGCGCGGCTTGATCAGTCGTCAATTGTCCCAAACGGATATTCCGCAAAAAGACTCGACGATCGATGGGCATCAATTGATCACGTTGTTTCCTAGCCACCCGACAAAACGGCACGTCTTTTATCTGCATGGAGGCGGGTATGCGTTGGAAGCCTCACCTTTCCATAAAGAGATCCAAGAGCGTTTTGTGAAACGCTATAATTTAAAAGTAAGTTATTTTGATTACCCGTTGGCGCCTGAAAACACCGCAGAAAAAACGGTGCCGCTGACGGAAAAGGCCTTTAAAAAATTAACGTATTTATACCCAGACGATTCTTTCTTCCTATTTGGTGATTCTGCCGGGGGCGGATTGGCGATGAGTTTGGCGCAGCATTTGCGCAATATCGATTTGCCGAAGCGGCCGAAAAAAATGGCCTTGGCTTCTCCGTGGCTGGATGCGTCACTTAGTGATCCTCGCTCAGATGAATTGCAGGAAAAAGATGTGTTGCTGGAAAAAGATTTATTGGCAGAAGCTGGTGAGAATTATGCGGGCGAATTGCCGTTGACTGATCCAATGGTATCACCGATTTTTGGGAATTTTGATGATTTAGGCGAATTGCTCGTCGTCGCCGGTACGGATGAGATTCTGTATCCAGATGTTTTGCGTTTGCAAGATCGAATCAAGCGTAGTGAAGGCACAACGATGCGGCTGGAAGTCGTGGAGGGCATGATGCATGATTTTGTCGTTTATCCATTAAAGGAATCGCTCCCGTACGTGGACCAAATCGGAGAATTTTACCAATAGCGATCAGAAAATGATAAGAAGGAGGGGAAGGATGACTCAACATTCACGTCCCCGCGCGCCTTGGCAGCAGAAAGTGATTCAATTCTTGCCTGTTGTCGGGTTAGCAGCGTTTATTATTCTTTTGATTTATATCAGACGCTCCGGCATGTTCAGCTCGATTGCTGATTTGCAGCAGTTTATTAAAAACTTTGGGAGTTTTGCGATCACAGCATTTATTGTTGTGCAGGCGATCCAGCCGATCATTCCCTTCATTCCAGGAGGGGTCGCGACGATCGTCGGAATGCTGATGTTCGGGAATATCCCGGGGATCTTTTACAGTTACATTGGGCTGGTTATCGGAGAAGTGGGGCTGTTTTTACTCGCTCGTCGTTTCGGCCCGAAGTTTGCTCGGTTGGTGTTGTCTGAAAAAAATTACGCTAAATTTGAAGCAACATTGCAGGATCACACGCAGGATATCAAACGGTTGCTGATCGTTTGTTTTATCTTTCCATTTCTGCCCGATGATTTGATTTGTCTAGTCGCAGGGATGACAGAATTGCCCTTTAGAGACTATTTGCGGATCGTCTTGCTCTTTAAATTATGGTCAGTGGCCTCTTATGGCTATGTTTGTCTCTTTGTTTTAGACAAAACCTTTGCAAAATTTTAGAATAGGAACAAGAGAAGAACTGGTTTGTTTAAATCAGTTTTTTCATTTTGATAGGAGGAAGAGAAAATGATTCGTTATGGTATTTTGAGTACCGCTCAAGTGGTTCCTCGGTTTGTGGCAGGCGTAAAGGAAAGCGAAGACGGCATCGTCACCGCGATCGCTTCACGAGGCATTGAAAAGGCGCAAAAAATGGCACAGGAATTGGCGATTCCACATGCGTTTGGAAGCTATGAAGAATTGTGTCAAAGTTCAGAGGTCGATATCGTGTACGTGGCGGTCTATAACAAAGGGCATTATGAAGCGGCAAAGCTGGCGTTGTTAAACAATAAACATGTGCTGCTGGAAAAACCTTTTACGATGACATTGGCGCAAGCAGAGGAATTGTTTGCATTGGCGGAAGAGCGCGGGCTGTTTTTGATGGAAGCACAAAAAGCGTTGTTCCTGCCGATCACGGATCAGGTCCAGCAGGCGATCGAAGAGGACAAAATCGGCGCGGTCCGGTGGCTGGATTCTGTCACAGCGTACCCGAACATCGACCACATCTCGTGGTTCCGTGATTTAAGCGCGGGCGGCGGGGTATTTCGCGGTGCGGGGACCTATCCATTAGAATATATGCAGCATCTGCTGCTGGCGGCACCTGAGGACTATAAGGGCACGCTGACATTTCCTGAAGGGCAATCCGATGCGCAGGCGCAAGTTACGCTGCGTTTTCCAAATGGGGTCATCGGGACGATCTTTTTAACGGTTGATCTGGATTTGCCGAAACGAATGATTATTTACGGAGAAAAAGGGAGAATCATTATCCCTGATTTTTGGAAGACGGACACGGCTGAGATCCAGTATGGCACGGGACTGACAGAAACACTTCATAGTGAACAAGCGAGTGAATTTGTCTTTGAAGTGAATCATGTCAATGAATGTCTGCGACAAGGACGGTTGGAAAGTCCGATCGTCACCAAGGCATTGACGTTGAAAACAGTGGCGATCACAGAATCAATTTATAAGAACGACGAAAAATGATTGTCAAAGGCTAAGCGAGTGTGCTATAGTGTGTCTCATGCGACGAGTCGAGCGGATCTGAAATTTTGATCCTTCGATACCAGAGGCACATGACACACGTCACCTGTCGGATTTCAGGCGTGTCGGAAAGAAGCTTAGTGGACGAAGAACCTTTCTATCAATTTATTGGTACTGGGAAAACCCCTCTTAGAATTTATTCTGAGAGGGGTTTTTGTAATGCTCAGTTTTTTATCAGCAATCTGTGCAGGGCTATTACAGGGCAGGTCGCAATCATTTGATTCCTCAGATATCTTCACTTATAATAGCATCTGTTATTAAAGTCCTTGGATGAACGAGTAGTTACTTGGACTTTTAAACTGGAGGGAATGTCATTGAAAAAAGAAAAAGTAGAAGTTACCGGCGATGTACGCGTTCGATACGCACCAAGTCCGACAGGTTTCCTACATTTAGGAAATGCGCAGTCTGCGTTATTCAACTACCTGTTTGCCAAGCATTATAACGGAACCTGGGTCTTACGCATCGAAGATACTGACTTGAAGCGAAATGTGGAACACGGAGAAGACAGTCAGATGGAAAACCTTCATTGGTTGGGCATCGATTGGGATGAAGGTCCTGACAAGCCCAATACTGAATTCGCTCCGTATCATCAAACGGAACGAGTCGATATATACCGCAAATATGTTCAACAATTGCTAGATGCAGGTCTAGCCTATAAGGATTACGCGACTGAAGAGGAATTGAAAGAATTGCACGATCAGCAAGTGGCCGCTAAAATCGCGCCGCATTATGATGGCCGCTGGTATGGTGCAACAAAAGAACAAATCCAACAAGCGGAAGCAGAAGGACGCAGCTACACGATCCGTCTTCATTTGCCAAGCGATCACATTTACGAGTGGAAGGACATGATCAAAGGCCCAGTCGCATTTAATTCAGACAATATAGGCGGGGATTTCATTATCGAAAAGAGCAATGGCATGGCGACCTATAATTTCGCGGTAGTGATTGACGACTACTTAATGAAAATCAGCCATGTGCTGCGCGGCGACGACCACATCGCAAACACACCTAAACAATTAGCGGTATACGAAGCACTTGGGCTGGAACCTCCTGTTTTCGGTCATATCACGTTGATCTACAGTTTGGACACGAAGAAAAAATTGAGTAAGCGAGACAAGGACACACTGCAATTTATCAGTCAGTATCGGAAATACGGGTATTTGAGTGAAGCGGTGCTAAACTTTATCGCTTTTCTAGGCTGGTCGCCAGTGGGAGAAAAAGAATTGTTTACCCGTGAGGAATTGATCGAAGCCTATGATGTCAATCGGATGTCCGCTTCGCCAGCTTACTTTGATCAAAAGAAACTCGATTGGACAAATGGCGAATACATCAAAAAGCTCTCTGTCGATGAATTAACGGAACGAATCGTTTCGTTAGTCGAGGATGCTGAAACAGAAGTTGCAGAACAATTAAAGGCACTCGGTATCGAAAAGGATCTAGACTTTATTAAAAAAATAGTCGACATTTATCATACAGAAGCGAAAACCTTGATGACCTTCATGGAGAAAATTCTGTTTATCAAAACGGTGGAGCAAGTGACCTTTACGTATGCCGATTTGGCGGATTTTGACAAGGAAAGCATCAAGCAAATACTGACCGTTCTGTCGACAGAGCTAGAAAAAGAATCGGGTGCAATCGATTATTCAGCGATCGTAGCGACTATTCAAAAAGAAACCAAACAAAAAGGCCGGAACTTGTATATGCCATTGAACGTTATCTTCACCGATAGCAAATCCGCGCCGCAAATCACGGATATTCTGTCGGTGATGCCAAAAGAAACGGTTCAACAGTTAATCGATAATGCCATGGCCTACCTGAATGACTAATGATGAGAACTACAGCCCGGAATCGAGGCTGTAGTTTTTTGTATGAATTTGGCGACGGCTTTTCAATCAGAATACGGGAAGTAGGAACATCAAAACCATATAAACGAGCGACATTTTCATATTGAAACTAGATGAAGCAGGTGTGTTAAAGGGACTAGACAAGTAAAAAAGAAGCTTGCTATGATGAAGGTAACGAATAGGGGTGAGGCAATGATCGATCGTGGAGCTATTTTAACGTATCAAAAGCAGCAACGAGTCATTTTTGGAAATGAAGATTGTCTGTATATTAAGCCTCACCCCGCCTTGCAGCCGTATGTCTCGAATTACACGCTGACATTTCCAACGAAAACCGCTATTTCTGATCACTATACAGTGATTCCACATGGGTGCGCGACCATGATTTTTGGAATAAAGGGACAAGAACTCGATAGCCAATTGTTTGGGCCGGCAACGCAAGCAGTTAGAGTTGGCGATCAAGCAGCAGGCTTTGATCAGATACTCATCGTGGAATTCCAGCCGGCGGGGCTGCATGCCTTTTTGGGCTTCCATCAGCATGAATTAACGGATCAGCTTTTTCCTTTGGAATTGTTGCATGCGAAAATACAACAGGGAATGCGGAGGTTGTTAGAAAAGGCGGAGAGTATGCAAGAGCTAGTAATGGGGGTTGACCAACTCTTCCTAAAGGCTATTTCAAAGCCTTCCCCATCAGAGGTGACTGGGTTGACCAGATCGATCGTTCACCACAGGGGGAATATTTCATTGAAGCAATTATCTAAAGAGGCTTTTTATAGTGAACGTCATTTGACACGCCTGTTCAACGAATACCTAGGAATGAGTACGAAAACGTTCTCCCGTTTAGTCCGCATCAATCACACGCTTCGTTTGTTGAATGATCCTTCCAATGGAATCACGAAAATCCATGAGGCGACCGGCTACTATGATGTTTCTCACTTCAACCGCGAGTTTAAGCAGATCACTGGTAATACGCCGCAAGGGTATCGACAAAAGATGTCCGATTTTTACAGTGAAATCGCTAAATTCTAAAGGTATAGTGGAGGAAATGAAGAAGGGGGCGGCGAGTACTATGAACTATGGCGGAATAATGATCGCGGTAAAGGACATGAACATAGCGAGGCAGTTTTACGAAGAAGTGATGGAACAAAAAGTCATGATGAATCTTGATAATATCCATGTGGTTTACGAGAGCGGCTTTTCCATGCAGGCGGATTATGCGGGCTTACTGGATGTTCCGATCGAAATGAAAGAGCAGGCCAATAATTTTCAACTTTATTTTGAAGTGGAGGATTTGGCTATCTGGGAGGAGAAGCTTTCAAAAGTGGAAGGCATCGAGTTCCTTCATCACAGCAAGGAATATCCGTGGGGGCAGCGGGTGATGCGTTTTTATGATCCTGACAAATTTATCGTGGAAGTCTCTGAAAGCATGACAAGTGTAGCGAAGCGTTACTTGGCGCAAGGGCTGTCAATCGAAGAAACGGCTGAAAAAACGATGTTTCCGGTGGCGTTTGTAAAGGAACTAATTTAATAGAAACAACGGATAGGGGTCTGGATCAGACCTCTATTTGCGATGCTTCCGCAATGTGCGTAGAATAAACGTCATAAGAGGAGGTCGTTCCAATGCATGAACATGAGATTGTCCCGCCTATCCAACCCGCGGATGTTGTTGACGATGGGAACACGATGCAGCAAGTTGCTCAAGCTTTTCTAAGAGAAGATCAGCAAGAAAACATCGAGATCAAAAAAGGGAAGAATGATCAAGAGGTCTTCGTTGTGATCGCTGATCCGGCACCTGTGACATTTGAACTGGAAAACGATCTAGCAATGAAAGAAAAACGAAAAATCAAAGGTGCCTTTGTTGAAATACGCGAGGACTGATGATTAAAATAAAAAAAATGCCGCAAAATCTGCGACATTTTTTTTATTACATGAATAAGCCTTTATATAAAGCGATGGCTGCGATGGACGCAACGATCGGTGCTAAAACGGGTACCCAAGAGTAGCCCCATTGTGAATCGCCTTTGTGTTTCAATGGTAAGATGGCATGCATGATACGTGGCCCTAAATCACGAGCAGGGTTCAAACCAGGTCCAGTTGGTCCGCCAAAAGAGGCAACCAATGTCCATACTAAGAAACCTAATGCCAAGTGAGCGGTTCCCAGATTATTCTGGAAGAAAGGCGCTTTGGTAATTCCAAGTGCACCGAAGAATAAAATGAATGACCCGAAGAACTCATTTACGAAACCATTGAATTTTGATCCGACACTATTGATCGTTGAGAAGGTTCCTAGCACATGTAGTTTATCTTCTGTTTGATCGTAATAAGGTTTGTAGCTGGCTACTACGACTAGTTGTCCGACCATTGCGCCAAGGATTTGAACGACGATGTAAGGAAGAACTTCGGCCCAAGGGAACATGCCGCTAACAGCTAAACCAATCGTAAACGCTGGGTTGATGTGATTACCGCTGATCCCGCCGAAAATCATCGCAGGAATCATAACCCCACACCCGTAACCTACTGCAATCAACATCCAGTCACTTCCGTAACCTTTCGTACCTCTCAAATCTACATTGGCAACTGCACCGTTTCCAAGCATTACTAATAAAGCAGTCCCCAAGAACTCAGCTGCTAACCGAGTAGTCAGTGAATAATCCATAAAAACCTCCTAAAATTTCTGAAATGAAAATGTAAATGAAAATTCCATTTTATATCTTAATCCCATTCTATGTAATTAGCAAATGTTAAACCCATAAAAACAAGAAATTCCTGTGATAATTGACAACATTTGTTATCAAAGGGGCAGATAGGGCGTTTTTATCAAAAAAGTTTTTTTGCAAACAAAAAAATCTTGTTCCATTGAACAAGATTTCATTCGTTGACCAATACTAAATGTCGAAAGTTTGGATTGTTCTCAATCAATTTATGGGCACCATAAAAATTCTTGTCTGAGAAACCATTTAATTGTGCCGTCAAAATGGATTTTAATTGATTCTTTCCCCACAGATAGACTAAAAGCTCCATGATCTTCCGTGAATAATCGATGCCTTCTGCGGTTTCAAAGGAAGATTCCAAAAACTCATCGCAATAAAAGTGCAGGAAATCAGGATCGACGTCCTTCCGTTTTTTCTTAACAAAATGCAACAGTAAAACGGTGGCAGTCTCTTTAAACTCTGCCAAATGATCAAAACTTTTTTCTTTTTCTGTATCTAGATTGATGACATAATCCACCGGTGTCATTTCCGCCTGGTCCAGCTCCTTTTCTAAATGAGTGGACTGGGAGAACACGACATCCGCACCCATATTCTTGATCCAAATCTCAGAGTTGTTCTTGTTGATCGTGGCGGCAACCTTCAATCCAGCCCATTTTGCTAGCTGAATGATCGTCGCGCCCAACCCGTCAGACGTATTCAAAATCAACAAATTTCCTTGATTTTTTCCAGGCTGCGGCTTTAGCTTCAACTGCTTGAACAGCACCTCGAAGGCCAAGAAGAAGCTATAGGAAAATGCAGCAGCTTCATCGGTAGGAAAGGTGTCCGGCAGCTTCACGACCGAATGGACATCTGCGATCTGAAAGTTGCTATAGCTGCCATATTTTCCGACTTTATTTATATATAAAACGCGGTCCCCGACATTCAACCGGGGATTGTTACTGCCGAATCGAGTGATGATCCCCACCCCTCCGCAACCAAGAATATACGGCTTTTTGGCACCTTTGATGTTTTGACGTATCTGAGTATCCAAGGTACTGATCGAGATGGCGGAAATTTTTATCATGACATCATTTTCCCGCAATTTTGGGAGCATGATTTTATATTGTTCAAATTTTTTATCTTCTTTTAAACGAAATTTTTTCTCGAACCCAATTGCATCTGAAATCATTCGTTTTACCCTCCTCAGAAATGACTTTCTGAAACCTTGATAAATAAAATGGCTACTTATAATATACTTGATTTAACAAAGAGAGGGAAATAATTTCTTTAAAATAGCAAAATAACTAAAGCGGTTTATTAAATTTTAGTCCGTTTTTTGTCAAATGAGGAAGCAAAAGAACCTTTACTGAAAGAATGTACCTTTTTTTCAATAGAAAAATGCAAATGAAAGGTATAAGCAGATCAAGAGATGGTAAAATCAGGATAGTGTCTTATCACCTGTGAATCATTCGCCTTTTTGGGAAAAGGCAGCAGTTGAAGCAAGGAGGAGTAACATGTTCACCGAAAATAGTTTTGCTGTATTTGATGTCGATGGGCTGGAGGAACGGATGGCAGCGATCCGTCAAGAAATCCAACCGGTTTTTCAACAATTGGATGAAGTTTTTCAACAAGTGTTAGAGCCGCTGCTTGGAGAAGAATTGTTTATCCACATTGCACAGCATCGTCGCCGTACCGCGAATCCACCTGAAAATACGTGGTCTGCGTTGAGTCGCCAAAAGCGCGGCTACAAGATGGAGCCGCATTTTCAGTTGGGGATTTGGCCGGAGTATGTCTTTATGTGGCTATCGTGCATCGATCAGCCAAAAAATGAGCAAGCCATCGCGGACACGCTGCTAGAGCATTTGGATCGTTTCGCTCAGTTATCCCCAGACTTCGTTCTGTCTGGCGATCACACGAAAGAAAAAGTGGAAGAGTTATCACCAGAAAACACAGAAAGGCTGTTGAAAAGATTCCGTGATGTAAAAAAAGGGGAATTTCAAGTAGGGCGGATCATCAAAAGAGAAGATCCTTTGTGGAAAAATCCGGAGGCGGCCCAAAAATTTATGGTAGAGACTTATGAACAGTTGGTACCCATCTATCAATTCGCTAGTGCAGCGAGTTGTGCACAGGTGGAAAAAGAACCCTCTCTGCCCTAAAAAGGAAAACAATCGCTTCGTAAAAAAATAAATGATGAAGAGAAACAGCGATTTTTTCGCTGTTTTTTTTACCTTAATCGCACAGTAAGATAGAGAAAGGAGAATTGGTCACTACGAAGCAGTTTTTAAACAGCACAAAAAGAAACAGGGGTTTTGAAAGGGGGTTATTTTCACAACTTATTTATGTCAGTTATTGAAAGCGTTTTATAAAAATGTCCATCTTAGTGGACACAAGAAAAAATGTACGCAAGAAAAAAAGAGCTATATTAATGACAAGGAGGTTGACAACATGCAGCTAAGCAAACGTGAAACGCAATTGATCGAACTGTTTATCAAACATGGGATGACACTCACCGCTCAAGAGTTAGCTGGATTTGCCAATGTTTCCACCAAAACAATTTACCGAACAATCAAAAAAATCAATGAAGCTTCTGATGTTGGAGAGCTGATCTCCGCCGAGGTCGGCAAGGGGTTTCGCTTAGATTATGACAATTATTTAAAAGAAAGTGTACAAAAACGAGGTGTAGATACCGTTCGCGGACCGCTGGAACGAAGGAACACGATTCTGTTGACCTTGTTATTCAAATCACCGAAGAAAGTGTTGATCCAAGACCTGTTTGATGAATATTATGTCAGCACCACCGTGATAAACAATGATTTGGTACGGATGACAGAATTTCTAATGGATCACCAGCTGGCACTGATTCGTAAAGGACAGCGGCTTTCGATCGAAGGAACGGAGAAACAGATCCGTAAGGCAGTCAACCATTTGATCAGTGCGAACCGTGTGTGGGAGGAGGACTTTTCCACACAACAGGAAAAGATCAGCTCCTACGACATCAACTTTATCACGTCCTTATTGGAATATATTGAACGGAAATTACAGAATGGGATCGCGTATCCCTATAACAGCAATATCTTTTCCCACATTTATATTTTGATCAAGCGGGTACGGGAAGGGGAGATTCATGCGGATACGTGTGGGGAACTTCTCGATCCTGACGAAGAGGAATTGATCACACGCTACGATTCGTTGTATCAGCTTTCACGGATGGTGATCACGAAGCTGAATCATTACTTGAATCTTGTTTTGCCAGAAAGCGAGACGTTTTACCTTTTTCAATACCTGATCTCCTCTCGAATGGAGAAGGAGCCGATCAAATTAAACCGAAAATCCAAAGAGGCGCTGGCGATCACTGAATTCTTTGCGACAGAGATGAGCTGCTTGATGGGGATGAAGGTGGATCAACAGCCGAATCGACAGGATCTGTATGAACACATTGATCCCTTATTGTACCGATTAAAAAATGAGATCATTGTCAAAAATGATTTGCTGGGAGATATCAAGCTGGAGTACCCCGAGATTTTCCAACAGGTCGAGCAAGTGAGTCGATCCGCGGAGGAAAAGTACCAGTTAAATGAGATTTCGGAAGATGAAATTGGTTTTTTAACTTTGTATTTTGTGAAATATAAAGAAATGATCCATTCAAAAAAACGAGTATTGATCATGTGCAGCAGCGGAGTAGGAACGTCCGAATTGCTGAAGGTGAAGGTCCGCAAGGCGTTCCCCGAATTAGAGATCGTGGACGTATTGTCGGCACGAAAATTTTCCAAAGCCCCAGAAAAATATCAAAACATTGATTTGATTTTAACGACGGTCAATTTAACGATCGAGCGGATGATTCCGACGATATTAGTAAATTCCGTATTTACCAAACAAGATGAAAAACGAGTGAAAGAGATGTTAGGAGAGATGTGAGATGACAGCAGAGAAAATGATGGATGATTTCAGTATCGGAGATGTTATTACCGAAGAATTGATTCAGTTAGAAATGAAAGCGAAAACAAAAAAGGAGGCGATTCAAGAGCTGACCCGTTTACTGATGGCAAATGGGGACATCGAAGACGAAGAAGATTTCATGGCCGACGTGTTCGAACGTGAGGCGGAGGGCATGACGGGGATCGGCAATAGTATTGCGATTCCTCATGGAAAATCCGACAGTGTCATCAAAACCTCATTGGTGGTCGGCAAAGCTGCGACCCCGATCGAATGGGAATCATTGGATGAAGAACCTGTTCGTGTGATCATCTTATTTGCGGTCAAAAACACGGACGCCAATACGATGCACATCAAGCTGCTGCAAAAAGTGGCAATGCTTTTGGCAGACGAGGATTTCATCGAGAACATGGTCAATGCGCAAACCAAGGCAGAAATGCTGGAGTTGTTATCAAAAGACCCAATGGAAGAAGACTAAAAAGAAACGGAGGAACAACGAATGAAAATAGTAGGAATCGCCGCATGTACGTCAGGGATCGCCCACACGTACATCGCCAAACAAAAATTGGAAAAAGCAGCTAAAGCACTTGGGCACACGGTTCATATTGAAACACAAGGAACGATCGGGACCGAAGACGAATTAACGATGGAGGAAATCAACGCAGCGGACGTCGTTATCATCGCAGCAGATATCAAGGTCGGCGGAAAAGACCGCTTCGAAGGAAAGCCCATCGTAGAAATCCCTACCAGCATGGTGATAAAAGCACCAAAAGGACTGATCAACAAGATCGAAGAAGAAATCGTAAAAGCGTAAGGAAACGAATTCTTTAAAATGAAAAAGGATGTCAGTTTGCGCGTTCCACTTCGCCGATTCGTACGATTAGTGGAAGGATATACGGCATGAAAATCAGACTAATTTTTCTGGAAGGAAAATAAATACATTAATTTGAAAAAGGATGTCAGTTCCACTCTTCGCAGCTAGTAAGTTGAAAAAACAAAAATCCAGAGCAACACAGAAAATCCGTGCAAAGAACTTAGTGGAATGATATACGGCATGAAAATCAGACTAATTTTTCTGGAAGAAAAATAAATACATTAATTTGAATAAGGAGATGAATTAAATGTTTAAGCAGCTTCAATTGAAAAAACATGCGCTGACGGCAATCTCGTACATGTTGCCAGTTGTTGTTACGGCAGGGTTGTTGATCGCAATCGGGAATCTGACAGGTGGGGGTGTCATCGAAAATTACAAGGCGGCCTATTCCGTTCCAGATGCGCTGGTCTCACTGGGTGTGCTGGGCATGGGGCTATTAGCACCAGTGATCGCAGCAGCGATTGCCTATTCAATTGCTGACCGTCCGGGTATCGGACCTGGGTTATTTATGGGGCTGATCGCAAATGCTATCGGCGCCGGGTTCTTAGGCGGGATGTTGGGTGGTTACTTGGTTGGTTTCTTCGTTCTGTTTCTAGTGAAAAATTTGAAGGTTCCAAAATGGGCGCAAGGCTTGATGCCGATGATGATCGTACCGCTCTTATCTACGTTGATCATAGGATTATTGATGTTTTTTGTCATCGGTGTGCCGATCGTTTGGGCAACAGAAGCGTTGACGGACTTCTTAAACGGACTGCAAGGCTCTGGTAATTTCTTGTTCGGTTCGATTGTTGGCGGAATGGCGGCCTTCGACTTTGGCGGCCCGGTCAATAAAGTGGCTTCTCTGTTTGCTGATGGGCTGTTGTTGGAAGGCGTACAAGGGCCAGAAGCGGTGAAAGTGTTGGCATCAATGGTACCGCCATTTGGTGTCACGATCTCTTGGGTATTATCAAAAATTCTCCGCAAACGTAAATATTCCGTTGAAGAGGAAGACAATATCAAAATCGCCTTTCCAATGGGGCTTTGTATGATCACAGAAGGCGTGATCCCGATTGCGGCAGTTGATCCATTACGGGTGATCTTCTCTTGTACAGTCGGTGCAGCGATCGGTGGCGGACTGAGTATGTCATGGGGCGTGGGTTCCCCAGTACCATCTGGCGGCGTCTTTATTATTCCGGCGATGACGGACCCGTTGAAATTTACGTTGGCTTTACTGATCGGTTCGGCGATCACGGGCATCCTGTTGTTTGCCTTGAAGAAAGCACCTGTTGAAAATGATATCAAGGATGATGAAGAAGAGGAAGAAGTCGATTTTTCTTCGATCAAGATTTCGTAGGAAGGCTGTCAGTTCCACTTTTCCCAGTTGCCAGTTCTACTTCTTGCTTTAGCAAGAGTTAGTAGAATGGTATGCGTACGAGAATCAATTTGAATTTTTACGTTAGAAAAATTCAATCTTAACTTGCGAGTTAGCTTAATAACGATAAGTAAGGAATGATATACGGCTTGAAAATCGAACTAATTTTTCAGAGAAAAATTAATTCTTTAGTATGAAAAAGGAGATTTGTCACATGTATGTTTCGATGAGAGAAATGATGGAAAAAGCCAATCGTGAGAAATATGCCGTGATGGCGATCAATTGCTTCAATCTGGAAACGGCTAAGGCGGTGATTGAGGCGGCTGAAGAAATGCGATCGCCGATCATTGTCGATCTGCTGCAGGATCATTTGAAGGAACACCTTGATATTCGTTATTTGACCCAGCCGATTATCCGAATGGCAAACAATGCCAAAGTCGAAGTGGCGATCAATCTGGATCACGGTCAGGATGTCGCCTTCGTGAAGCAGTGTCTGCATGAAGGGTTTTCCAGTGTCATGATGGATGCGTCGATGTATCCATTAGAAGAAAATATTCGTATCACAAAAGCGATGGTTGCGCTGGCGCAAGTATACAATGCCAGTGTGGAAGCCGAAGTTGGCGACATGGGTGCCGTAGCAGGGGATCATTTTACCAATGATGAGATGTACACCGATCCGGATGACGCGATTCGTTTTATCAAGGAGACAGGCGTGGATTGCTTGGCACTGTCTTATGGCTCGAGCCATGGCAATTATCCAGAAGGGTATGTCCCGAATTTTCGGTTTGATATCGTAGAAAAAATCAAAGCAGCGACGAACCTGCCGTTGGTATTACACGGCGGCTCGGGTGCTGGAGAGAAAAACATCCTTCGTTCGATCGAATTAGGGATCAATAAAATCAATGTCGGGTCCGACTTCATGAAGGCGCAAAAAGCCGAAGTCCAAAAGCAATTAGCAGAAAATCCCGAGGTGGATTATCCCACGCTGATTCATCAAACGATGGCAGCAGGAAAAGAAGTAGTCAAACGGTACATCGAACTTTCGGGTTCTAAAAATAAATCATAAGATGAGAATGGAGATCAGGTCAAATGTTAATCAATATGAAGCAAATGTTAGAAATCGCAAAGGAAAATAAATTCGCAGTAGGAGCTTTCAACGTCGCAGACAGTAATTTTTTACGAGTAGTGATCGAAGCTGCCGAAGAAAATGATGCACCCGCGATCATTGCGGTCCATCCAACAGAGCTGGATTTTACAAAGGATGAATTTTTCCAATATGCGGTTTCTCGGGCAAAAAATAGTTCTGTGCCTTTTGTTATCCACATGGATCACGGGGACAGCTTAGCCAGCATCATGCGCGCTGTCCACTGTGGATTCAGCTCTGTCATGATCGATGGGTCCTTGCTGCCATTTGAAGAAAATATCGCGGTTACGAAAGAAGTCGTGGAGGTTTGTCATAAGATCGGGGTCTCCGTCGAAGGAGAATTAGGAACGATCGGCAATACTGGAACCTCTGTTGAAGGCGGGGTTTCAGAAGTCATCTATACGAAACCAGAAGATGCCGAAGAATTCATCAAGAAAACAGGGATCGATACATTGGCCGTGGCGATCGGAACAGCACATGGCATCTATCCAAAAAACATCAAACCTGAATTGAAGATGGATGTGCTAGAAGAGATCAAAGCAAGAGTGGATATTCCGTTGGTCTTACACGGAGGATCAGCGAATCCGGATGAGGAAATCGCTAAAGCCGTTCAAATTGGGATTCAAAAAGTCAATATCTCTTCCGATTACAAATATGTCTTCTATAAAAAATGTCGCGAGATCCTATCCACGACAGAATTATGGGACCCAAATGCAATTTATCCAGAATGTATCGACGCGGCTAAGGCAGTTGTCAAACAAAAAATGGAGCTGTTCAACTCCATTGGACAAGCAGCCGTTTTTCGTAAAGAAAATGTTCAGCCTTGGAGACAAGAACAAAATTAGACCGAAGCAGCCCGCAGTCTTTCTTGATGAAGGACTGCGGGTTGTTTTAGTTTAAATAGTCCTCAATCGCATCCACCGCTTTTTTATAACCGCCGGCATCAAGGAAAGATTCTTTGATCTTTTTCAGATTGTTTAAATAGTCAGGTTCTGTTTGAACTTTTTCAACGGCGGCTTTTAATTCTGCGCCATCCACCTGTTGATACTCCAATCGGATGCCTGCATTTAGTTCTGCTATGCGGTCTGCGAGTGCGGGTTGGTCTGCCCCCATTGGCAGAGACACGAAAGGCACTTCGTTTAAAATTAAATCATTCATGCTGTTCAAGCCGTTATGAGTGATGGCGACGTCGGCGTATTTTAACACTTCATTTTGCGGGATATAGTCTTGTACGATGAAGTTGTCTGGGATCGTCAACGTTTCTAAACCTACTTGATGCGCCGCCATAACAACAAGATACTCCGAGTTGCCAAAGGCCGTGAACACTTTTTGATAAAGGTCTTTGGCATAGTCTCCAAAAATAGTACCAAAGGAAACATACAACACATTCTTAGCCGAGCGGACGCGTTCGATCGGAAAGTCTTTTGTGTCTTCTAATCGTTGGTAACTATCTGCACCGACGAATACATACTGTTCATTAAAGAAAGAGCGTTCGCTTTCGGGCAAGAAATAATCGGAGGTGAAGACGATGTTCAAAGGTTCGACATTAAAAATTAAATCGAAAAATCGAGGGGGCATCGTAATGGAAAGTGTCTGCTCGATTTTTTTGGCTTCTGCTAGATATGCGTCGTTCATGGATTTGAATTTTCCGGCTAAAGGGGTATTGTCAGGTGTCGCAAATTGCTTCATTCCCATATAAACGGCGAGCATCGAGACGGCTGGCAGCATCAGATATTCGGCAATTTGTTTGCTGAAGGGCATTGCGATGGAATGGATGACAGCATCAAAGGAATCGTCTTGGATTTGTTCCAGAATATCTTGAACAATAGCTAATCCATGATCCAACAAGACATCAAAGCCATTCTTAAAAATATTTAAATCATACGTATATGGGCGGTAATCAGCACCGGCTGCTTCAATTTTTTCGCGGAATTCTTCACTTGAGAAGTAGACAACGTCGATGCCTCGATCGCTGAGTTCTTTTACTAAACCTAAGGAGGGATTTACGTGTCCATGTGTTGTCACATTCAAAAATAATACTTTTGTCATTGTTTTCGCTTCTTTCACAGCTTTATTAAGGGTACCTTACGAAACGATATAATACGGTACCCTGATTAAAAAGTCAAGAAAAAAAGTTTCCGAAAAACGGAAACTTAACGGTACATCAAATGGGTAAAGGAGAGGCGCTTGCCTAGCAAGACACCTAAATAGCCAGCCGCAAGTGCTTTGATCACTCCGGGTAAGATAAAAGGGATCATTCCCGCTGAAAATGCAGCGTTCCAAGGTAAGCTGCCGCTGAATTTCAGCCACAATGAACCGAAAAACAACGTGATGAAGGCACCGACGATATTGGCAAAAATGGACCAGAAATAATTAAATCGCGTCTTTTCAATGATCAGCCCTGTAACGTAAGCTTGAAAAAGAAATCCGATCAAAAAACCGCCGGTTGGTCCGAAGTAACTGGCGATCCCGGCTGCACCGCCAGCCAGCACAGGCAATCCGATCATACCCATCAACAGATAGATGGCTACGGAGATCGTTCCCGTTTTTTTCCCTAGGATGGTCACGACAAATCCGACAGCAAAGGTTTGCAGGGTTAGCGGAATTGGTCCAAGAGGGATGGTAAATTGGGCTAAAATACTGATGACTGCGGCAAATAGGCCGGCTAAAACAAGTTCTCGACTGCTTAATTTCAATAGATTCACTCTTTTCGTTAACTTATATTTTTATTTTGGTTAACGAAAGTATACGTTAGGATTAACGATATGTAAAGAGAAATTTTTGAAAGGGGTACGAAGAAGAGCTGATCCATAAAAAAACAAATGTTCTTCGGTCCAAAGTAGGAGTTAGACTTTATACTTTCGTAGGAAGTCGTTCCCCGCTCTTTCCTCTAAAATTTAAGCTGTAAAAGCGATTACGATAATTTTGGAACGAAAGGGATGTTTTAAAAAATGAAAAAAATAATCATTGGAATTGGTGTGTTAGTTGTTGCGGGGGCGGGCTTTTTTCTTTATCAAAATACCCAAGCAAATGCAAAGGATGAGCACTCGGTCGAGTTGTACCAAGTCCGTAAACAAACCCCATTGCATTTAAAGGGGCAAGTTCAGTCGACGAAGAAGCAGACCGTACTAGTGAACACAGAAAAAGGACCTGTTCAGACGATCCACGTAAATGAAGGCGATCATGTGACGAAAAATACAGTCTTGGTCACGTATCGTTGGGGAGAAGTGATTCGTGCAGCAGATGATTCTGTCGTGACTTCCTTGAATGAGGATGCGAAAAATGATCCGCAACAGGCTTTGATGGTCTTAAAGAGTGAAGCGTCTGCGATCAAAGGGACGGTAACGGAATATGACCGATCGAAGGTTGCGTTGAATGAGCCCATCGAGATCAAATACGCGAACAACGAAAAAACAGTTAAGGGAAAAATCACCTCTTTGGCAGAAATGAACAATGAGCCCAGCAAAGAAGAGAAGACGAGTTTAGTGACCTATAATTTTACCGCAGTTCCTGACGAATCTATTCCGGTAGGCTATTCTGTAGAATTGTTGATCCCTCGTAATGAGATCCACCTGCCGCTGAAAAGCGTTGTAGAAAAAGAGGGAGAACATTACGTGTATACGGTCGCGAAAGGCAAAGCCCAAAAACATCCAGTAACTGTTGAAAAAGGGAATGGGTACTCTATTTTGCGTGAAGGCCTTAATGAAAATGACAAAATCATCAAAGACACGAAAGGTATCAAGGATGGGATGGATGTGACGGTGGAATGATTGTAATGGAAAAGATCAATAAATTCTATACCGCCGATCAGGAGCGTATCCATGTGCTGAAGGACATCAGTCTGACTATTGAGGAGCACGAATTTGTCGCGGTGATGGGGCCTTCTGGTTCGGGGAAATCTACGTTGATCAATACGATCAGTTTTTTAGATGGCGATTTTGAAGGGACCTATCGCTTCGAAGGCCAAGATGCGTACCGCTTTAATGACGAAAAGCTGTCTGGGTTGCGAAATCAATCGGTGGGCTTTGTGTTTCAATCGTTTCAACTGATTGACAACAACACGGTGATGGAGAATGTCGCGTTGCCGCTGCTTTATGGTGGAATGAAGCAAAAACAAACCAAGTCTTTAGTAATGGAGGCGTTGCGAAAGGTCGGTATCGCAGATAAATACAATAAATTGCCAAAGCAGCTTTCGGGCGGGCAGCAGCAGCGAGTGGCGATTGCACGAGCGATCGTTGGCAATCCGAAATTTATCGTGGCGGATGAGCCGACGGGCGCATTAGATAGTCATACCTCTGAAGAAATCATGCACTTATTTAAACGTTTGAACGAAGAAGAGAAAGTCACGATCTTGATGGTCACACATGATCCAGAGGCGGCGGCCTATTGCCAACGGATCATTACAGTGAAAGACGGAGAAGTCTTGGAAGAAGGTGTTGTGCATGCGGATTAGTGAAGTATGGAAGACCTCCTTTAAAGCGATCGGTAAAAACAAACGGCGGAGCTTTTTGACCATGATCGGGTTGATCATTGGGGTCTCTGCGGTCATCACAGTCTTTTCCATCGGTCGTGCTTTTGAAAATTATGCGTCGGAATTTATTGGGTTGGATCAATTTGACGGCAGTGTCGGGTACACGTTCTCAGCAAAAGATGAAACGTTCCATGAGAACGGCTTGAGCGGATTTACAGAAGAGGACATCAGTCAAATCGAGAGTATTCCAGGTGTCCAATCGGTGAACTATTATGACAATTCACGAAATGGCGTCAAGTATGCCGATCAAACCTTTGATGATGTCGGAAATGATGGACGCTGGAATTGCTTCAAGCTGATAAAAAACAAGGGTTCGAAAGTACTCTATGGGCGAGGCATCCAGGCGAGTGATTATTACAATGAAAATCCAGTTGTAGTAATTGACCAAACCGCCGCAAAAGCGATCCAAAAAGAAGAACCGGCATCATTGGTCGGACAAAGCGTCAAAATAGGCGGGCATTTGTTTGAAGTTGTCGGGATCATGGAAGATCGGAACGGCGGAACGATCGTCTCAACACAGGAAGACTATGTCGTGGCAGAATTACCGGAAAATGTCTTCGAAAGTTATTTTAATTCTGAAGATCACAGCATGATCCAGGTGGAAATGAACCAATCAGCGAATATAAAAGATGTTTCAAAGGAAGCAGAAAACACCTTAAAGAAATATGGGACATGGAAAGAACTAGGAAATTATAAGACGGAAGATCTAGCGGGACAGGTGGATCAACTCCGTATGCTTCTGACCAGCATCACACTATTGATCTCGGTGATCGGCGGAATCTCGCTCTTCATTTCAGGAATCGGGGTCATGAACATGATCTACATTTCTGTTTCGGAACGAACGAAGGAAATCGGTGTACGCCGTGCAATGGGCGGTACGAAAGGCAACATCATGATGCAGTTCTTACTAGAAGGGATCTCACTGACTCTTGTGGGCGGGACGATCGGGTATTTGATTGCGATGCTGTTAGGCTTTGCCATCAGTCTATTCACGCCATTGTCCGTTCGGCCGGATCTCTTCACGGTGACATTGGCCTTTGGCTTGTCAGTCGTAATCGGGATCGTTTTCAGTTGGCTGCCGGCAAAAAGTGCAGCGAAAAAAGACATTGTGTCATTATTGCGATAGGAAAATAAGGACAATCCGAGGGTATTCACTTTTGAATGCTTTCGGATTTTTTTGTTATTTTATAGAAAGAACTTAATTAGTCGTTATCAGTGAGTTTTAACAGTGCCGTGGTTTTCTTTTTTTAGGATGTCTAAGGTTCCAAGGAGGACAGAATAGGATTTTGAAGAATGTTCAAGTGAAGCTGTGATCTACTAAAAAATAAAAAAATATCTAAAAAAGGAGGCAATTTTCACATCTTGAAAATGACCGAAATCCTGCTATGACAACGTTTCTGATTTCTTAAAAAGAAAGTATTCAAATCTATTAAAAACGTGTCAGATAAAGGGTAGAAAAACTATAGATTTTTTTCTAATTTAGAGATATTTTTAATTTATAGCGTATATCAGCAAAAAAATGTAAGCGTATTTTTGTGAAATCAAAATAATAGCAAGAGGAAAAAAAGCAGCGTCATCTTTTTGCGTATCTTGCTAATGAAAAAGTGCTTGGAAAAAGAAAAAATAGTGAATGAAATGATAGACAGATGGACAATACTAAGAATGAGGAGTGGAAGGGTATGGGAACGCAACGATTGGGTCAAAGACAGCTATTTACTATGTTAAGAGGAAATCTGGAGAAGCGGGTGCTGAAATTTTATAGTGAGACGAAAGAGGTATCGACGATCATTGAGTATATGGTCGCGATCTTAGTGCGTCATGCCCTCGCTTTAGAAGACTTTTCATTGATGTGCCAGGAGCTGATCCGAGAGTTGTTCTTCACTGCGAAGCCTTGTGCGGAAATGCGTGCGTTCAGTGCTTTTTTTGAACATTATTTTGACAAAGAGGAGTGGCATACCGTGGTCGCTCGTTTGTATCGGGATGAAAAGGATTATCTTGATACGACGAAGGACGCGCGTTTACATAGACAGTATTTACAAGAAAAAGACCCGACGAGGACAGATGAATTGGCGAATCATCAGTTTGTTCTTCGCTCGATCTTCAAAGGTGAAAATGGCCGGAAGCATACGTGGACGTTGAAAAACGCACATCCAACGAGAACGCATGAAGAAGTTGCTGGAGCCCTGAAAATTTTAACGAGATTGTCGATTTTTGAGACGGCTAGCACACGGAAATTTGCTGAGTTTGTGGATGTTTTTCGCGATGCCTATATACAAGATATGCATTATGCGGAGGAAGTCGAAGCGCAACTTCCCGAAAATGAAGCAGATTCATCGGATCTACAGCAGGAGAAGGACGCAAACCAGGCTGCTGAATCCCCAAGCAAAATAGCTTCGAGTCAAAAAGCAGTACTTGCGGGCCAAACGACCTCAAAACCGAACTCTGAAAAAACGAAATCTCCAGTTTCGGCTAATAATGAGACGAAACCGCGAAGTGAGGTTGTTATCCCAACAGATTTTGATCTCAAAAAAGTGATGCCCGCTGAAATCAGGCAGTTACTAAGCGGACATCTGCCAAAGGAAGAACGTTTTACTGAACAACTTTCAAAGGAACAGCAGGCGGAAAAAGACTTGGATTCGGGAGCAATAGCCGAGGAGCGAATAACGAAAGCAGCATCTGCGCCTTCTGCCGCTCAATCGACGGTTGACGAAGTGGCAGAGGTGGCGTCAGCGGCTGGACAGTCAGAAAATACAGAACACTCTTCTGAAAAAAATCAAATAGATAAGTGGAAACAAGAGCGGAAATTTGGACTGAGAGTGGCTAAAATTTTAAAGAAAAGGAGAGGAAAATAACACTTTTGTCTGTGAAGATGGCGGATGTGTATTGTAAAAGGATAAAGCGTTTTATATACTTTCACTAAGGGGATTACCAAGAGGAAGGGGGAGGATCGAGAACGTTCAGCGATGTTCATGTGCAGTAAGAAAGCTTAGCGTTTCTAAGAGTGTGAATGAAGGATTCTCTTTTTCAAAGATCTGTTCGTATTAAAAAATGTGAATAGTTTCACTTGGATGGGTCGTTTAAGGAAATATAGGGGTATATTTCTCTTTTGGTTCTAAAAGGAGCCTTGGATTAAAAAAACGACAAATGAATGGAGAAGAAAATGAAAAAAACAATGATTGGATTGTTGGCTTTGGCTGCTTTAGGGTTAACGGCGTGCGGAGGCGGCGGAAACGAGGACAAGAGTGAGTCTGCCAACTCTGAAAAAAAGGAAACAGGCGCTTTTACCGGCGAATATGTCGTCGATGCGGCCTATGTAAAAAAGAACATGGATGAGATCATTTTGGTGGATGCCCGTGGCGAAGAAGAAGCCAATAAAGGAACCATCAAGGGAGCGACGGTGATCGGTTGGCATGACTTAGCCTCCGTTGAAGACGGGGCTTCTGGAGATGAAAAATGGGGGCTGATCCTTGAGCCGCAAGAACTCGGGAAGCGGCTGGGAGAAAAAGGGCTCGCAAAGGAGAAGGAAGTCGTACTCTTTGCTGGCGCACAAAAAGGCTGGGGAGAAGACGGCCGGATCGCCTGGGAATTATTGGCAGCCGGATATAAAAAGGTAAAAATGGTCGATGGTGGATTTGAGGCATTAAAAAAAGCAGATCTCAAAACAACGATCGAACCCAAAAAATTGAGTCCTGTAAATGTCAAGATCGACGCGATCAATCAGGACCATGTCATTCGAACCGATGAATTGAAAAAGAATTACGCAGACTACAAAATCGTGGATGTTCGGGAAGACAAAGAGTACAAGGGAGAAGTTCTGTACGGCGAAGCGAAAGGCGGCCATTTGCCGGATGCGACGCACCTTCGTTTTACCCAATTATTCACTGAAAAAGGGACATTGAAGAGTAAAAAAGAGTTGACCAGCCTTTTCGAGAAGGCGGGTTTATCAAAAGACGACGAAATCGTCACTTATTGTACGGCGGGGATTCGCTCTGCCTACATGGAGCTTGTGATGGAGATGTGCGGCTTCAAGCAGGTGAAGAACTATGATGGTTCTTACTACCGTTGGGACAAAGTTGAGGATGTTGAAAAATAATGGATAAGAAAAATAAGTGGAAAATGGCACGGCTCTTGTTGCTTCTTTTCGTTCTGATGGCGGTACTTGCTTTTTATTTTGTACCAGGTGTTCGATCGAAAATCACACAAGTCTTGATGCTGTTTCGTTCCATGAGTGTGGAAAGCATTGTGGGGTATTTGCGTTCCTTTGGTGTCTGGGCAGTCGTCATTTCCTTTCTGCTGATGATGTTCCAATCGATCATTGCGCCTTTGCCGGCTTTTTTGATCACTTTTGCGAATGCGGCGGTCTTTGGCTGGTGGCAGGGCGCCATTCTCTCTTGGACAAGTGCGATGGCGGGGGCACTCGTTTGTTTTTATATCGCACGAATCGCAGGGCGGGACATTGTTGAACGCTTGAACAAAAACTTTTCATTGGAGACGCTAGACAATTACTTTGATCGTTACGGGAAACATACGATATTGATTTGCCGGTTGCTGCCCTTTATTTCGTTTGATTTTATCAGTTATGCCGCAGGGCTGACAGCGATAAAACCCGTTCCTTTTTTGATTGCGACGGGGATCGGACAATTACCAGCGACGATCGTCTATTCCTATGTAGGAAGTAATTTGACAGGGAGTACAAAAACCATTTTGTTTGGCTTGTTAAGTATGTTCGCTTTATTTATCGCGGTTTATGTATTCAAACAACTGTATCAAAGCAGACAAGCGAAATCGACAAAATAAAAATAGTCAAAGGGGAGCGGCTCAAGGTCGCTCTCTTTTTTTGAGTTCTTTTGATGATAGAAAAAAGCTGTAAAAGGAATTAGTGCTTTCTTTCTGATTGGGAATGCCTTATTATTAAGTAAAGATATCTTTACTAGGAGCTGGGTACGTGGCTGTAATCAACCATATTAAGGAAATACGGGAAGAAAAGAAAATCCCGCAAAAAGTAATGGCGCAGGCTTTGAATGTCTCACGCCAAACCATGACCGCGATCGAAAAAGGAAAATACAATCCTAGTTTGGAGCTGTCGTTAAAAATCGCGGCTTATTTTGATACGCCGTTTGAGGAGCTATTTTATTTGGAAGACAAGGGGGAGTAAGAAATGAGCTTTTTTTATGCGGTTGGAGTGAATGGGTATTTGGCGACAGTGCTGCTGATTTTTGCATTATTAAGTATGTACGCACTTCTGTCATCCATCGTGTTCATAGCAAAAGAAATGATCAAAGAGAACGACGAGCTAGTGAGAAAAATCGTTTTCGATTCTATGGCGATGGGCTTTGTATTGATTTTGATGTTGCATCTCGTTCAAATGATCGTACGGGTCGTCTATTTTAAACACACAGGGCAGGATATCAATCTCGTCGTGACTCCAGGTTTAGCTATCCACGCATTAGGAGAGTACAAGATGCATTTGGAATCATTCGGTGTTGATTTAGGGATTTTCGCTATCTGTTTATTTATAAATAAGTTGCGTTACCGTTTGTAGGAAGGGATTCAGAGGTTTCTTAAGAGTGGAAAGGGGCGATTTTGATAAAGACACTAGAGAATGTAACCAGTTATGACGTGTTGAAGCAGAAGGTGAAGAAGCAAGAAGATGCCTTTTTTGTCACGGGCGAACTGTACGATTTGGTAAAGGATATTAAACAAAGTCAACTCTCAGAAAATGTCCAAGCTGGATTTGAGTTGGGATCCGGCGGCTCAGGGACGATTCTCTCCCGCAGCGTCTTACGGTTCCTCAATTTATTTGAAGACGATACAGAATTTGAAAACTTGAAGCAGGACATCGCACAAGTGTATACGATTACGTATGTTGGTCAAGGAAAGGCTATGTTGCGTTTGAAGCAATTGGATTATTGATTGTTTGTGGTTGTTGGGAGGAAAACCTCTTGAAATGACAGACGATAGGTTAGGAATATAAATGAGTGGATCTTATGCGTTGGCCAGACTAATGCATAAGATTTTTTTATTGAAATAAGGAAGAGTGGTAATTTTATTTTTTAGAGCAAACAAAAAACACCCAAGAGTCGAGACTCTTGAGTGTCTGTAAGAAGTCTTACATTAATTTGTTGTAGAATTCAACGACTAATGATTCGTCGATTTCTGGGTTGATTTCATCACGTTCTGGTAAACGAGACAATGAACCTTCTAATTTTTCAGCGTCAAAGCTTACGAAAGCTGGACGACCAACAGCTGATTCAACTGCTTCTTTCACAGTAACCATGTTTTTAGATTTTTCACGGATACCGATTACTTGGCCAACTTCTACTTCGTATGAAGCGATGTCAACACGTTTGCCATCGACAGTTACGTGACCATGGTTTACTAATTGACGTGCTTGACGACGAGTTGAAGCCAAACCTAAACGGTAAACCACGTTATCTAAACGACGTTCTAGTAAGATCATGAAGTTAACACCGTGTTTACCTTCTTTGATTTTGCTAGCGCGTACGAATAAGTTACGGAATTGACGTTCGTTTAATCCGTAGATGAAACGTAATTTTTGTTTTTCTGACATTTGCAAGCCGTATTCAGATTTCTTTCCACGGCTGTTTGGTCCGTGTTGACCTGGAGCGTATGGACGACGTGCTAATTCTTTGCCTGTTCCTGATAATGAGATACCAAGACGACGAGATTGTTTCCATGATGGTCCTGTATAACGTGACATTAAAAATTCCTCCAATAAATTGTTTTGGAGTAAAATAATCCGTTGAAAAATTCATATCCGTGTAGTTCGTTCTTCAATCTTCGCCTTCGCAGCCGCGGTTACGCAATTGAACCAATACTGGCAACGAACTGGGGACGGGCTATTATTCTTCTGCTGCATTATTTTACACAAAGGTCAGTATAACGGATAACAGGAAGCGAAGTCAAGTTCAGGAGTTGCATTTTCGAAAAAAATGTGTTAATTGTGGACTACTGACGAAAAACGATTACTTTTTTTCAAAGTCAGTGAAAATTATGAATGGGAAGTACGTGAGAACTTTTTGCAAATTCTCTGAAACTTCTCTACAATATAAGGGCAGGCAGTCGCACGACAGACTGTTGCGAAGATTAGATAAAAGTGTTGGAAATAGGGCAGTTGCGTGTTTTCAACGGAAGTTCGTCCTTAACAGGGCAACAAATACATATAAATGGAGAGATAAATCTTGGAAAGAAAATTAATCGCACTAGACATTGATGGTACCTTGTTGAGCAGTCAAAGAGAACCTTTGGACAGCACGGTAGGGGCACTGAAGGCATTGCGCGAGGCGGGGCATTTAGTGACTATCGCGACGGGACGTTCGCGTTTGCTGGCTGGCGGTGTGATTCATCAATTGGGCTGTACGAACTACATTATTTGCAATGGTTCTGCTGGATTTTTAGACCATGAGCAAGTGTACAAGCATACGCTGGACCGCGAAGCATTGGCTCGGATGATCGATTTTGCGAGTGAGCGCAAGGTGGACATCGCGTTGTTCGGACTAGATTCATTTGCACGTGTGACAAGATTTGACGAACCTAAAGTACTGGATGCGATGGAATCTTTCGGTCAAAAAGCGCCCGAGTACGAAGCAGATTATTTCTCTCAACATGAAGTGTATCAAGGCTGTGCATTTTATGATCAATCGCTGGACGCTGAATTTGAAGCAGCGTTTCCAGAATTTCGGTTAGTACGCTGGCACGAAAACAGTGTCGATATCATTCCGAACCCCGGCTCAAAGGCGCAAACGATTTTAGCATTGGCTAAAAAAGTAGGGATCAAACCTGAAAACATCGTGACCTTTGGCGACGGCAACAACGATATCGAGATGCTGGACTTAGCGGGAACAGGTGTCGCGATGGGGAATGCCGCATCTCATGTGAAGGAAGCAGCCAACCTTGTGACAGATACAAATGACCGCGACGGGATCTATAAAGCGTTGCGCCAATTAGAATTGGTTCATTAAGAATCGCAAGTAAGGATCGGGAAAAGTTCCCGGTCCTTTTTTTGTCTTCTGCTTCTGACTGGGATTGGTCTACCGCCAACGAATAGGAGAAGGATGCGGCGACCTTTATTTGTCGGTAAATTATGAAAAGAAAAAGGAAAAATTAAATAGATATATATAGTATGAATTCTGTTTTGAACATTTTCTTTTATTATTTGCATTTGTTTTTTTAAAATTTATTTACAACCTGTTAATTTCTTTAACCGTGTTGACTGTGGCGATATTTTTCGATTATCATATAAGTGATAAATGTTTTTTTTATTGATACGAAAACAGAAAAAGGAGGAGGAAAAACAATGAAAAAGTTTAGGGGTATCCGCGGGCTGGTTGTGCTGAGCAGTATGCTTGTATTGATGACTGCGTGTTCAGGCGGCGAGGCGAAAAAGGAAGAAAAAAAAGAAGCGAAAGCACAGACATCGAAAGTGGAATTGCGTGTTGAAAATGGAAGCTACATCGTTCCTGATGGGAAAAAGGTTGATGATACGAATGGTTTCCTAGCATTGGACATCAAAATTAAAAATAAATCGAAGGATGAGCTGGCAGTTTCTTCTAGTGATTTTGCTCTTTATGACGAGGAGGGGAAGAAGGTCTCTTCAGAACGTATCTATGATTCCAATAACAATTTCAAAGTAATGGGGAGCGAAAGCTTGTCAGAGGACAAGAGTTTCACGGAACCACTCGTTTTTGAAGTGAAAAAGGATGCGAAATACGACCTGCATTACAAACCTTCGTCTTTTTCAGAGGATGGAAAAGATAAAGGAGTGGAATTGAGCCTTAATACAAAAGACTATCAGGATGAATCTAAAGCAGTTCAAGCATTGACGGATCAATATGTGACCAAGGTTTTCTATGGTTCGGACGAGGTGTCGGAAGAAAACAAGAAAGCTGCGGGCAAGCTAGAATTAGCTAATGATATCGAGCAGGAGCGGAAGACGTTTAGAGAAGAAGGGATCAATGCGTTGAAGGATGTGTTTTCTAATTATGAGCCGTCAACGGCAGAGTTAGAAAAAGTCATTGATCAGATTCAAAAAACAAACACTGAAAAGGGCAAGGTGACCTATAATTTCAAAGAATTTTTCCCTGAATCCGCGGTGATCTATGTACGTCCCGAGATGGTTTTACTGGATGATGTCGATACAAAGGCGATCGTAGAGAAATTTGTGGAAGAAAATAAAGGCAAATATACGGATTACACGAGTGTACGACGCGATGCGGAGAAGTTCCTGCTGCAGGAATTGCCAGCGAAAATCAATGAGACGCCGGTCAATACAGATGAGAACATGAATGGCGAAGGCTATCAAGTCAAGCTGGAGAAAAAAGACGGCAAGTGGGAGATCAACTCTGCCAATGAGAGCCGCAACTATTATTTCAAATCAATGAAGGAGACCTTCAGGGGCGGACTCAATGACTAGAAAAACGAGAGTACTGGTCATGGTCGCAGTACTCGTTGTAGGAGTGGCTGGATTTATCGGCTATTCTAGCTATAAAAATAATGAGGCGAACACGGTAGATCACCTCGCGACTGCATTGATCGAACAGGATCAGGCAGCAGTGAAGCGCTACATGCCTCGTTATTCCAATAAGAAAAAGATTTCAGCTCGTGCATTGGCAATGTATCAAAAGCAGATGAAGAAAATGAAAAAGAAGCAAGTAGTGGCACTTTTACAGAAAGAAGAAAATTTTACGATCAAAGAGGGAGCTTCTATCTTTAAGCCGGCACAAATTTATCCGAACCCGCGTTTTTTTACGATAGAGCTGCCTAAAGGAACGGAGCTGCGAGCGAAACTGCAAGCCAGTGACTTCTCAGGGGCGTATGAAGAGAAGTGGAACAAGTATACGTTTGGACCACTGATACCGGGAAGTTATTCATTGACCTATGACATCGCTCACCCGAAGTTTGGGTCAAAGAGCATGAAGGATACAGTGAATCTTCAAGCAGCGGATCAGCGATTCACAGTGAAGGAAACGAGTCTGTATGAAGGAAACGAGGCGTTCCAAAAACATTTGCTGGCATCGGCAGTCAATCATTTCAACTCCTTTAATGACGCAGTCCGCAGTGGGTTGAACGTGTCTAAGCTGGCGGCTTCGAAGAACTACAAGGAAGAACTGCAAAAGGGCTTCAACCAGTTGAAGCCCTACATGGAAAGCTTTGATCAAGAATTCCAAACGATCAAAATCGATTGTGACTCGATCTCGGTAAATACTGCGCAAACCAAAGTGCAGTTAGATTTGTACGTAGACATCAAGCGGTCTATGAAGTTGATCAAAGAGATAGGGATCGATGAAGCCTTGATCTCTGACAAGCAAAATGCCATTACTTCTTTCGTTTACGATGAAGACCAGAAAAAGTGGCTGATCGATGATATGGATTTTGAGACCTATCAGCAAGACCCTGAAACCTGGGAACATGTTCAGAGCTATCGAGAGGAACAAGCGAAAAAGGCTCATTGGGATAAAAACAGCAATGGGGAAGTCGTATAAACAGTAGGATGTGCCTGATAAATCAGGTGCATCTTTTTTCATAACTAGAACGACTGCGGACTTCTTCGCCAATGGTGCTGCGAAAAAAAGGGTCAGATCGTGCGGGTCAAAAGAAGAAGCGTCTGATTCCTTCGGGCAGGTTTCTTTGGCGAAGGAAACGATTGTCGAGGAATCTTTTATTTTTAAGCAAAAACAACTATAATAAGACAAGATGCTTAACTAGAGAAGGGGAAAAAAAGTGCGCTTATTATTCATTGGGGATGTTGTAGGGTCGTTAGGTCGACAAATGCTGAGTGATTATTTACCACGATTAAAGAAGAAATACCATCCACAGTTGACGATCGTCAACGGTGAGAACGCGGCAGCCGGTCGCGGGATCACGGAAAAAATCTACAAAAAGTTTTTACAAGACGGTGTTGATGTTGTTACGATGGGGAATCATACGTGGGACAACAAAGCGATTTTTGATTTTATTCCAGAAGCGAAGAAAATGATTCGGCCAGCGAATTTTCCAGCAGGAGCACCTGGCAGAGGGCACTTGTATGTCAAAGTGAACGATTTGGAGTTGGCGATCGTCAATTTGCAAGGTCGCGCATTTATGACAGATATCGATGACCCTTTCCGGATCGGTGACCAGCTGATCGCAGAAGCGCAAAAACGTACGCCCTATATCTTTGTAGATTTCCATGGGGAAACAACGAGTGAAAAACAGGCGATGGGCTGGTTTTTAGATGGCCGCGTGTCGGCTGTCGTAGGGACCCATACGCATGTTCAAACCAATGACGCACGAATTTTACCAAAGGGGACCGCGTATCTGACGGATGTTGGGATGACTGGACCTTATGACGGTATTTTAGGAATGAGAAAAGAGCCCATCATTGAGAAATTCATGACGGCTTTGCCTCGCCGATTTGAGGTAGTGGAAGAAGGGCGCGGATTATTATCCGCCTGTGTGATCGATATTGATAAAAACGGTCACGGACAAAAAATCGAAACGATCGTGATCAATGACGATCGTCCATTTAGAGAATAGAAGCAGAGGGATCGTATGAATCTAGCAAATGAAGCCGCCGTCGAAGCGGCTTTATCTCATTTAACTGCCTTATTAGGTGAAAACGAAGTGATCGTCCACTACCAAGAGCTCCAAAAACGAGTAGCGGAAAACGACACACTTCAAGAATTAGAAGAAGGCATCAAGGCCGCGCAAAAAGACGCGGTCCAGTTCGCTCATTATGGCAAACCAGAAGCAGAACGCGAGGCGTTGAAGGAAGCAGATCGTCTGACCAAAGCCTTCGACGAACACCCGTTAGTGGTTGCTTACCGTGAGCAGCTCTATGAAGCCAATGACCTGTTGCAGCATTTGACGACGATGATCCAAAAAGAGGTCAATGCCGCATTGGAAGAGGAAGAATCCACAAAAGGAGGAGAGATCTAATGCCTCAAAAAACGAAAAATACGCCAATGATGGAACAATACTTGGCGATCAAAGAACAATATAAAGATGCTTTTTTATTCTATCGTCTCGGAGACTTTTACGAACTCTTCAATGAGGACGCGATCAAAGTCTCGCAGCTCCTAGAATTGACCCTGACAAGCCGCAACCGGAATGCGGAGGACCCGATCCCCATGTGCGGCGTGCCGCATCATTCCGCGCAGGGCTATATCGATACCCTAGTGGAACAAGGCTACAAGGTCGCTATTTGTGAGCAAATGGAGGACCCCAAACAAGCCAAAGGAATGGTGAAACGGGAAGTTGTCCAATTGATCACACCGGGGACGTTGATGGAAGGCAAAGGGATCGAAGCCAAGGCCAACAACTTCTTGACGGCTGTTACGCAGGTAAAAGACAAATTCGGTTTTGCGTACGTCGATCTTTCCACCGGAGAACTAAAAACGGCCCTGCTTCATGACGAGGAAGCCGTAATGAACGAGGCGACCGCTTTGCAAACGAAAGAGATCGTTCTTGGCAGTGAGATCCCAGAAGGCCTGCAGAAAAATCTGGCGGAACGTCTGGGCTTGGTTTTCTCTACGCAAGAAACGATCGAGGACAATGCAGAATTCAGCTTTCTGACCGCAGAGATCACGGATGATTTGGAGAAAGAAGCAACGGGCAAATTGTTGACCTACTTGTCTGTTACTCAAAAACGCAGCTTGGGACATATCCAAAAAGCGGAGGAATACCAGCCGGAGCATTTCTTGAAGCTGGATTATTTCTCTAAGACCAATTTGGAATTGACCCGTTCGATTCGGGCCGGAAAAAAACAGGGCACGCTTTTGTGGCTGTTAGATGAAACAAAAACCGCGATGGGCGGCCGTCTCTTGAAGCAATGGATCGATCGTCCGCTGATCCAAAAACGTCAGATCAATGCCCGTCAAGCGATGGTTTCTTCGTTATTAAATGCGTATTTTGAACGGATGGATCTGAATGAGACGCTAACGAAAGTCTATGATCTGGAGCGACTTGCTGGCCGTGTGGCGTTTGGCAACGTCAACGGACGGGATTTGATCCAATTGAAGACTTCCTTGATGCAGGTCCCTCAGATCCGTCAATTATTGACCGGGATCAACCAAGGCGAGTGGAATGATTTATTGGTTGATATGGAACCGATGGACGATTTGGTGGCGTTGATCGAAAAAGCCATCAATGAGGAAGCCCCGCTGCAGATCACGGAAGGCAATGTCATCAAAGACGGCTACAATGAGCAACTGGATCACTACCGGGAAGCCATGAAGAACGGCAAGACCTGGCTGGCCGAATTAGAAGCCCGGGAACGTGAAGCGACAGGGATCAAAACCTTGAAGGTCGGCTACAACCGCGTGTTTGGCTACTATATCGAAATCACGAAGTCGAACCTTGCCAACTTAGAAGAAGGCAAATACGAGCGGAAGCAAACCTTAGCCAACGCCGAACGCTTCATCACACCGGAATTGAAAAAATTAGAGACGTTGATTTTAGAAGCGGAGGAAAAATCCGTGGCGCTAGAATACAATCTCTTCTTAGAAGTCCGAAACGAAGTGAAAAAGGCCATCACGCGTCTGCAAAAGCTGGCAAAAAGCTTGAGTGCGACAGATGTGCTGCAAAGCTTTGCGACAGTCAGCGAACGGTATCAATACGTGCAGCCAGCGATGGAAGTTGGGACCCACAATTTACAAATCAAAGAAGGCCGTCATCCCGTTGTGGAGAAGGTCCTTGGGCACCAAGAATATATCCCAAACAGTGTCCACATGAGTCCAGATGAGATGCTGCTGCTGATCACTGGACCGAATATGTCTGGTAAAAGTACGTATATGCGTCAGTTGGCGTTGACGGTGATCATGGCGCAAATGGGCTGTTTTGTTCCAGCAGAAAGTGCGGAGTTGCCGATTTTCGATCAGATCTTTACTCGGATCGGAGCCAGCGATGACTTGATCGCCGGACAATCGACCTTCATGGTGGAAATGATGGAGGCCAATCAGGCGCTGCGCCATGCGACACCAAACAGCTTGATCCTATTTGATGAGTTAGGCCGGGGAACGGCGACATACGATGGCATGGCCTTAGCACAAGCCATCATCGAGTACATCCATAAAAATGTGAAGGCCAAAACGCTCTTCTCGACCCATTACCATGAGTTGACCGTTTTAGAAGAGTCTTTGCCGCAACTAAAAAATGTCCACGTAGGTGCTGTTGAACAAAATGGCGAGGTCGTCTTCTTGCATAAATTGATGGATGGTCCTGCCGATAAGAGCTATGGGATTCATGTAGCGAAGATCGCCGGAATGCCCACCGAATTATTGTCACGAGCAGCGACGATCCTCTCTGCGTTAGAAGCAGACGCGCCGATACAAAAGCAGCCTGAAGTGATCGAAGAAAATGAGCAGTTGTCGTTATTCAATGAAGTATCCACTGCCGAATTGGGTGTGGTGGACAGCCTCAAGAAAGCCAATTTGCTTGAAATGAACCCGATGGAAGCATTAAACTTCCTATACGAGTTGCAAAAACGGATTTAGGAGGAGGCCTTTGATGGGCAAGATCCAAGAATTATCTGAACGTTTAGCCAATCAGATCGCTGCCGGAGAAGTTGTGGAACGTCCGGCCTCGGTCGTGAAAGAATTGGTAGAAAATGCGATCGATGCGGGGGCGACCCAGATCGATATTTTGATCGAAGAAGCGGGATTGAAAAAAATTCAAATCGTCGACAATGGCGAAGGCATCAGCGGAGACGACGTGGAGAATGCCTTTAAACGCCATGCCACCAGCAAGATCCACAATCGCGATGACTTGTTCCGCATTCGGACATTGGGGTTTCGCGGTGAGGCGTTGCCGTCGATCGCCTCTGTTTCTGAGATGACCTTGGAGACAGCGACCGCCGATGAAGCGCAAGGTTCGTACCTTTTCTTGAAGGGCGGCAAGATTGAAGAGCATCGCCCGACCGCGTTGCGGACAGGGACAAAAATCACCGTGGAGAACTTGTTTTTCAACACGCCTGCACGGCTGAAATATGTCAAATCCCTCCAAACGGAGCTGTCCAACATTGGTGATATCGTCAACCGGATGGCGCTGAGTCATCCTCAGATCGCGTTTCGTTTGGTTCACGATGGGCACAAAATGCTGAGCACCAGCGGAAGCGGTGATCTGAAGCAGACGCTTGCCGGGATCTATGGTGTTGCGACTGCGAAGAAAATGCTGAAGGTCGAAGCCAAAGACTTAGACTTTACCTTGAAGGGATACATTTCACTTCCTGAAGTGACGCGGGCAAGCCGAAATTATTTGTCCCTCATCATCAACGGCCGGTATATCAAAAACTACGCCTTGAATAAGGCGATCATCCAAGGCTATCAATCGAAATTGATGGTGGGGCGTTTTCCGATTGCTGTGTTGGAAATCACCATGGACCCCTTGCTGATCGATGTCAATGTCCATCCGACGAAACAAGAAATTCGTCTCTCTAAAGAAAAAGAATTGATGGCGCTCATCAGTCAAGGGATCGCGGAAACTCTTCGTCAAATCAACCTGATCCCAGATGTTGGTGAAAACCCAAGCTTCAAGAAGAAAGTTGAAAAGCTCCAAACAGAGCAATTAGATTTGCCGTTAGAGGAACAGACCAAGAAAAAAAGCGATTTGAATTACGATCCCAAGACGGGGATTTTCTATGTAGAACCGAAAGCGCCGGAAATCGTTGAGACGCCGATTCCCTTAAACGAAGAGATCGTCGAGAAAACGATGACGGTCCCGCTGGAAACAGAAGCGGAGAAGCTGTCGATCGTAGAAGAAACAATCGAACCGCTAGCGGAGGCTTCCGCGCCATTTGAAGAGACCGTCGATCAAGAAGCTGCGAATACCGACCATCCTGAGTTCGACCTAAGCACCCAGTCCGGGGAAAAGGTGATCGAGCAGGCCATCACAAAACTGGAACATGAGCAGCCAAAGGAACGCTTTCCGATGCTGGAATATTTCGGTCAAATGCATGGCACGTATTTATTTGCTCAAAGTAAGGACGGGCTGTACATCATCGACCAGCACGCGGCCCAAGAACGAATCAAGTACGAATACTTCCGGGAAAAAATCGGTGATGTTTCAGACGATCTGCAAGAATTACTGGTGCCCTTTGTGTTGGATTACCCAAACAATGACGCCATCAAGCTGAAAGAGAAGACAGAGCTGTTGCAGGAGGTCGGGATTTATTTGGAAGAATTTGGTCCGAACAGCTTCATCGTTCGTGCCCACCCGACCTGGTATCCAGCAGGGCAAGAGGAAAGCATTATCCGCGAGATGATCGACATGCTGCTGATCACTGGTTCAGTCAGCGTCAAGAAATTCCGTGAAGCGACGGCGATCACGATGAGCTGTAAACGATCCATCAAAGCCAACCATCATTTGAATGAGGCGCAGGCACGTGTCTTGTTGTCCGATTTGGCACAATGCGAGAATCCCTTTAATTGCCCTCACGGCCGTCCCGTTCTGATTCATTTCAGTAACAGCGACATGGAGCATATGTTCAAACGAATCCAAGACCCACACTAGAAAATAGGAGTACGAATACATGACCGTTATCTTAGCCTCACAGTCTCCACGGAGAAAAGAGTTATTAGGCTGGCTGCTGCCAGCATTTGATATACAACCAGCGGACATTGATGAAGACGTCAAGGATCGTTATAAACCAACGGATTACGTGATGGAGATGGCACGCCAGAAAGCCGCGGTAGTGGCAGAGAAGCAGCCAGAAGCATTGGTGATCGCCAGTGACACTGTCGTCGTATTGGGCGAACAAATCCTAGGAAAACCCAAGAGTCGTGAAGAAGCCTTTGGTATGCTGCAACGTATGAGCGGCGGCAGTCACTTGGTGTATACATCGGTAGTGATCCGTCAAAAAGAACAAACAGCAGAAAAATTGACCTCTGCAAAAGTGACCTTTTACTCATTGACGGATGAAGAGATCAATCGCTACCTGGACAGCGACGATTACAAAGACAAAGCCGGCGCCTATGGTATCCAAAATGGCGCAGGTGTCTTCGTTGAACAAATCGAAGGCGACTATTACAGCATCGTTGGATTTCCAGTAGGGGCGGTAAATCAAATGCTGAAGGCCTTTGATGATTGATTCCTCAAAAACATGAGCAAATCCTTCGTGTCTTTCTTTTTTCCGGCGTATGATAGGCAGTACAAAGGGGGCAGAATGATGGAACAAGAAGAATTGAAAAAGAAACTCTCACCAATGGAATATGCAGTGACTCAGGAAAATGCGACAGAACGTCCATTCTCTGGAGCGTACGACGATTTCTACAAAAAGGGCATCTACGTCGATGTCGTTAGCGGTGAACCGTTGTTTTCTTCAAGTGACAAATACGATGCCGGTTGTGGCTGGCCAGCCTTTAGCCGTCCGATTGAAAAGCGGGGAGTTGCTGAGAAAGCCGATTTTTCTCACGGGATGCATCGGGTAGAAGTACGCAGCAAAGAAGCCGATTCTCATCTTGGTCATGTGTTCAATGATGGCCCGCAGGATCAAGGCGGTCTGCGCTATTGCATCAACTCCGCAGCGTTACGTTTTATCCCTGTCGATGAGATGGAAGCAGCAGGCTACAGCGAGTACAAAGAATTAGTAAAATAAGGTGTGCCGATTTTTCGGCGCATCTTTTTATTTTGACTCTTGAACCGCCAGAAAAAAGCGTCCATAGATACTACACCTAAATGTTACTATCTTTCTTTAATAAGATAATGGCTATCGTCCATTTTGAAAATCCTTATAATCAATAGAGTAAGCAGTACGATTAGTAAACAGAATTTGATTAAAGGGAGAGTTTCGTATGAACAATTGGACAACGACAATGATTGAACGCTTGGATTCAGCGTATCAAGTGCGCTTTGAAAAAGAGGCCGTACTCGTCTTTCTAAATGACGCGTACCAAAATGCGTTGATGTTGAGAAAAGAATCTTTAGGGGAAACCAATACAGCGATGGAGGAGTTTTTAGCGGCATTCAATCACACACGGGATTTGTTTATCAGTCAGGTAGTCGACCGTTATCCCTCTAGCTATACAGAAGTTGCTCAGCAAATCGCTGAACTAAAACAATTGAACCTGCACTTAACGATGTAAATCCCCCCAAATAAAAAAACAGTGCGTCAGAAGCTGCTTCTGATGCACTGTTTTTGAATTAAGAGATTGTTTTTCTCTGGATCGTGCGTTTTTTTGATTCCCGTTCGTAATGAAACCCTTCAAGGTCGATCGACACATGACTGAAGCCTAGCTGTTTGATGTGGGCAATGATTTCTTCTTTCTTTTCAACTAAGGGCAGCAAGTGCTGTTCGGGGACTTCGATCCGTGCTTCCTCGTTCTCACTGTGCAGGCGAACGATGGGAAAGCCGATCTCACGTAAATATTTTTCTCCTTCAAAAACTTTCTCGATATCGCTGAGGGTCAATTTTTTTCCTCGAGGAAAACGGTTCGCCAAGCTCCAGAGACTATTTCTGTTCCAATTAGAAAGGCCGGCCTCCTTCGCTAATTGCCGGACATCTTCTTCGTACAAATCAGCTTCTTGCAAAAAGCTGATGATGCCTTCCTCGTCTCGGGCCTTTAACCCAAGTTGGAAATCTTCTTTGTTGTCCATGATCATTCCATCCGCAAGGACCGGAAATCCTTCTTCGACGGCTGCGGCATGGATCGTTTGATAGAGCATCTTTTTGCTGTAATACAAACTGACAGAAGTATTTGTGGCGATTTTAGGCTGAGAAAGCTCGCTCATTTCAAGACCTAAAACATTTGCGCCCATCGCTTCAGCCAAATCTAACGCCTCATTAAATTCTTCATCAGAGATCAATTCAGAATTCATGACGATCGCTAAGATGTTGCGGGGACCTAACACGTTTAGTGCGGTATGGAGGAGGTAGGAACTAGCGACACCTCCAGAATAGGCAATAGCAAGTTTGTTGGTTTCTTTTAATTGTTGAATCAACCGTTGTTCTTTTTCTAACGCTGTCATTTGAAGCATCTCCTAATAAATGGACTCGTCGTCTAAGCGGTATAACGGATAAACGATTAATAACTAGCTAAACGAGCAATCAATTTTTGATCCTTTTGAATGTCTTCTTTTTTATAGGGAGTGATTTTTTCCGTGAAAAGCAAGACATCGACGGGTTCGTCTTGAAAGCTGCGGTAATCATGGGAAGCGATCAAAATGGTTTTTCCCAAGTCGTGGAGCTTCCGCAAGATCTCTTTGAATAATTTTTCCGAATCCTTCGTCAATCCGTTGAAGGGTTCGTCCAATAAAAATGTTTCAGGATTCATGGCTAAAATACTGGCGAAGGCGACTTTTTTCTTCTCACCGCCAGACAGTTGATAAGGAACTCGTTGGCGGAGGGGGGCAATCGACAGCAAGGCAAGACAATCCTCCACCCGCCGACGCACTTCTTCCTCGGATAACCCTAGCTGTCTAGGCCCAAAAGCAATCTCATCATACACAGAATTGTTGAATAATTGATGATCAACTTCCTGAAAAAGAATGCCAAAGTGTCGGTAAAAAGCTTTTTTCTTCTTTTGCCACTGGCGCATATCCTCGCCTTTAAACAAAATCTTTCCCGCAGACGGCTGCTGGAAGCCGGCTAAAAGATTCAGCAGTGTCGATTTTCCGCTGCCGTTGTCCCCCATCAATAAAAGATAGGCCCCTTGAGGGATCGTGGTTGAATAAGGGGCGAATACCTCCCGCTGTGTCTCAGGATAACTAAAGCAAACATCTTCTAATTCAAACATCATTACACCTTCCCAATGAAAAAAAGAACGAATAAAAGTGTGACTTGCGTCAAAATATAAACGTAGTCGATTTTCTTCAAAGCTAGTTTATGCGTGGGATACGTTCCATTGAATCCGCGTGCTTCCATCGCTTGCTGGAGCTTTTTTCCATAATCAAGCGAACGTAAATAGATCAAAGCGATCACGTTGGTCCCTAGATACAGTTTCACCTGTTGATTACCTACATGACGCGCACTGATTCCTTTCATCATATGAACCATTACCTTCGCCAAAATATAAATGTATTTGATCGTGATATCCAATTGAAATAAGACGATATTCGGCAAGTGCCAGCGCTTTAACAAAGAAAGCAGCTCGTAAGTCGTAGCCGTCTCCGTATACTGGCTGATCAAGCAGGCGATCAACGGCACACGTATCAGGAAAAGAAACGTCCCTTGATGCAGGAGGAGACTAGGCAAGTAGATGAGAAAAGGCATTGCTGACAAGAGCACGCTTTTTCCTAAAATTTTTTTGAGGTCCTTTTGAGAAAAGAAAAGCAGCCCACTAAAAATGTACAACCCGCAGATCCACAGCACCAACATTTTTTGTGACAGACTCACGATCAGCAGCAAAGCAAGCGTTGAAAGAAAACGAAGCGAAGGATGGATCGCTGACGCCGCGCTTCTTTCTGATCCATGGTCAAATTTCTCAAGGATAAAAAGAAGCCCTTTCTGATTTTTCATCAGAAAGGAATTTTTTTTATCAAGCAGCAACGCGTCCTCATTTTGCGACGTCAACCAATCAGGCATGCTTGTTCCTTCTTTCAAAAAGAACACGATAAATAAAAAGAAAGACCAAAATAGCGGTGACGCCGCAGAGAATATACCCAATTCCTACAGGCAATCCTGGGATCGTATAGTCCGTAAATAAAGAATGGAAGCTCCAGCCTTTCACCATTCCTTGCGGCTTGTTGGCGGGTAAATGGTAGTCGCGCAAGGTTTGGAGCAGCTCCTGCAGATCCCATTCGCCAAAAGCAGTCCCACTGGCTAATAAACCAAGCGGAGAAAGTAAAAGAAAGGTAATCAGAACATACTTCAGCCGTTGTGTATTTGTTCCTTCGACGGGTGCCGACAATGGCGCAGGTTCGTTTGTTCGTTTGACAAATTTCAGCACACCTAATGTGAAGAACCCTTCAACAAAACCGATGATCAGCAGATGTGTGCTCATCATCGCGGGAATAGTGATGGCTAACGGGTACGGATTGTAAAGGGGATGATTGGCAGCATCATGGAAAAGCACAGGCTGTATGCCCAGTAAGACCGCTGTCGTAAACGCTGCGGCATTTACACCTAGATACGCAGCCAGAAAGGCGCCTATTTTAGGCCAATGCTTTTTAACTAATTGATAGACACCGTATCCAACAAAAGGCATAACGATAGCCATCGTAAAACAGTTCGCTCCGAAGGCGAGAATCCCGCCATCGCCGAAAAGCAGTGCCTGTAAGAAGAGTGCTGCCGAGACAGAAAGACAAGCAGCCCAGGGACCCATCAAGATAGCAAGAAGAACACCCCCGACTGCATGAGCCGTTGTTCCCCCCGGCACCGGAAGATTAAACATCATGATCAGAAAAGAAAGAGAGGAGGAAAGACCCAGCATAGGGATCGTTTCCTTGTGCAGTGAGACTTGCGCTTCGACCTTTCGTATAGAGAAATACCAAAACGGTGCAGCTGTGGCCAGCATGACGCCGCAGGTTTCAGGACTAAGATAATTTTCAGGGATGTGCATACGGTAAGACTCCTTTTTCATAATAAGGAAAAAATCATTTTTTTGTCATTGTGTGGTGTAATCAGCAAGATAGTCCAGATCAAGAACGACGATTTTTTGATGCTGGATCTCGATCACTTTTTCTTGTTTAAGGTCGTGGATGATTCGATTCACACTGTTTCGCGTTGAGATGCCGCAGAACCCAGCGATGTCTTCATTTGTTATAGGAAAATCGATCAAGATTCCCGACGCTTGCTTGATGCCAAAAAGGGTGACGAGTTTATTGATAAAGGCGCAGACTGCTCCTTTTTTCCCATTCATCGTCATGTTTTGCAGGGCTTGTATGTTTTCGGATAATTTTTTTCGGTAATAATCTCGAACATAGTCCTGTAATTGCTGGTTGTGTTTGACATATTCCCAAAAGCTCGCTCGCGGAATACGATAGAAACTCGCTTCCTCCGATTCGATCCGGACGTTAAAGGGGGCTGAAGTATAGTTCGATACCTCATCCTTTAATAGGGAAATAATGTCTGGAGCGACAATATACGATAGATTAAATTCTCGCCCGTCTTTAAGAATGATACTCGTTTTGACGATCCCATCCTTTAGGACATACGTATAGGCCTCCTCTAATCCGTGATAAGACAAATAGGTATGTCTTCTCTTTTTGATAATGGTCGTTTGCTTCTCTTCTAAGAAAGAAACTAAATAATCTGCCTCCACCAAAAAAACTCCTTTTTCTTTTTTTGATTTGATTTCCTGTTACATATTATCTACGCGATCGAAAAAAACACGTTAACAAATATTACTATCAATTGCGCTATCTCTGAAATTTCATTTCAGTATACTAACGTCCGTAAGTAAAAAATAGGAGATGACACACGATGGTAGACGTTAAATTACCATACGACAAACAATTGATCACAGCAAAAATCCCTGAAAAGAATTTTGCAGGTCTATTGGAGTCAAAAGCAGAGAATTTCCAAGCGGCTCTTTCAGAAAAAGAGACCGTAGAAAAATCATTGGACGATCCGATCGGAAGCCGTTCATTAGAAGAATTGGCGAAAGGCAAGAAGGACATCGTCATCATCAGTTCTGACCACACAAGACCCGTTCCTTCACATATTATCACACCTATTCTGTTACGCCGTATCCGAAGCACAGCCCCAGACGCCCGCATCCGTATTTTGGTTGCGACAGGGTTCCACCGGCCATCCACACGGGAAGAACTTATCAATAAATACGGTCAGGAAATTGTTGATAATGAAGAAATCGTCATGCACGTCTCAACAGATGATTCTTCGATGAAAAAAATCGGTCAACTGCCCTCCGGCGGCGACTGCATTATCAATCGCATCGCGGCAGAAGCTGACCTTCTGATTGCCGAAGGGTTCATTGAATCCCACTTCTTCGCAGGCTTTTCTGGCGGACGAAAGGCAGTTTTACCGGGGGTTGCTTCTTATAGAACCATCATGGCTAACCACTCTGGCGAATTTATCGACTCTCAAAAAGCGAGAACAGGAAATTTGAATCACAATCCGATTCATAAGGATATGGTATATGCGGCTCGCACAGCCAACTTAGCGTTCATCGTGAATGTGGTTCTTGATGGAGAAAAAAAGATCATCGGCTCCTTTGCGGGAGATATGGAGGACGCACATAAAGTCGGCTGTGAGTTTGTTCGTGAATTAGCCAGTGTGCAAAAAATCCCAAGTGACATTGCGATTTCAACAAACGGGGGCTTTCCTCTTGACCAAAACATTTACCAAGCAGTGAAAGGAATGACCGCAGCCGAGGCAACAAATAAAGAAGGTGGCGTCATTATTATGGTCGCTGCATCAGGAGACGGTCACGGCGGCGAAGGGTTTTACCATAATTTAGCAGATGTCAGTGATCCAAAAGAATTCTTGGATCAAGCAATCCATACACCGCGCTTAGAAACGGTCCCAGATCAGTGGACATCGCAAATCTTAGCAAGAATCTTGGTTCACCATCATGTGATCTACGTTTCTGATAAAGTTGATCCGACATTGATCACGACTATGCATATGGATAGTGCTCAGACCATTGATGAAGCAATGGAAAAGGCGTTTGAAATTGAAGGCAATGAGGCAAAAGTCACGGTCATCCGAGATGGCTTATCTGTAATCGTTCAATAGAAGTCGTTTGGAGGGATGAACACGATGGACAAGAAAGAATTGCTTAGAAACGTACAGCTAGGAAAACTGTCCGTTGAGGAAGCTGCTGAAAAACTGACGGGCTTTAATGAATTAGGTTATGCCAAAATCGACACGCAACGAAAAGAAAGAAATGGTTTTCCTGAGATCATTTACGGCGAAGGAAAGAACCTTGAGCAGATCATCGGAATAGTGACTGTTCTTAAAGAAGAACAAAAGCCGATTCTTGCGACGCGGATATCTTCGGAAAAGGGGCGTGCGTTGCAGGACACGTTCCCGGATGGAAGTTATTTTGAGCTGGCCCGGTGCTTTGTCCTTCAGCCTGTGCAGCCAGACTCTGAAACGTATATTGCGATCGTTACTGCGGGGACATCCGATGTTCCTGTTGCTGAAGAAGCAGCCGTGACAGCAGAAACCTTCGGCAACCAGGTGAAGCGGATCTATGATGTGGGCGTTGCTGGAATCCACCGGCTGTTTGCTCGTTTAGAAGAGATTCAACAGGCGTCTGTCGTGATCGTGATCGCTGGAATGGAAGGCGCATTGGTCAGTGTAGTAGGAGGCTTGGTCGATGTGCCGGTGATCGCAGTTCCAACAAGTATCGGATACGGAAGCAATTTTCAAGGAATGACGGCCTTGTTGGGGATGCTGAATAGCTGTTCTTCTGGTGTCAGCGTTGTCAACATCGATAACGGGTTCGGTGCAGCCTATTCAGCCAGCATGATCAATCAATTAAGGAGAAAAAAATGAAAAATCTATATTTGGAACCATTCTCCGGTCTTAGCGGAGACATGCTAAACGGACTTTTGATCGATCTAGGCGGAGATGTGGCGGCGTTAGAACAAGAATTAGCCAAGCTTTCTGTAGGGAATTACCATCTCCATGTTCAAAGGATCGCTAAAAACAGTATCTATGGAACTGATTTTGATGTTCATTTAGCCCACGGAATCAAGGATAACGGTGTCCCTCATGATTTCGATGCACACGCGTCTCATGTGCACCCTGCCCATGAGCAGGCCCACGAACATAGTCATGCCCATACGCATAGCCATTCAGAGGCTCGAAATCTACGGGACATCTTAGCGCTGATTGATCAGAGTGCCCTCTCTCAACAGGTCAAGCAACATAGCCGACAGGTCTTCAACGACATTGCCAAGGCAGAGGCCGCTGTGCACAACAAACCAATCGAAGAAATCCATTTTCATGAAGTAGGGGCGATCGATTCAATCGTCGATGTCGTAAGTTTCTTTATTCTATGGGAACAATTGCAAATTGCGCACGTTTATTCCTCGCCGATAACAGAAGGCTCTGGCACGATCGCCGTCGCCCATGGGGTCATGCCTGTTCCTGTACCGGCAGTGATGCAATTAAGAAAAGGAACCAACTTGATCATCCATCAAGACACTGACGTGCGGACAGAACTCGTCACACCAACCGGTATCGCGATTTTCAAGGAAATTCACCCTTCATTTGTTCTCAACGGTGTTCAGCAAATTGAGAAAGTGGGGTATGGGTTCGGCAAACGAGAAACAGGGAAATTCAATGCGCTGCGAGGTTCGTTGATGGCTGTCGAGCCAAGTAAACGGGAAAATCATCAGACGCAAGATCAAATTTTAAAGATCGAGGCGAATATTGACGATCAAACGCCAGAGCAATTAGGGTTTGTGATGGCTCTCTTATTGGATCAGGGCGTGCTTGATGTTTTTTATACGCCGATCCAGATGAAGAAAAACCGGTGTGGGATTCTACTGACGGTCCTCTGTACACCAGAGCAAAAAGAATTCTTTACGAAGCTTTTGTTCAAACAAACAGCAACGATCGGGGTGCGGTATACCCAGATGGCTCGAACAGTGATGGCGCGACAGTTCGTTACGAAGCAGACACCGTATGGAGAAATCCAGGTGAAGCAAAATCGTTACGAAGACATTGAAAAGAACACGCTGGAATTCCAAGACTGTCAACGAATCGCTAAAGAAAATAATTTATCGATCTATGAAGTGTATAAAAAATTAGAAAAATATAGTTAAAAAGGAGCATATTTATGTTACATCACTTATTGTCAGAATTCATGGGGACCGCATTAATGATTATGTTTGGTCTAGGCGTCCATTGCGACGATGTTTTAAAGAAAACGAAATACGCAGGCTCGGGTCATTTGTTTGCCATTACTACATGGGCATTCGGGATCACTGTGGTCTTATTTATTTTTGGTGGTGTGTGTATCAACCCAGCAATGGCGCTAGCACAAGCAATCTTAGGGATGATCCCATGGAGCTATTTTGTTCCCTATGTGATCGCTGAAATGCTAGGCGGACTTGTCGGTGCTATTATTATTTATATTATGTATGCAGATCATTTCAAGGCTTCTGAGGGACAAGTTGATCCAATCGCTATTCGCAATATTTTCTCAACGAACCCTAATTTACGGAACTTGCCTAGAAACTATTTTGTGGAAACAGTCGCTACATTTATTTTCTTAACAACGATCCTTGCCATCGCACATAATGCAGAATCTATGCTGCCGATCGGTGTTGGTTTGCTGGTTTGGGCAATCGGTATGGGATTAGGCGGTACGACAGGATTTGCCATGAACCAGGCCCGTGACTTAGGTCCGCGAATGGCCTTCCAACTGCTGCCAATCAAAAACAAAGCAAACAATGACTGGCAATATGGCTTGATCGTACCCGGTACTGCGCCTTTTGTCGGAGCCGCTTTAGCAGCGATGTTCGTAAAAGGATTTTTGAAATTTTAAACGCTGAGTAATCTTAAAGAGGAGCTTTTGTACATCTAAGCCACTTTCTCGTCTGCTTTTTCAAGAGTAGATGAGAGAGTCTTTTATAGCTGATTGCCAAAGGGATCAATCCTAAAAAAAGGAAGTTTTACAAATGGAATACATAGAAAAGGTAGAAAAATTAAAAGCTGTTTTGGCCTCGATGGAGAAGGTCGTGATCGCTTTTTCAGGCGGTGTGGATAGTTCTTTAGTTCTAGCGGCGGCACTAGATGTTTTAGGAGAAGAGAACGTTCTTTCTGTCGTAGCGGATTCAGAATTAATCATGAAAAAAGAATATCTCGACGCGATGGAGAATTCAAAAAAAATCGGTGCCCGCACTCAAGGTGTTTTTTTGGATGAATTGAGTATTGAGGAAATCAGAAGAAACCAACCTTCAAGCTGGTTTTACAGTAAACGTCTGCTCTACCAAGAATTGTCGGTAATTAAAAAGAATCTGGGATTTAATTGGGTTGTTGATGGGATGATTATGGATGATGCTTTTGATTACCGCCCAGGGTTAAAGGCCAGAGACGCATTCAATGTTCGAAGCCCTTTGCAGGAAGCGGAGTTTTACAAGCCCGATGTCAGAAAAGCATCAAGAGACTATCAGGTTCCTACTTGGAACAAGCCAGCGACCTGTCATATTTTATCAAGGTTTGAATACAATGATGTATTGACCAGCGAACGACTGGAGCGTGTTAAAAAATCTGAAATCTATCTTCAAGAGCAAGGATTCAAGATTGTCCGCGTACGAGACCACAATACAGTTGCAAGAATCGAAATCGAGAAAGAGAAATTTCCGCTTTTCCTTGAGAAATCAGAAGCCATCGAAAAAACGCTCGAATCTTTTGGGTACACATTTGTATCTTTGGACATAAAAGGCTATGCTTATGGAAAAATGAACAAACTATTGGAGAAAAAATAAGTCGTTCAAAAAGCAGGAGTGGAGCAAATGGATTCTTATGATTATGAGAGCGTATTGACTTTTTGGTTCAAGGAACTAGATCCTAGTGACTGGTTTGCGTCTGATTCGGAATTGGATAAGACAATAGAAAAACGTTTTGGTGACATGCTGACAGCGGCAAAAAAAGGTGAGCTGGTTTTTTGGAGAAAAAATATGCGGGGCAGATTGGCAGAAATCATCGTATTGGATCAGTTTGCCAGAAATATCTATAAAGAAGATGGACGCGCTTTTGAAGGAGACGCGGTGGCATTGGTGTTGGCACAAGAAGCGGCACTCATGAAAGAAAAAGAGAATCTGAGTGTAGAAGAGCGCTCCTTTTTATACATGCCATTCATGCATTCTGAGTCGCTGGTTATTCAAGAAACGTTTTCGCTGACCTATTTTAAGGAGCCCGGCTTAGAGAAACGGTACCGCTACGCAAAAGAACATCATGACACCATCAAGGCATTTGGCCGTTTTCCCTATCGAAACAAAGCATTGGGCCGAATCACTACGGCAGAAGAACAAACGTATTTAGAAAAGGCGAAGTCTTAGAGACTTTGTCTTTTTTTCATAACCGTGGATGGGGGAGATTCAAAGGTAAGAGTTTTTTACCGACGCATTTTGTGCTAAAATAATGAGAACATATGTGCAGAAATTGCCTGCTGATCACTAGTATGCTTGTTTTATGGACACTAAAGGTTTTTATTACAGTCCAAAGGATAAAGGGATTGACGGGAGGCTGTCAATGTTTCTTCATGTTTACGTGTTACCATGAAAAGAAGAGTCTAATAATAGTAGAAAAATTTTCTTTGATACAAGAAAGGAACCACTATGTACGAATATATTACAGGCCGTTTGACCTTCATCAGCCCCAGCTATGTGGTGCTGGATGTGAATGGTATCGGTTATCAAATCGCGTTGGGAAATCCCTATCGCTACAGCAGTAAAATGGAGCAGTCGGTGACGATCTATGTCCAGCAGATTATCCGAGAAGACGCGCATTTATTATATGGCTTTGAGACACTGGCTGAAAAGGAATTGTTTTTGCGCCTGCTTTCTGTTTCTGGAATCGGCCCGAAAAGCGGGTTAGCGATCATGGCAAATGAAGACCATCAAGGACTGATCCAGGCGATCGAAGCAGGAGATGTGACTTATTTGACCAAATTCCCAGGAGTTGGCAAAAAAACAGCACAGCAAATGGTTTTAGATTTAAAAGGCAAGCTAGCTGAATTGGTCGATGATCCAATGTCCTTGTTCTATGAAGGAAACGACGATACTGCCTTGGCGGAAGCGATGGAAGCTTTACAAGCGCTAGGCTACAGTCCAAAAGAAATCAAAAAAGTCGAAAAGATCTTGGAAAAAGAAACGCTGCAAAATACCGACGATTATTTACGGGCAGCGCTGAAACTAATGATGAAAAAATAGAGGATCAAAGGTGTTTTTCGTTAGTGGAAAATGCATTTATGAACTAGGAAGTAGGAGGAAGAGGGATGGATGAGGAACGTTTGCTTTCACCCGATGCGGATGAGAGTGATAAAAGTTTAGAAAAATCACTGCGTCCCCGTTATCTTGCACAATATATCGGTCAGGACAAGGTCAAGCAAGAATTATCAATCTACATCGAAGCGGCAAAAAATCGCCAAGAGGCACTCGACCATGTGTTATTATATGGCCCGCCAGGTCTAGGGAAGACGACAATGGCGATGGTGATCGCCAATGAGATGGATGTCCAGATTCGCTCGACAAGTGGTCCGGCGATCGAACGTCCAGGGGATCTAGTAGCGATCTTGAATGAATTAGAGCCTGGAGATGTGTTATTCATCGATGAGATCCATCGACTGCCGCGAGTAGCGGAGGAAACACTGTATTCAGCGATGGAGGATTATTATGTAGACATCATGGTAGGCCAGGGACCAACTGCTCATCCCGTGCATTTCCCGTTGCCCCCCTTTACGTTGGTGGGCGCTACCACTCGTGCCGGAATGCTGTCAGCACCATTGCGTGACCGATTCGGGATCATCTCTCATATGGAATATTATGAAGAAGACGACTTGCGGGAAATTGTTTTGCGTTCAGCCGACATTTTTCAGACAGAAATCGTAGGAGAAGGTGCGGTAGAGATCGCCCGACGTTCACGAGGCACCCCCCGAATCGCCAATCGCCTCTTGAAGCGTATTCGTGATTTTGCGCAGGTGCAATCAGATGGGGTGATCAATCAAACGATCGCTGACCAAGCGCTGGGGCTGCTACAAGTCGATGAAGCCGGTCTCGATTATATCGACCAGAAGCTGTTAAAGACAATGATCGAGCTTTACCATGGAGGTCCCATCGGATTGAGCACATTAGCGGTGAATATTGGCGAAGAACGAGAAACAGTGGAAGATATGTACGAACCGTACCTGATTCAAAAAGGCTTTATTAAGCGGACACCGCGGGGGCGGATGGCGACACCGCTGGCCTATGAGCACTTCAATTATCCGTATCAAGAATAGAAGGTGAAAAGATGGCGGAAGGAAAAGCGACCAAAGAAACATTTGTTCAAGCGTTAGTCGCCGCGTGCCGAGAAAAAAGTTACGACAAAATTACCGTTCAAGACATCAGTCAGCAGGCGAGCCTGAACCGCCAAACGTTTTATTATCACTTTAAGGATAAGAATGACCTGCTCCACTATGCTTATTATCAGCGAGGCCTGCAGTATTTGATTTCTGTGGAGCTGTCTCTTACAAATTGGGAGGAGTCTGTTCTCAAAATGTTAAAGGAGATGCAGCTCTGTCATCAATTCTATTTGAATACTGTAAGGGCAAGACCGGAGATACTGACGAAAGAATTTAATGAGTTGGCCAAGCAGTTGTTTGTCCGCTTGTTCGATGAAGTCGATCAGGAAGGAGAGCTTTCACCTGCTGATAAAGAATTTTATGCTCGTTTTTTGGCTCACGGGTGTGGCGGGATTTTGATCGACTGGCTGCTGGCTGGAGCGGAGCAGCCGCCGATTACAGTCGCGGCACAATTGTTTCGTTTTGCTAAGGACATCGAGTTCTTTGCGTATCGACTCTATGAAAAAGACTGGAATGAGCGTTAGGCTCAGTCCAGTCCGTTGACGATATGAGTAATTGGTTCTTTTTTCGAAAGAGCGATCGCATTTTTTGCGACAATTTCTGCCATCTGGTCTCGTGCTTCTACACTGGCATTGCCAATATGAGGCGTTAAGACGACATTCGATAATTCCTTCAGCCCTTCAGTAACCTTCGGCTCAAATTCATAGACATCCAAAGCAGCTCCAGCGATTTGCTTGTCGTTTAATGCTTGTAGCAAGGCAGCTTCATCAATGAGCGGTCCGCGAGCGGCGTTGATCAAGAATGCGCTGTTCTTCATCTGTTTAAAGGTCTCGCTTGTTAAAAGATGGTGTGTTTCTTTCGTTAACGGTGCATGAAGCGTTAGAATATCTGCTTGGCGTATGACGTCCTCTTGTGAAGCGAACGTTGCCTGCAAGTCATTTTCTAGTTCAGGCGTTAAGGGGTGTCGTTGGCTATAGACGATTTTCATGCCAAAAGCAGTCATCATAGTAGCTAACGCTTGTCCGATTTGGCCCATTCCGATGATCCCTAATGTCTTGTCTTTTAATTCATGGCCCAAGAAGAAGAGAGGCGCCCACCCATCAAAACCTTTGTCGTGCATCAAACGGTCGCCCTCAACGATGCGGCGAGACAAGGCAATGATCAATCCGGCAGTCAGCTCAGCAGTTGCGTTAGTAGAGACGACAGGCGTATTTGTTACATAGATATTTTTTTCTTTTGCATAATCGGTATCGATATTGTTGAATCCTGCACCGAAGTTTGCGATCAATTTTAAGTTTGGAGCGGCATCTATGACGTCGCGATCAAGTTGTGTGGATAGCGGACAGATCAATACCTCACAATCGGCGACCTGTTGGATCAATTCTTTTTTAGTGATCAACCCAGTGCCTTCATAGACCTTATAATCAAGTGCTGCTTTTTTTAATAATGTTGTGCCAAGCTCAGGAAGTTTGGCGGAAAGATAAATTTTACTCATTTACGATCCCCCGTTTCATTTCTATAAATTGACTATAGCACAGGAGGAATGACATGAAAAAGATTCTATTTGTTTGTATGGGAAATATTTGCCGTTCGCCAATGGCAGAAGCAATTTTTCGAGACGCGCTTCAAAAAGAAGGAAACGGCACCTTCGAAGTTGACTCAGCAGCAACGAGCCGTTGGGAAGTGGGAAATCCGCCTCATCATGGAACACAGCAGCTATTGGCGGAGCACTCGATTTCCACCAAAGGAATGCGCGCACGTCAAGTGACGACGAATGATTTTTATACGGCGGATTATATTATAGGGATGGATCGAGAAAACGTCAGCGACCTTCAGACAATGGCGCCTGAAGGGACAAATGATAAGATCTATCTTTACTTGGATCGTGTCTCTGGATATGCAGGAAAAGATATTCCAGACCCTTGGTACACCGGGGATTTTGAAGAAACGTACCAATTGATTCAAAAAGGTTTAAATGAATGGTTAACTTTTTTTGAAATGGACTAGATTCCTTGTTTTTTCCTAGAAATTTAAGTAAAATCATACTACGTAATCATGCTCTTGATAGGAGGAAGCTGAATGACTAAAAACGAGAAACCTAAAAAGAATTTAATCAAGCTGTTTTCTAATTCATCGTATCGTTTCATCTCGGATTTTTTGAATGATTCTGCTGAAAAACGTGCGCAAGAGCAAGCAAATGAGAACATTTTTCTTAAACTAAAAATGGCGGCCTTACAAAATAGTTTAGTGGTCATTCAAGTGCAAGATGAAAAAGACGAAGAAAAATTTCAAACAATCTCTGGTTGGTTGCCTAAAGTGGTAACGAATGATTCGATTGTTATTCGAACACAGGACAATCAGTTAGTGATGTTGACGATCGATCGCATTAAAAAGGTGACGACGTTGTCCCCAAGCGGCGATCAAGAGAGCATTTCACGTTAAAAGTATTGTATACCTTTACGGGCATGCAGACATCTGATATACTTTGAGGGAACAAAAAAAGAATAATACTTTCACAAAGGGGAGCCTTCGGGCTGAGATTGAGATTACTCTAAACCCTGGTACCTGTTTCGGTTATTCGAGCGTAGGAATTGTGATGAAGTAAGATTATTACTTCTCCTTTGTGGACTGTATGTTCAAAAGGAGGAGTTTTTTTATGCATAACAAAACAAGAATAATGATTGAAGGAACGATTGTGGCGGCGTTGGCATTCATGCTGTCTCTGATCCCAACGACGATCGGCAGTAGTTTCACCCTATCGTTGGGGATGATCCCAATGACTCTGTTTGCCTTGCGTCGTGGAGTGAAGCCTGCGCTGCTGTCTGCATTTATTTGGGGAATCCTGCATTTTCCGGCAGGTGATGTGTATTTCTTAAGTGTTATTCAAGTGTTGATCGAATACCCGATCGCGTTTACGTTTGCTGGATTTGCGGGACTTTATGCCAAGAAGGTACAGCAAGCATTGCTGGCTGAAGATACAAAAGGGGCACGTAAAAATATTATTTTAGGTGCTTTCGCTGGAACGGGAGCGAGATTCTTTTGGCATTTTATCGCCGGTGTGGTTTTCTGGGGGAGTTATGCGTTATGGGGAATGAATCCTTGGATATTCTCGTTTATCATGAACGGGGTCAGCGGCTTAGTTACAGCTATCGTGACGGCGATTGTAGCAGTTCTAGTAGCGGAAAAAGTTCCGCAGCTGTATTTACCGAAAGATGGAATCTTGGTTCGCAAACAAAGTGAATAATAAAAAAGAAGCATTTGTCTGCCGGACAAATGCTTCTTTTATCTAAATGAGAAGACAGGATCATCATTTTCTACATCCAAGGACCACTGTTGTTTCGATGTGTCATAACTGATCTCTGCAATTTGTTGATCTTTTTTATAATTCTTAGGACTGCGCCGCCATCCCTTTTCATCAGATAAAAATATAGGGATTCGGTAGGTTTTATTTTTTAATTCAGATAAATTAAAGCAGAAAATGGCTCCTTCTTGCAAAATAGGGTACAATTCCTTCAATAGTTCCCCATCCAATGGGGCGACAGAAGAACCTTTACGGAAAAACGACCGGCGATCATTGACTTTTTCCAAAACGATCCGAGTTAACTTGCTAGCTAGGATGCGGTAAAATTCATCTAAATAGCGATAGTAGATACGCATGGTTTCATTGCCTAAGTTGAAATAGACAAAATTGTTTTGTAATTTATAAAAAAAGGGAGAATGCAGATGCGTCCGCATATGACCAAAATAAAGCAATTCAGAAATTTCTAATGGAGTGAGTTCTTTTAACATCGCAAGATCATTAAAATCGATCCATTTGGTTCCCTTTGAGTTAGTAAAGACTTTATTAGCGAAAAATTGCTGTACTTGTTCAGGGCTAGTGACGACCTTTAAACCTGTATGGGGTTCGTATTCTCCAGCTTCTGCAACGGGATCCAGCAATAACAAATGTTTTGGCTGATGAACGATTCCTTCAACAAAATCAGCGGGTGAAAAACCTTTTGAGAGAACAGCATTACTTGTGGAATCGATGTAAGCAAATAACGTATCTGGCACAAATTTTCACCCTTTCTAATAGTTGTCACAATCATTTTAACCCAATAATAAAAAAAAAGCTCGTATCTTTTATTTTAAAATTAGATTACAAACCCCTTAAAAACTGCAACACTATCGCACCTTTTTAACATTTAAAATGATTTTAATAAATAACGAATCCCTAATGCAATTATTTCTTTTTTTAATTTTTTTTGTAGTAAGTGAAAGTAGTATCACCGGTTCTAAAAGAGTATGATATGATTAGCGGGAGAATGCAGGAGGCTTGTGATGAAGAAAAAAAGAAATTGGATCCTTAATATTTTTCTTTTCTTATTACTTTTAGTAGGTTTGGCTTTGATTTTCAATAATCAGATCAAGTATTTTTTGATGCAGCATAATGGCGAACGTTATGCCGTGTCCCAACTCGATCAAGCTGAAATCGATAAAAATATGCAAAAAGAAGAGACGTTTGATTTTGATGCTGTACAGCCAGTCAGCACAGAAGCCGTGCTGCAAGCACAGTTGAGTAACAAGCGCTTGCCTGTGATCGGCGGGATTGCGATCCCTTCTGTAGAGATCAATCTGCCTATTTTTAAAGGCTTATCCAATGAAGTCCTCTTTTATGGTGCAGGAACCTTGTCTCCTGACCAAAAAATGGGCGAAGGAAATTATGCATTAGCCAGCCACCGTGCGGATCGGCCTGGCCTATTGTTTACACCACTTGATAGCATCAAAGAAGGCGATTTGATCTATCTAACCGATCTACACAATATTTATACCTACAAAACGACGTTGAAAGTCCGCGTGCAGCCGACAGAAGTAAAATATTTAGATGTGCATCCAGACAAACAACAAGTCACCTTGATTACTTGTGGCGAGATCGAGGGCGTTACACGGATTATTGTTCAAGGAGAGCTGACGGCGATCACACCGACAAAAAATGCGACAGATACGATGCTCAAAGCCTTTGAAATGGAACAACGAACATATTAAAAATAAAGCGTGGCAGAACAATCAGGTTCTGTTGCGCTTTTTGTTGCAGTAAAATTTCTGCTATACTGGACACAGACACTGAATGTATCAGTCACAACAGTAATCAAGGAGGCCTAGATGACGCTCAAAAGGATGTACGTTTCGGATCTATTAGCGAGTTGGAAAGTGTTCCAGCAATCACATTTGCTTTTTCCTTTCTATCCCTCTCACGGACAAGCGCGTTCAGAATTTTTTGCTGCTGTCAGACGCGGGGAAGGGTATTGGGTTCAGCGTGATTCTCAATGGCTGTTAATAGAGAAAGTCGATGCCGGAGAGACTTGGCGAATCACTAACTTGTTGATTTCAACTGAAATGGACTGGCAGACCGCTTTTCAATTATTAGAAACGACAGCCCGTCAAATGTTCAAACGATCCATACAATTGAAGCTTGAGGCAAACTTGGTTATTCAGCAATGGTTAGTGACGCAAGGGTATCATTTCAATGAAGGTATCTGGCAGAAAGAATTGGTCTATCATACAGGACTTGTCTTAGGTGGCGGCGGTGCGCGTGGTGCCTATCAAATCGGTGTTTGGAAAGCGCTATTGGAGAAAAACATTCAATTTGAAGTGATTACGGGTACGTCAGTCGGAGGGTTAAATGGCGCATTGATTGCCCAAGGGGACTATGATCAGGCCTTCTCTCTATGGAAAGAAATTGAAACGGACAAGGTTTTAGATATTACCTTTAAAGAGGTGGAGATACTGGATTTTTCCGCGCAGGTCGACCAATTGCGAACCTTTATTCGAACCTCTTTAAAACAAAAAGGACTCTCTTCCGAGCCGCTTAGAAGGTTGCTGGAGGAACGGTTGGATCCGAAAAAGATTCAGATGGGTTGCCCATTTTCTATCGTGACAACAAAAGTTCCGGCTTTTCAGGAAGTCATTGTTTCGTTGAATGATTGCCCCAAAGAAGAGATTATTGACTGGCTGCTAGCTTCTTCCGCCTTTTTCCCCATGATGGCAATGGCAAAATTAAAGGGTGAGTTCTATGTAGACGGGGGCTATCGCAACAATTTACCCGTGGATATCGCTTTGAGAGAGCCGATTACTGAGGTGATCATAGTAGATGTTCATGGTCCTGGACTAGATAGGAAATATCGGTTGTCAGACGGAATTGCTGAGCTATACTTGGCCAGTCCGTGGAGTTTGGGAGATTTATTATTGTTTCATAGTGATCGTTCGTCAGAAAATATTGATCTGGGCTATTTAGAGGCTAAACGAGCATTTGGAGAGTTGCAAGGCTATCGTTACTTTTTTGAGGACCGTGCTGATTTTGAAACGCTAACAAAAAACTTTTTACGCAGTGTTAAAAAAGCATTTCCAATTGACGCAGCGTCTCTTTATCCAGAACTGCAAAAATATTTTCGACAAAGTATCCCGGTAGAGATGCTAAGCTTAGCCTTCTTGGAATTCTTTGCCTATTGGGTAAAGGTACCACCAGTGAGAGTCTATACCCCGGAAGAATTTATCGAGATCCTCTTGCAGCAATTTGAGATGCCAGTCAAAGGGACGATCCCGTTCTCTGTCCAAGAGCAGATTGAAGATTTTATTGAGAATCATAATGTGTTTTCAGATTATTACCACGTGCTGCAACTGTATCAGAGAAAAGGCGCCTTTAAATCTTTTTATCACCGTTGGCCGATTCCGACGCTGCTAGCACTTTTTTTAAACTATATACGTGAAGGTTCTATTTAATCGTTTTTTACCTATAACAATAAGGAAAATACGGAATACATATAAATTTGGAGGAATTACAATGGCAGAATTTAATTATGAGATCGTGGAAGAAATCGCTGTGCTGTCGGAAAATCCGAAGGGCTGGCGCAAAGAGCTGAACTTAGTGAGCTGGAATGAACGCCCGCCAAAATTTGATTTGCGTGATTGGGCGCCTGACCATGAGAAAATGGGAAAAGGTGTTACATTAAGCAATGAAGAATTTGCTATTTTGAAAGAGACGCTCGCAAATATGTAGCGAAGGAAAGGAAAAAAGCGCATGAAAAGTATGACTGGATACGGACAAGCGGCTAAAACGAACGAAGCCTATGAGTTAACGATTGAGTTAAAAAGTGTCAACAATCGCTTCTTAGATTTGCAGATTCGGATGCCCAAAGAATTGAATCCCTTTGAAGCGTTGATCCGCAAAGCCGCAAAAGAGAAAATTCAACGTGGTCGGGTGGATGTATTCATTAACATGGCTCCCCTAAAAAGCGGCAATAAGAAAGTTTCAGTAAACTGGGAACTGCTAAACCAATTAGTTACTGAGCTTCAAATAGGTGGAAAAGAACATTTTGGTGTTGTCGATTTTCCAGTAGAGCAGGTGCTGGTGAAGGCGATGGAACAATCCGATTTTGTGACCTTGGTAGATCAGCCGACGGAAAAAGACACGTTAGAAGAATTGGTCCAAACGGTTGCTAGTGAAGCCTTTACGCAGCTGGCGGCTAGCCGAGAACATGAAGGATCAGGGATTCAAAAGGTGCTGGCAGACTACAATAAGCAAGTTCAAGCATTGGTGACAAAGCTGAACGGGTTTGTGACCGAATACGAAGCCGATTTTCAGCAGCGTTATCAAGCGAAGCTGGAGGAATACTTAGGCAATACGGTTGACCAAGATCGATTGCTGACAGAATTAGCAATTTTATTGGAACGTGGCGATATCCATGAAGAGTTGGATCGGCTGAGTATCCATTTAGAGAAATTAGCAAAACTGCTGCAGGTAAAAGAACCGGTAGGACGGGAATTGGATTTTCTTTTGCAGGAAATGAATCGTGAAGTCAATACAATCGGGTCAAAATCCAGCCCGATCCAGATCAAAGATATCGTTGTCCAATTAAAAACGGTGTTAGAAAAAATTCGCGAACAGATTCAGAATGTTGAATAAATAGCTGTTTTTCTAAGAAATAGCGTGCGGGTCAACGATGCCTCTTGAAATATTCACAAAAAAAGTGCACAATAGGCGTTAGCTAAAAAGAGCATGAAAGGGCGTTAGTATGTCTGAACGAGGACTGTTGATTGTATTGTCGGGACCTTCCGGAGTTGGAAAAGGAACGGTCAGAAAAGCCATTTTTGAAAGAGACGATAACGAGTTTCAATACTCTGTCTCAATGACCACCCGTCCGATGCGGGAAGGGGAAGTAGACGGTGTCGATTATTATTTCCGCACCAAAGAAGAATTTGAGGCCATGATTGAAGCTGGCGAAATGCTGGAATATGCAGAGTATGTTGGAAATTATTATGGCACACCGCTCACTTATGTGAACCAAACGTTGGACGAAGGCAAGGACGTCTTTTTAGAGATTGAGGTCCAAGGGGCGCAGCAAGTAAAAGAAAAAGTCCCAGACGGCGTCTTCATCTTTCTCACGCCGCCGGATCTTGCAGAATTAAAAGCGCGGATCGTTGGACGCGGTACGGACAGCCCTGAAGTGATTGAAGAACGCATGCGTGTTGCACGCCAAGAAATCGAAATGATGGCCCTTTATGATTATGCTGTCGTTAACGATGAAGTATTCAAAGCTGTTGATCGTATCAAAGATATCATCGTCAGTGAGCATTACCGAGTAGACCGAGTTATTGGCAACTATATAAAAATGTTAAAGGAGATATAAGCTTATGATGTTAAAACCTTCAATTGATACATTGTTAGACCATGTAAATTCAAAATATTCATTAGTTATTTTAGCCAGCAAACGTGCTCATGAATTAGACGCCGGGGCACAACCAACATTAGAAACTTTTGAATCTGTAAAAAGTGTAGGGCAAGCCCTAGAAGAAATCGATGCCGGTGCTGTGATTAACGATCCGCATCCAGAAATCAAACGCGAACGGTTGAAAATGGAAGAAGAAGAACGCCACTTGCAACGTGAACGTGACCAACGTGATCTAGAAGCACGGATTCGCAACGAACAAAACTAAGCGTAACTGTTCTCTCACGAATGAAGCGTAACTGGGATTGTACCAATACTTTTGGCGCAATCCCTTCTTTTTGTGTTACATACTGTCATAAATTTAGACGTACATAGAGAAAATTTAGTACACTGTTTAAGAATGGAGGCGGAAGAAATGAAATTAGCACAAGTGATCGTAGATGTGCCGGCGATGCAAACGGATCAACCCTTCAGTTACTTGATCCCGCCTCAATTAGCGGTAGAAATCGGTATGCGTGTAGAAGTTGGTTTTGGCTCACGCCATGTCCAAGGGTTTGTCGTTGGTTTTGAAACAGCCCCAGAGCCTTTGCCGGACAACTTAAAACCAATTATTCGCGTATTGGATCTAGCACCCGTATTAAACCAAGAACTATTGGCGTTGGCAGATTATATGAAGGAAACGACCTTTGCATTCAAAGTTACCTGCTTGCAAACAATGCTGCCTAGCGTCATGAAGGCGAATTATCAAAAGCGCCTATATCTTTCTGTTGAGGACGCCGATGTTCGAGAGAAATATTTTGGCGATGCCGAGTCGCTGACCTGGGAAGACGCAGAAGAAAAAGGCTGGCTGAAAGAACTGGCCGTTCTTCGAGAACAAGGGATCGTGGAGCTGCGCTACGAAGTACATACAAAAAACAAAGTGAAGACCGAACGATATATCAAACGGTTATTCCAGCCAGAAAAGAAGGAGTCATTAAAAACAACACTACGGAAAAATTCGCATAAGCAAGAACAGCTGCTGGATTATTTAGCGGCACTGCCTGAAGAAGAATTGATCGCCGTTAAGCAAATGAAGGCAGAAGATTTTTCTTTAGCCAACTTGAATCAAGCAGAGAAAAAAGGCTGGTTGGAATTTGTCGCGGTAGAAAAATATCGGGACCCTTATGCGAATAGAAACATTCAACAGACGTCTGCCTTGAATTTGAATCCAGAGCAACGAATAGCGTATGAAGAAATCAGCAAAAAAAGTGCCGATCAGCAGCATCAAGTCTTCTTATTGGAAGGCGTTACTGGCAGTGGGAAAACGGAAGTCTATTTACAAGTTATCCAAGATGTACTGGCGCAAGGACAAACAGCCATGATGCTAGTACCTGAGATTTCGTTAACACCGCAGATGGCGACACGTTTCAAAGCTCGATTCGGCAGCGAAGTAGCTGTATTGCATAGCGGATTATCACAAGGAGAGAAGTATGACGAATGGCGAAAATTGGAACGCGGAGAGGCCCATGTAGTCGTAGGTGCCCGTTCAGCAATTTTTGCTCCTTTAGAAAATCTAGGCGTCATCATTATTGATGAAGAGCACGAGACAAGCTATAAACAAGAAGAAACACCGCGTTATCATGCTAGAGACTTAGCAATCTGGCGTGGGAAATACCAACAATGTCCAGTAGTTTTAGGAAGTGCAACGCCTTCTTTAGAATCGCGGGCGCGAGGGCAAAAAGGTGTTTACCGCTTATTGAAATTGACAGAACGTGCCAATGCACAGGCAAAATTACCTGAGGTTGAGATCGTTGATATGCGAGAAGAGATGCAGCGTCGGCTGAATTCCTCTTTTTCGGAAGCGTTAGAAGATAAGTTGCGCGACCGTTTAGCAAAGGGTGAACAGAGTGTCCTTCTGCTAAATCGTCGTGGGTACTCTTCATTTGTGATGTGCCGTGACTGCGGATTTGTTTTGCCTTGTCCGAACTGCGATATATCCCTAACGCTCCACATGGATACGAAAACGATGCGTTGCCATTATTGTGGACATGAAGAAGGCATCCCTCATCGTTGTCCAAACTGCGGAAAAGATAAGATTCGCTATTTTGGAACGGGAACTGAAAAAGTGCAAGAGGAATTAGAGCAGCTGATCCCAGAAGCACGAGTGCTTCGGATGGATGTAGATACGACTCGCCGTAAGGGCGCACATGAAAAAATCTTGACTGCTTTTGGAGACAAGGAAGCGGACATTTTGCTGGGAACTCAAATGATTGCGAAAGGATTAGACTTTCCGAATGTCACACTCGTCGGTGTACTAAATGCTGATACTGCATTGAATCTGCCAGACTTCCGATCTAGTGAGCGGACGTTCCAGTTGCTGACCCAGGTCAGCGGGCGCGCAGGACGTGGAGAAAAAGCCGGAGAAGTCATCATCCAAACCTTTAATCCAGAACATTATACGATCCAATTAGTGCAACATCATGACTATGAAAGCTTCTTCAAACAAGAGATGCAGATTCGTCATCAGACAGATTACCCGCCGTATTATTACACAGTCAAAGTGACGATCTCTCATCAAGAAGAGATGCGCGCGGCGCAAAAAGCTTTTCAATTAGCAGAAAAACTACGGCAGCAATTAAGCCCGCAGAGTATTTTGCTAGGTCCGACGCCGGGGGCCATTTTAAGAATAAAAAACCGTTACTATTACCAATTGATCATTAAATATAAAAAAGAACCTAAGCTGCAAGCTGCGTTAGAAGATATTTTACAAGTGAGCCAGAAAGACCAGCGGCAAGGCTTGCTGATCGCAATTGACAATGAACCTATGTATTTTATTTAAGACATAGGAATAAGGATGTCAGTTCCACTTTTTAGCAGTAACTAATGAGAAATAATCTAAGCAGTAAGTTAAGAAAATCAAGATGAAGAAACTAGTGGAATGATATACGGCATGAACATCAAATTTATTTTTCTGAAAGAAAAATAAATACATTAATAGGAATAAGGATGTCAGTTCCACTTTTTAGCAGTAACTAATGAAAATAATCGAAGCAGCAAATTAAGAAAATCAAGATGAAAAAACTAGTGGAATGATATACGGCATGAACATCAAATTTATTTTTCTGAAAGAAAAATAAATACATTAATAGGAATAAGGATGTCAGTTCCACTTTTTAGCAGTAACTAATGAGAATAATCGAAGCAGCAAGTTAAGAAAATCAAGTTGAAGAAACTAGTGGAATGATATACGGCATGAACATCAAATTTATTTTTCTGAAAGAAAAATAAATACATTAATAGGAATAAGGAGGACGTCTATGCGTTACCCAATTATTATTCACCCGGATGATCGACTGTTAAAAAAAGCAGCACCGATCGAATATATCACCGATGAGATCGTCACTTTATTAGACGATATGTACGAAACAATGGTTGCCCATGATGGAATCGGACTTGCGGCACCCCAAATCGGCAAAAATCTCCGTATCGCAGTCGTAGAAGTTGATGAAGGCGATCGTTTTGATTTTATCAATCCTGAGATTATTGAACGTAAGGGAACTAGTATTGACGTGGAAGGGTGTCTTTCAATCCCTGAAACCTATGGAACAGTTGCGCGCGCAGATGAAGTGACTGTGCGTTATTATGATCGTGAAGGTTCGGAGATGGAAGTAACGGCTTATGGGTATTTAGCCCGAGCCTTTCAGCATGAAATTGATCATTTAGAGGGGAAACTATTTATTGACCAAGTGATCGAAAAAATTGAACCAGAAGACTTAGAACGGTATATGGAGGAACACGTGGATGACTAAAATTGTATTTATGGGAACACCGGCCTTTTCAGTGCCGATTTTAGAGAGCTTGATTGAAGCAGGGTATGATGTCGCTGCAGTGGTGACACAACCAGATCGACCAGTGGGAAGAAAAAAAATAATCACACCAACACCGGTGAAAGAAGCAGCGCTGAAGCATGACTTGTTGGTATTGCAGCCAGAAAAAATCAGCGGGTCACCTGAAATGGAGAAAATCAAAGAACTAGCCCCTGACTTATTGATTACGGCTGCTTTCGGCCAGTTTTTACCAGAGAAATTACTGCAAGTCCCTAAATTGGGAGCAATTAATGTTCATGCCTCTTTATTGCCAAAATATCGTGGCGGCGCCCCCGTTCATTACGCTATCATGGAGGGTGAAGCTGAGACAGGCGTAACGATCATGGAGATGATCAAGAAAATGGATGCTGGCGGCATTTTCAGCCAACAAAAGATTGCGATTACTAAGCAAGACGATGTCGGTACCATGTTTGAAAAACTAAGCCGAGTGGGTAAAGAATTGCTGCTGGAAACCTTGCCTAAAATCATTTCAGGTGAATTAAAGCCATTACCGCAAAACGAAGAAGAAGCGACCTTTTCACCAAATATCAGTCGTGAGCAAGAAGCGATCGACTGGGAAAAAACGGCTGAAGAAGTAGACAATCAAGTTCGGGGAATGCATCCTTGGCCTGTGGCATTTACCACCTACGAAGGTGCGCGATGGAAAATCTTCCACACAACGCCCGTAGAAGAAACGACGTCAGCGAAACCTGGAACAATCACAGCGCGCACAAAAAAAGCCTTACACATCGCATGTGGGAAGGGCACTGTTCTAGCAATTGAAGAATTGCAGCCTGCAGGCAAGGCCAAACAAACGATCCAAGCCTTTCTAAATGGCAGCGGACAAACAATCGAAGAAGGACAACAGGTGGGCTAATGGGAAAAATTCCAAAAAAATTATTGCGGTCTGTTCGTTTTACAGCTCTAGAAGCCATTGAACGTATCAATCGAGGCGGTGCTTATTCCAATTTGCTGCTAAACGAGTTGATCCAAAAGAATCAAGTGGATGGCAAGGATACTGCATTGCTAACAGAGCTTGTTTATGGAACGATTAGTCGTCAGCTGCTGTTAGCCTACGATATTGAGCCATTTATCAAAAAAGCGAAGAAAGTCGATCCGTGGGTCAAGAGCCTATTGCAGCTCTCCATTTATCAAATGCTTTATTTGGATCGGGTCCCAGACCATGCGATCATCAACGAAGCAGTAGAAATCGCTAAGGCGAAAGGAAATCCTGGGACAGGAAAGTTTGTCAACGGGGTGCTGCGTTCGTTCCAACGTGAAGGAGCGCCTTCGCTAGACTTGATTTTGGACCCTATTGAACGCTTAGCAACGGAAATCAGCTTACCAAAATTTTTAACAGAAAAATTTGTCGCAGAGATTGGTGAAGAAGAAACGCGCAAACTAGGTCTCTCTTTGCTACAGCCGAGTCGTGTTAGTGCACGAATTGATTTGCGCTTCTTAACACGAGCAGAAGCAATTGAGGCGTTAGAAGAAGATGGAATAGAAGCACGCATCAGTGAGCTGTCACCCTATGGTATCGTTGCGGACCGAGGGTTTCTAGCAGGCAGCGAGTTGTTTCAAAATGGGTGGCTGACCATTCAGGATGAAAGCTCGATGCTCGTTGCTCAAGCTATGCAAATTGAACCGGGTCAAAGGGTGCTGGATGCTTGTGCAGCTCCTGGAGGAAAGACGACTCACATTGCGGCTTTGCTAAATGATGAAGGCTCGGTGACTGCTCTAGATATTCATGACCATAAGTTAAAGCTAGTACGCGAAAATGCAGAACGTTTGAGGGTCTCAGATACTGTCGTAACGAAAAAGATGGATGCACGAGAAGCCGCGGAGAATTTCCCATCAGAAAGCTTCGATCGTATTTTAGTGGATGCACCGTGTTCAGGCTTGGGCTTGATGCGCAGAAAACCGGACATCAAATACCAGAAACAGCCGCAGGATTTTGTTCAATTACCTAATATTCAACTAGAAATCTTAAAGAATTGCGCCCCCACATTGAAATCAGGGGGGATTTTGGTATACAGTACATGTACAACGGCTAAAGAAGAAAATCAGCAAGTGGTGAATGAGTTTTTGAATGAAAATTCAAATTTCGAAAAAATCGACTTAAATTTAGAGACGAAATTAGAACCAGCGATCCATGATCAAATGTTGGTTTTATATCCAGAAATGTTTATGACAGACGGGTTCTTTATTTGTGCAATGCGAAAAAAATAGATAAATGAGGTGGACAAAAAGATGGAGATCCAATTTCAATCAGACATCGGCAAGCGGCGCAACATGAATCAAGACTATGCAAATGTTTTTACCAATCAAGCAGGTATGTATTTAGCGATATTAGCTGATGGCATGGGCGGGCATCTAGCTGGCGATGTTGCTAGCAAAATGGCTGTTGACGGTTTAGGCGTTGCTTGGTCAACCTCGACGATTGCACAGCCTGAGGAAGCTGGGCACTGGTTTACAGAAGAAATTCAAAAAGTAAATGAAGCAATCTATCAAGAAGGAATCGCGCATCCAGAGATGCAAGGAATGGGAACAACGATTGTCAGCGCAGCTTTATTAGACGAGAAATTCGTTCTGGCACATGTTGGCGATAGTCGTGCGTACCTGATTCAAAATAGTCAATTGCAGCAATTGACAGATGATCATTCATTAGTGAATGAGCTGTTGAAGTCTGGTGAGATCACGAAAGAGATGGCAGCGATCCATCCGCAAAAAAATGTACTGACTCGTTCAGTAGGGATAGCTGGAACAATCAAAACGGATGTTTCAGAGCATGCGTGCCATCAGAATGACTATTTGCTGCTATGTTCAGATGGATTGACCAATATGGTGAGCGAAGAAAATATTCTTTCAATTGTAGAAAGCGATCAAACATTGGAAGCAAAAACGAAGCAGCTGATCAATGCTGCCAATGATGCTGGTGGTGCAGACAATATTACTGTCTTGCTGATCCATTTTGAAGGGGAGGCTCGTCCATGATTGAAATAGGCAAGTTGGTCAATGGACGCTATAAAATCATCGCCAGCATCGGTAGCGGCGGTATGGCAAACGTCTTTTTGGCCCACGATTTAATTTTGGATCGTGATGTTGCCATCAAAATATTACGCTTTGACTTTCAAAATGATCAAACTGCAATTCGTCGTTTCCAGCGTGAAGCGCTAGCGGCGACCGAAATGGTTCATCCTAATATCGTTGGTGTATACGATGTAGATGAAGAAAGCGGCATGCAGTATTTAGTCATGGAATATGTAAAAGGAATGGATCTGAAACGCTATATCCAGTCGCGATCGCCAATTCCTTACGGCAAAATTGTAGATATTATGGAACAAATACTATCTGCGGTTAGTTTGGCTCATGCTCACGGCATTATTCATCGTGATTTGAAGCCGCAAAATATTTTGATGGATCAGGCAGGCGTTGTTAAAATCACTGATTTTGGAATCGCGATCGCCTTGTCAGAAACCTCTCTGACCCAAACCAACTCCATGCTAGGCTCTGTGCATTATCTTTCTCCAGAACAAGCCCGAGGCAGTATGGCAACAAAGCAATCAGACATTTATGCCTTAGGGATCATATTGTATGAAATGATCACTGGGAGTGTGCCGTTTGATGGAGAATCTGCGGTAACGATTGCCTTGAAACATTTTCAAGATGACATGCCTTCAGTAAAAGGCTTTGATCCTGAAGTGCCTCAAGCCTTAGAGAATATTGTGATGCACGCTACAGCAAAAGATCCAGCAGATCGCTATAAGACTGCTGATGAGATGGCGGCGGATCTTTCAACAGCGTTGATACCAGCACGCGTAAATGAATTGCCTTGGCAGCCAACGGTGATGCTTGATGAAACGAAAGTATTGACGCCAATCCAGCCAGAAGAGGCACCGGCTATTGAAAAACCAAAAGAAGAACCTCCTGTACCAGGAGAAAAGCCGAAGAAGAAAAAAGGCAAGAAACGCTTTGTTTTTCTTTTTCTACTGCTGATGCTGGCGATCGGCGGAGTAGTAGGCTATATGATGACTAGTTCGGCAGAAGTATCTGTCCCGCAAGTGGAGGATATGACTGAAGCGGATGCGCGAACAGCCTTGAAAGCGGCGAAATTGACTGTTGATAGTAAAACCGATGAAGCGCCAAGCGATACTATCAAAAAAGGTCGAGTAGTCAGAACAAATCCTGATGCTGGAACTATGATCAAAAGAAGCCAATCTGTACGGTTGTATATAAGTTCGGGAACGAAAAAGGTCTCACTGAAAAATTATAAAGGGGATACTATTGACGATGCAGAGGAAGATCTGCTAAAAATTGGATTCTCCGAAAAAAATATTCGTATCAAGAAAATTTTTGACGAAACAGCTCCGAGTGGTCAAATTTTGAGTCAAGACCCTAAAGAAGGAACAAAAAGTGATCCAAAGACAGATGAGATTACTTTTGAAGTATCCGATGGTCCTCAAAAAATTAAAATTGGTGATTATTCGCAAATGAGTTATGCGGAAGCGGAACAAAGTTTGCTGGAGCTAGGGCTGACAAAAAATCAAATCAAGCGTGTAAATGTTTCAAGTGAAACGGCCTCAATTGATGAAGTGATCAGCCAAGACCCTGTAAGCGGGGCTGGTTTGACGTCAAAAGATATCATTACTTTAAAAGTCAGTTCGGGCTCTGCCTACATTAAGCTAGATGATTTAACCGGCCAAGATAAAGCAATGGCAGAAGCAACGATTACAAATTCAGGTCTAAAGTATTCTGAACAACAAGAATTTTCTGATGAGGTAGAAGCAGGAAAAGTCATAAGAACAGACCCGGGAGCGGGAACTTCTTCTCTAAAAGCAGGTGATACGGTGACAGTGTATGTCTCTAGAGGACCTGAAAATAAGGAAAATACATTTGATGTGAAGATTTCCGCCCGGTTCAATGGGCCGGATGACAAACAGGATACAATTTCCGTGATGCTAAAAGATGCAAAAAACACGAGTGCCGTGGAGGTTTTAAACTTCCCATTAGATAAAAATACGCCTACGACAGAACAGACTGTCTCCGTAACCACCACTGAAGGTGGGTCCGCTACAATAGAGATTCAACGGAATGGAAAACCAGCAGTTACAAAAAGCGTTACAAAAGCGGAGACAATAACCGTACCGTAGAAAAAACCTTTCCTCCATGAGGAAAGGTTTTTTAGGTCATTTGTACTGAAATTGGTTTTGAAGTATGCTACAATAAAGTGGAATTTGAACTATATATCTCTTGCTTATTCGATAGAAAAAGAACTATTGGATGATTGTGGGCGTACGTTTGAATGTAAAAGGATTCTCATTAGGAGTTAATCTACGTTAAAATAGTTAGATGTTTACAAAAAAGGAGATGAGTCGGATCGAAGGACAGATTCGTAAAGCACTAAGCGGTTTTTATTATGTTGCGAGTGAAGGAAAGACCTATCAAACACGTGCACGCGGGAATTTTCGTAAAAGAAAGCTGACACCTTTAGTAGGCGACGAAGTAGTTTTCAGCAGTGAGGAAAACAGTGAGGGGTACATCCTTGAGCTGCTGCCAAGAAAAAATGAATTGGTTCGACCGCCAGTTGCCAATGTGGATCAAGGCGTGATCGTAACCAGTTTAGTTGAGCCTAACTTCTCTTACAATTTGTTGGACCGTTTTTTAGTGACTTTAGAAAATAAATGCATGCATCCGATTATTTATTTATCGAAAACAGATTTAGTCTCGGACCACTCATTAGTTGACGACATTCGTTCTGTCTATGAGCCTTTAGGCTACCCGGTAATCGACGGGGATCAGGACAAGGAAAAGCTAACAGACTTGTTTAAGGGAAATCTGACTGTGTTTATGGGGCAATCCGGTGCAGGAAAATCTACATTGTTGAATGACGTTTCTCCTGATTTGAATTTAGAAACGGGTGAAATCTCGGATTCATTGGGGCGTGGTCGGCATACGACGCGGCATGTAGAATTGCTGTATTTATTTGATGGTCTAGTGGCGGATACACCTGGCTTCAGCTCGATTGATTTTCTTGAAATCTCTGCTGAAGAATTACCCAAAGAATTTCCTGAATTCCGTTCGGCGGCTCCACGTTGTCGATTCCGCGAGTGCCGTCATGTGAAAGAACCTGGTTGCGAAGTAAAACACCTTCTCGAAGAAGGGCAGATTGCACAAACTCGCTATGACAATTACCTGCAATTCCTGCAGGAAATTGAGAAGCGTCGTCCTATTTACAAGAAAAATAAATAATGAACTGGATCGTTTTTTAGTATAGTAAGGCTTTAAAAGCATAAAATAAATACATTAAAATGAAAAAGGAGTACTAATTATGAAAATTGCCCCATCGATCTTAAGCGCAGATTTTGCAAAACTAGGTGAAGAAGTAAAAATGGTTGAAAATGCCGGCGTAGATTACATCCACATTGATGTAATGGATGGAAACTTTGTACCGAATATTTCATTCGGCCAAGTTGTCGTGAGCGCCTTGCGTCCAGTAACTAAATTACCATTGGATGTTCATTTGATGATTGCTAATCCTGAGAATTACATCAATGATTTTGCAAAAGCGGGTGCGGATATCATTATGGCTCATGTGGAGGCTACGCCGCATATTCATCGTGTGGTTCAAATGATCAAAGCGGCAGGCGTGAAGCCGGGAGTTGTTTTGAATCCTGGGACACCGATTGAATCAATCGAATATATCTTGGGTGACGTAGACCAGATTTTAGTGATGACGGTCAATCCAGGGTTTGGTGGTCAAACATTCATAGAGAGCCAAGTTGAAAAAATCGCAGAATTGGATCGTCTACGAAAAAAACATGGCTACCAGTATGAAATTGAAGTAGATGGTGGTATTCAACCAGAATCAGCTAAAAAATGTGCGGAGGCAGGCGCAGATGTATTTGTTGCCGGCTCGTATATCTATGACGCAGAAAACCCGCAAGAAAAAATCGATGCTTTGAGAGCGGCTATCGATTAATGAAGATATTACTTGTTGCAGGCGGTGATCCAAATCACTGGCCTGCTTTTTCAAATGAATTCGATAAAGTCATCGGAATTGACCGTGGGAACCTCTTTCTGTTGCGTCGAGGAATCATTCCCGATTTAGCGATTGGCGATTTTGATTCTCTAAATGAAGAGGAAAAAAAGGAAGTATTTGACAGCGTCGCGGAAGTGATGACTTCTCCAGCAGAAAAAGATGACACCGATACACAATTGGCACTCCAAACAGCTTTTGAACGTTTCCCTGAAGCTGAAATAACGCTGATCGGTGCAACGGGCGGGCGGTTGGATCATCTGTTAGCCAATCTATGGTTAGGCGCTGAGCCGCGCTTTCAGCCATTTTTAAGTCAAATAGAGATCGCAGATGAAGGCAATGTTGTGAATTATATTTCTTCAGGACGTTATCAAATTGCTAAAAACCCAATGATGAAGTATGTCGCATTTTGCTGTATCGTTCCTGTAAAAAAATTGACATTGAAAAATGTGAAGTATGAACTCTCAAATGTAGACTTTGCACAACCCACTAGTTTAGCCAGTAATGAATTTTTGGATGGTGATGCAGAGGTATCCTTTGAGGAGGGATTGATCGCTGTGATTCAGAGTCGGGATGTATAAATAGAGGAGCAGCAGATTGTTTTTTTTAAAACAAATCTGCTGCTCTTTTTTTATTTGATGAGAGATACTAAAATTCTCTAAAATCAACCGTCCACGCTTTTTTATACCGCCATTTAGTGGTAAAATTCAATCTATATTATAGCGTTCAGAGGTGCCTAAGTGAGAAAGTTTAATCCGAATAAAAATATTATTATTATATTAATTGTTGTTATCGTTGTTGTGGCGACTGTTTCGATTACTGCAGCGAATCGTGCGAAAGACAGCGACACGAATATCGTCCAATCAGCTGTGAATGATACGATCAGTGTCGTCGATAAAGTGATTACTGCACCAGGACGTTGGCTTAGCAGCGGCGTTCATTCCGTGTCGAATTTGATGAACACGTATGAAGAAAATCAAAAATTAAAAAATGAAGTTGATCAATACGATGAAGTGAAACAGCAAACAAAAAATCAAGCACAAGAAATTGAACGTTTAAAAAACGAGCTAGAATTGAACCAAACATTGACCAGCTACGAGAAGGTAACGGCAAATGTCATTACCCGTTCGCCGGATACTTGGCAGGATATGCTGATCGTAGACAAAGGGAGCAGCGATGGTGTTGAGGGAAATATGGCGGTCATGTCCAAGAAAGGACTAATTGGTCGTGTGATGGAAGTAAATGCACATTCATCTAAAATCCAGTTATTAACATCAGATAATAAAAGCAGCAATCATTTTCCAGTAAAAATAAGTTCCGGCAAGGGGAATTCTTTCGGAGTATTGAATAAATACGACGTAAAATCGCAACAATTAATCGCATCGGAAATTACTGGCGAAGAAGACATCAAAGAAGGCGATGTCGTTCAAACGTCCGGTTTAGGTGGGAACTCTCCAGCAGACCTTGCTATTGGAACAGTTGTCAAGGTCAAGCCAGATAGCTATGGGTTAAATCGCGAGGTCTATATTAAACCCTATGCGCAAATGTATGATATCTCAGTCGTAACGATTATCCAAAGAATGGCGGGAGCAACTGAATGATTACGCGGACAACCTTAAAATATATTACGCCATTCCTCTTATTTTTCTTATTTTTACTAGACGCACATATCACGCGGATCATCGCTTCTTTGACAGACAATGTTTATGTTGCAAATGCGCATTTGGCACTGTTGGTTCTATTGATCCTGTCGCGCGTGATAGATGAACGGTTTTTGTTAGGAACGTCATTGTTTTTAGGGATCTTGTATGACCTTTATTACATAGGAGTTATCGGTATTTATGCCGTCATTTTCCCACTCTTGGTCCTACTGTTTTACCTTTTCAAAAAGACAATCCAACAAAATATTTTGACGCTCTTTTTCACTATTGTGATTAGTGTGACGCTCTTTGAATTAATTAGTTTATTGTTGCAGTCAGTCTTTGGTTTAACAGGCATCAGCGGAGACTTTTTTGTCCCCCGATACCTAGGTCCAACACTGCTTTTTAATATTCTAACGTTTGTAATTTTAATCTTCCCATTAGAGAAAATTTTGATTGGCCCGCCTGAAGAAAACCTTGATTTATAAAGGAAAAACTAGTGGTATGGGTCAAATGAAAAAAACAGAAGAATTTTTCTTCTGTTTTTTTGTTGCCTGAATTTGTAACTCAAAAATAGTAAAATGAAATGTTTTTGTAACAAAGCTATTATATGGGTGACATACAGCTGTGGTAAACTCATGAATGTGTTAGAAAAAAAGTCTAATAAAATTCAAAATAAAAGATTAAGTAGTCGGAGGACATAAGAGTGAAAAAAAGTTTGTTATCAGCATTAATGGTATGTTCAGTAACATTAAGCGCATTAGCAGCTCCAGCCGCAGCTTCTGCCGATGAATTCGATAGTAAAATTGCTGATCAGGATGCTAAAATTTCAAGTTTACAGAATCAACAAACCGATGCACAGTCACAAATCAGTGCATTAGAAGGTGAAGTTGCTTCAATTAACGATAAAGCCCAAGGGTTATTAAACGAACAAGCATCATTAAAACAAAAATCACAAGAATTACAAAAGCAAATTGAAACGTTGGATAAACGTATCGAAAAACGCTCAGAAGCAATCAAAGAGCAAGCGCGAAGTGCGCAAGTAAAACAATCTTCAGGTTCAAATGTTGTGGATGTCGTATTGAACGCTGAATCATTTACCGATGTTGTTAGTCGTGTTCAAGCGATGGCAACAATCGCTAAAGCAAACAATGACTTAGTTGAACAACAAAAAGCAGACAAAGCAGAAGTTGAACAAAAACAATCTGAAAACCAAAAACAATTAGAACAAATCGCTGCAAACCAAGCTACATTGGAAAGCCAAAAAGGTGATTTGATTACGAAACAAGCAGACTTAAATGTCCAAACGACGACTCTAGCCGCTGATCAAGCAACTGCTGAAGGCGAAAAAGCCAGTCTGAAAGAAAAACAAGATGCTGCTATCAAAGAACAACAACGTGTGCAAGAAGAAGCTCGTAAAGCTGCAGAAGCACAAGAAGCTGCTAAAAAAGCTGAAACAGATGCAAAAGCAAAGGCTGATGCAGACGCGAAAGCGGAAGCAGATCGCAAAGCACAAGAAGAAGCTGCTGCAAGCACAACGACAACTGAAAGCTCAACAGTTGAGTCTTCAACTACAGTAGAAACATCATCAACAGAACAACAAACAAGCACGACAGAATCTTCTTCATCAGAATCATCTAGTGAAGATAACTTCCAAGGTGGCGGAGCAACTCCGACTGATAATGGGAATTCAAGCGCTAATAACAATCAAGGTTCAACATCGTCATCAACTAACGATCAAACTCCGGCACCTACGCCAACACCAGCGCCGGAAGTACCAAAACCATCAACACCAACACCACCGCCTGCTACAAGCGGATCAGTGGTTGCTGAAGCGATGAAATACATTGGTACACCTTACGTATGGGGTGGTAAAACACCAGCAGGATTTGACTGTTCTGGTTTTACTTCATATGTATTCCGTCAAGCAACTGGTCGTGAAATCGGCGGATGGACTGTTCCTCAAGAATCAGCTGGAACACGCATCTCAGTCGGTGAAGCACAAGCTGGAGACTTATACTTCTGGGGTAGCCCTGGTGGAACATACCACGTAGCGATCGCAATGGGCGGAGGACAATACATCCACGCACCACAACCAGGTGAAACAGTTACAGTAAGTTCTGTAAGCTATTATGCACCAAGCTTTGCGGTTCGTATGTAATCAAACTAAATCACTTATGACCGGTACGGGTTTCGTACCGGTTTTTTTATTGGAGGAAAAGCAATGCAGAAACAAATGAAAAATGGTAATTTTTATTTAGGTATTGCCATTTTGATGATGGTCATTTTATTTATTAGTTCGTCGATGACGTATCAACAACAAAGTCAGGTATCCTTAATTCAAAAATTATTAGCAAACGAGCCGTTGAAAGAGTTCTTTAGTCGCATTTCATTTAACTACGCGGGCAGCGAAGTAAGTATTTCTGCAAAAGGCTATGTTAAATTTGTCGAGTTTTTTATTCGCAAAGGTGCGCATTTCATGACGTATTTTATTTTAGGAGGAAGTCTATACTTAGGATTATCACCGAAATTGAAGCAAAAGTCATCGGTCTTAAGCCTGTATTTTGCTTGGATGGCTGCAACTGGGTATGCAGCTACGGATGAGTTTCATCAAATGTTAACGGGCGGACGAACGCCTTTATTCCAAGATGTGATGCTGGATTCTTGCGGTGCTTTGACGGCTTGCGTAATTATTATCATCTATCGTGCTCTTCGTAAGAAACGTTAATCTGAAGATTATTCTTGACGAAAAATACAATCAGACGGACAATAAGAGGGATCAATAATTAATTGGAGGAATCTACCATGTCAGGACATAGTAAATGGAATAACATTCAAGGGCGTAAGAATGCACAAGATGCTAAACGAGGAAAAATTTTTCAGAAGATGTCTCGAGAAATTTATATGGCAGCTAAAGCTGGGGGTCCTGATCCAAGTGTAAATCCAGCCTTACGTTTAGTAGTCGATAAAGCGAAAGCCGCAAATATGCCAAACGACAATGTCGATCGTGCGATAAAAAAGGCTACTTCGGCAGGTGAAGGGGAACATTACGATGAGATCACTTACGAAGGGTATGGTCCGGGGGGCGTTGCTATCTTAGTCCATGCGCTTACAGACAATCGCAATCGAACCGCTACTAATGTACGTGTTGCATTTTCTAGAAATGGCGGGAATTTAGGTGAGACGGGTTCTGTTAATTATATGTTTGATCGTAAAGGGTATATGGCGATTGAACGAGAGGGTTTATCAGTTGATGAGGATACCATGTTTGAAAACGTGTTGGAAGCTGGCGCGGAAGACATGGAGATCTCGCCTGAGGTTTTTGAGATTTATACTGCTGCAGAGGATTTTGTCAGTGTAAGAGATCAATTAGAGTCGGATGGGTTTGTATTGGCTCAAGCGGAATTAACAATGATTCCTCAAACGACTGTAAGTTTAGACGAAGAAAGCAAAGAAAAATTGGATCGCTTAGTTGAGAAGCTTGAAGATGATGATGATGTTTCTGAAGTATTTACATCTGCGGAGTAAGTGAGTACCTGCTCTCAAGTACTCAACTCTGCTAAGCTGAATAAATTTTTAGTGAGTATGTTGCGAGAACGAATGCGCAACATACTTTTTTTGATTAAAAATCAGAGATCTAAAAGAAGGAGAGTGTGTTGCAATTTTTTAATATAATTTGTGCATGCTCTATTTTAAAGTAAAAAATTGAATGGCTCTTTTTTGCAGAGAGAAGTGCATTCATTTATCTAGTAGTAAAGAATGGTTTGAGAACTTTTCCAATAAAAAAGTGTTGACGGAAAATCAGTAAGACTTTTCCGTCAACACAAGTAGATATAAGAACTAAAAAAACCAGCGAAGCAAGTTCGCTGGTTTTGATTTATTAAAATACTAAAACAGGTGTACCGACATCAACCATATCGAAAAGCTTGGCCATAACGTCTGGTGGAGTGTTTACACAGCCATGAGAACCACGTGTTTTCCATAATTCGCCGCCGTATTCAGGCTGCCAATCAGAATCATGAAGTCCTACGCCGGTCCAATCAATCGGCATCCAATATTTCACGGGACTTGCATAGTCAGTACCGTCATCGTTCTTTCCTCTTAAGGTCTTGTTCGTTTCTTTAGACCAAACATAGTCAACTCCTGGTGGGGTCGGAGAACTTGGTTTCCCACTAACGATATCTGTTTCTAGAGCAACTTTTCCATCCTTGTAGTACCACATATGTTGGTTTTGAAGATCGACTTCAATGTATGTTTTATCCACTAATGGTTTGTCGGCTGTCGTTGCACCAGTAACGACAGGAGAACGAGTGAAATCTTTCCCTTCCAGAATTTGTTTTGTTAAGGCTTCAACTTCTGCAGGAGTATTGATCGTCCAACTGAATGTACCAGAAGGAACTGAAACTTTACCCCGACGAGTGCTGTTAAATTCTGTTGGTTTTGAGCTGGTATTGTATTTTTCACCTAAGCTCTTCACGTAAGCTGTTACTTTATCCTGATCTAGAGACATTGTGCCATTGTCGTCAATCAACCAATCGTTAATGTCTGATGTAGGAATCTGGAAGTTTTGTCCATTGATGCTGTAGTTTGCTTTGATTTTTGCCACAGCATTCATTTTGTCCATTGTCTTTTTCAAATCAGCATTGTCTTTAGTAATTGATGGTTTGGCAAGATAATGATCAAAATCAACAGTATGTTTTCCGTCTTTCGCTGCCTCTTTAAACGCAGTTACGGCTGCATCGACATCAATCGTGTTCCCTTGTTTTTCGGGAGTGATCTCAAAGCCTTCATTTGTACGAGAGACTTTTGCATTTTCAGTGGCAGTACGTGTTGTGTTTGTTTGTGTAAGTTCTGCTCTGACTGCTTCGCCAACGGCGTTTAATTTATTTTCGTCTAATGTATTGCCCTCGACATCTTTTGTGTCAGCGGCAGAAACTAACTGCATTCCCCAACTAAAGGGGTTTTGCTTTTCTTGCATTTCCTTTAAGCCAGGCAAATAATCATTTTTCCAGCCTAAGTCTTTGCGATTGATCTCTTTCCAATTTTGATCATCAATTTTAATCAAGAAAGGAGAGTCTGAAAGTTCGCGAGTGATTTTTCGATTGGCTTCACTTACTGTTAAATTATTAATCTTCACGCCATTGACTACCGTATTAGGGAGAAATCTTTGTGCGTAATATGTACTGCGAACGGCGTATCCGCCAACTAAAACTACCAATAAACCTAAAACAACAATCATGCCGATACGTGTTCGGCCACGAGAATTTCTTTTTTCATTTCTTGTCATCGAAATAACTCCTCATTGCTTTTCTGTATTTGGTTTTCATCCATTATCGAAGCATTTTCTTCTATATAATAGCCGCTAAGTGTAAATGATATACCGACTATAAATATACCACAGAATGAGTAAAATACGAGTGATATGTTCTGAAACATTAGCAAATATTAAAAAAGCCGCAAAGAATCATCAGATTCCTTGCGGCTTCAAAAAGTGTCTTATTTTCCTTCAGCTTCAAGATCAGCAAAAGCTTTGTCCATAACTTCTTTTAATTCTTTCGCAGAAGCATCCATACGATCTTTTTCAGCATCGCTTAATGGAATTTCGATAATGTTTTGGATACCTTTTGCATTGATAACAGCAGGTGCACCAATATAAATATCGCTTTGTCCGTATTGACCTTCTAAATAAACTGATAGAGGGAACACAGCACTTTCATCATTTAAGATTGCACGGGTGATACGTGCTAAAGCAACGGCGATACCGTAGAATGTTGCTCCTTTTTTCTCAATGATTTCGTAAGCAGCGTCACGTACACCGAAGAATAAGTTTACTAAAGCTTCTTCATCTACTTCTGGATTATCTTTTACCCATTCGTAAATTTGCAAGCCGGCTACGTTTGCGTGTGACCAAACTGGGAATTCTGAATCACCATGTTCACCAAGAATGTAAGCATGGACGTTACGTGCGTCAACGTCAACTAATTCAGCGATTGCTTGACGGAAACGTGCTGTATCCAATGACGTTCCTGAACCAATAACGCGTTCTTTAGGGAAGCCAGAGAATTTCCATGTAGAATACGTTAAGATATCTACAGGGTTGGCAGCAACTAAGAAGATGCCGTCGAAGCCAGAAGCAACGACTTGTTCTACGATGCTTTTGTTGATGCGTAAGTTTTTACCAACTAAGTCTAAACGAGTTTCACCTGGTTTTTGTGGTGCGCCCGCTGTAATAACAACTAAGTCAGCATCGTGACAGTCTTCGTAAGAAGCAGAATATATTTTTTTAGGTGATGTGAATGCTAATGCATGTGATAAGTCGATTGCGTCACCTTGCGTACGATTGGTATCGATATCGATAATACCGATTTCTTGAGCGATATTTTGATTGACAAGTGCGAAGGCATAGCTTGAACCTACGGCGCCGTCTCCGATTAACATTACTTTTTGATGGGTTTTACTTGCTGCTGTTGCAGTCATGTGTACCAATCCCTTCTTATATTTGTTTTCCAGTGGAATGATAACACTAATTAATGAAATTTGTCACGTGTTTTACTCATTAATAATACAGTTTTTTCAGCTGTTTCCAAAGTAAGCGTTTCATGCATTGATGCTCCAAGGTGCTGATATGATTAAGTTTTTGCAAAAATAACAGGTTTTTGAAAACAGGTTAGAGCATTGGAAACGGTCACTACAGTATAGTTTGTGTTATACTGTATAAAGAAAATTTCTTACTGGGTAGTCAGCTGACTATCCAGCATTTTGTCATGCAACTGAAAAACGTGGCATTTAGGTAACTATGATAAATATAAATGAGGCGAATACAAATGAAAATGATCGTTGGCTTGGGAAATCCAGGGAAAAAATACGAAAATACGAAACACAATATTGGTTTTATGGTGGTTGACCGTCTAGCAGAAGAACATGGTGCTACGTTCAAAAAGAATACGTTTGAAGCGGAAGTAGCGGACTACTTTGTAAATGGCGAAAAAATCTTGTTGGTGAAGCCCTTAACATTCATGAATGAATCTGGTCGAGCGGTTGGCCCATTAATGACGTACTTCGGTGTTTATCTTGAAGAATTAGTAGTCATCGCAGATGATTTAGATATGGATCTTGGTAAATTGCGTTTGAGAAAAAAAGGAAGCGCCGGGGGGCACAACGGATTAAAAAGTATTATTTCCCATATTGGGACACAAGAATTTAATCGTATCAAGGTTGGTATTGGACGGCCAAACGGTAAAACAGTTGTAAACCATGTATTAAGTACATTTAGTAAAGAAGAAGCAGAGACAATCGCTGTCAGTGTCGCCCGTGCGGCAGATGCCGCAGATGACTTTGTAGCAGGGGCGGATTTTCTACAAACAATGAACCGATTTAATTAACCCTGATACTGAGAAAATAAGAACTGCATGTGAGGCGAGAAGCTTTCTAAATAGTCTCGGACAGCACATGCAAAGAGGAATGTATAAGGAGCAAGAACGATGAATTTAATTGAATTTATAAATCAACTGCCGTTAATAAAAGAGTGGCAAGCGAATTTAAGCAAAAAAGCGAAGCGGCAATTGCTGATCGGTCTTTCTGGATCTGCCAAAGCTTTGGTGATGGCAGCGACGTATCAGACAAGTCAAAAGCAGACAATCATCGCAGTGCCCAATCTTTACTATAGTAATCAATTAGCAGATGAACTGCGCCAGATCGTCGACGATGTTCATTTGTTTCCTGTGGATGAAGTACTTTCGGCAGAAATGGCTTTTGCCTCCCCTGAAGCAAGAGCAGAACGCGTTGCTACGCTACAGGCGCTTTCTCAAGGTGAAAAAGGACTGTACGTTGTTCCGATCGCTGCATTGAGAAAGTATTTACCGTCAACTGAAACATGGAAAGCCAATCAACTACATTGGAAAATCGGCAGCGAAGTTGATCTAGATCACTTAGCACAACGGTTGGTATTGATGGGCTATGAGCGGCAAACAATGGTCGGAAAACCCGGTGAGTTCAGTATGCGCGGCAGTATCGTTGACATTTATCCTTTGACGACCGAATATCCTGTTCGTGTAGAGTTGTTCGATGTGGAAATAGATTCTTTACGCTATTTTGAGCCAGAGACGCAACGCTCTGTGGAGAATTTGGATGAAGCATGGATCACCCCAACTACAGATTTGGTTTTCTCTGCGGAAGATTTGACACAAGGCGCGCAGAAGGTGACTCAACTTTTACAAAATCGTTTAGCGGTCACGAAGGAAAAAGAAGCGTATAATTTCTTAAATGATTACTTTGGTCAGCTCATTGCGTCGTGGGAAGATGGAATCCCTACAGAGCAGGCCAAGTATTATACGGATTTACTATATGAAGAAAAAGTATCTCTACTCGATCACTTTGCTGAAGATGCGCTGCTATTCGTCGATGACTATCCTCGAATAATGGAAACGAACCGTGAAATGGAACGAGAAGAAGCGGAGTGGCACACGCAAAAAATCGAAGAGCTGAGAGTGTTTTCTGATCAAACATTTGGAATGAATGCCCACGACTTAATAAAGAAGGCTAAACTTGTAACAAGCTTCTTCTCCTTATTTCAAAAAGGAATGGGAAATTTGCGCTTCGAAGCAATCCATAATTTTCAGTACCGCTCGATGCAGCAATTTTTTGGGCAAATGCCATTACTGAAAACAGAAGTCGATCGTTGGCAAAAACAAGGACAAACAGTACTATTTCTTGTTTCTGACCAGGAGCGTCAAGAAAAACTCACACAAGAATTTCGAGATGTGGCTATCCAAGCAGTGCAAACAACTCCAGATAAAATAGTAGTGGGACAAACGCAAATTGTAATAGGAAATTTAACGAATGGATTCGAGCTGCCGCAAGATAAGTTAGTAGTGGTAACAGAACGGGAAATTTTCCAAAAGGTAACCAAAAAACGTGCGCGCCGCCAAACGATCTCCAACGCGGAACGCCTGAAGAGCTATAATGAATTAAAGACAGGCGACTATGTCGTTCATGCAAATCACGGAATCGGGAAATATATAGGGATGGAGACTATCGAAATAGATGGGGTCCATCAAGACTATATGTCGATTCTGTACCAAAAAGACGACAAACTGTTTATTCCAGTTACACAATTGAACCTAATCCAAAAGTACGTTTCTTCTGAAGCGAAACCGCCGAAAATCAATAAATTAGGCGGCAGCGAGTGGACTAAGACAAAGAGTAAAGTATCGAAAAGAATTGAAGATATCGCAGATGACTTGATTGAACTATATGCGAAGCGTGAAGCAGAGCGCGGGTATGCTTTTGGTCCAGATGACGAATACCAGAAGGAATTTGAAGATGCCTTTCCTTATAGTGAAACAGACGATCAGTTACGGAGCGCTTCGGAAATCAAGCACGACATGGAGAAGGCGCGCCCGATGGACCGTCTGTTGGTTGGCGATGTTGGTTTTGGGAAGACAGAGGTTGCGTTGCGCGCAGCCTTTAAAGCAATGAAAGAAAATAAACAAGTAGCATTCCTTGTTCCGACGACGATTTTGGCGCAGCAACATTACGATACGATGACCGAACGTTTTGAAAATTTCCCTATAAACGTGGGAATGTTGAGTCGTTTTCGTACAAAGAAGCAACAAAATGAAACGATTGAACAACTTCGTACAGGACAAATCGATATTGTAGTCGGTACGCATCGTCTGTTGTCACAAGATTTAAAATTTGCAGATTTGGGCTTATTAGTGATCGACGAAGAACAACGTTTTGGCGTGAAACACAAAGAGCGCTTAAAGCAACTCCGATCTCAAGTGGATGTCTTAACGTTGACCGCTACTCCGATCCCTCGGACGCTGCATATGTCGATGCTGGGCGTACGTGACCTTTCAGTCATCGAGACACCTCCGGAAAATCGCTACCCAATTCAAACTTATGTAATGGAGACGAATCCCGGAGCGATCCGTGAAGCGATCGAGCGAGAAATGGCACGTGGCGGGCAAGCCTTTTATCTGTATAACCGGGTAGAGACAATCGAACGAAAAGTAGAAGAATTACAAATGTTGGTACCAGATGCTAAAATCGGATTTGCGCACGGTCAAATGACCGAAGTACAGTTAGAGAATACATTGATGGACTTTATCGATGGACAATACGACATCTTGGTGACGACAACGATTATTGAAACGGGGGTAGACATTCCCAACGTAAATACGTTGTTTGTAGAAAACGCCGATTATATGGGGCTGTCCACATTGTATCAATTACGTGGACGTGTAGGACGAAGCAGTCGAATCGCCTATGCGTATTTCATGTATGAGCCGCAAAAAATACTGAATGAAGTCAGTGAAAAACGTCTGCAGGCAATCAAAGACTTTACTGAATTAGGCTCAGGCTTCAAAATCGCGATGCGGGACTTATCTATTCGTGGTGCAGGAAACCTTCTTGGTGCTCAGCAGCATGGCTTTATTGACGCAGTCGGCTTTGATATGTACTCACAAATGCTTTCTGAAGCAGTAGATCGGAAGCAAGGCAAAAATACTCAAGTGGAGCGTACATCAGTTGAAATCAACCTTGGAATCGACGCCTATATTCCGGGGACTTATATAGAAGATGAACGACAAAAAATCGAGATCTATAAACGGATTCGCGAACTAGAAAGCACGGAGATGCTAGATGAAGTCGAAGCAGACTTGATTGATCGCTTTGGTGATTATCCTGATGAGGTAGCCAATTTGCTGAACGTCGGTCAAATCAAAATGGATGGCGACCGGGCATTAGTTGAGAGTATACAAAAACGTCAGCAGCAGATTATCTTTACCCTAAGCAAAGTTGGGACAAAAGCGTATAAAGTCGAACAGCTTTTTGAAGCATTAAGTGTAACGAAGATGAAAGCAACTCTAGGTGTTGAAAAGGATCAAATGGTCATCAAATTAACTATTGCTAAAACCATGGATGAGGCTATTTGGTTACGAGAAATCAGCAAATTTATTCGGGCGTTAAGAGAACAAAAATACAAAGAATAGGTGGTGGAGGCACTGGCAAATAAAGAAATGCGGGTCATGATGCAAGGTGCCTTCGTCTTGACGGCTGCGTCATTCATCGCGAAGCTATTGAGCGCTGTTTACCGAGTCCCTTATCAAAACTTTGCAGGTGACGAAGGTTTCTACGTTTACCAACAAGTGTATCCGATCTACGGGATTGCGATGACGCTTGCTTTAACTGGACTTCCGCAGTTCATTTCAAAATACGTAGTAGAGAAAAAAGAGCCTCGAAAACAACGTCAAGCACTGGAAGAGTTATTTCCGTTAATCAGCAGTTTTGGTTTGATGTTATGGGCCATTTTCTTCTTTTCTGCTTATCCATTCGCTGTCTGGATGGGAGATGCAAAATTAGCTCCTTTGATTCGCGTGGTTTCGTTTACCTTTGTAATTATGCCGTTCCTTTCGATTACACGAGGAGAGTTCCAAGGGAAATTACTGATGGTGCCAACTGCCGTTTCTCAAGTGGTGGAGCAATTGATCCGGGTGGGTGTAATTATAATTGCTGCGTGGTCGTTCAGACAATTTGGTTGGAATGTTTACCATACAGGAACGGTTGCCATGTCAGGGGCATTAGTCGGTGGCGTTGCAGCAGTAGCTGTCCTCTGGTATTACCGACGGAAAATCTTGTCTACCAGCATTTTTCTCAAGCTTCCCAGAGTGGGCGGAAATACGGTTAAGCTTGCTAAGCGAGTGGCTCTTGAAGGTGGTTTGATGACTGTCTACAGCGGTCTGTTGATTTTATTTCAACTCATTGATTCGTTTACTGTAAAAAAAGCGTTAGTTGATTTTGGGTTAAGCGAACATGGTGCGAAACTCGCAAAAGGGGTCTATGATAGAGGGCAGCCGCTGGTACAATTAGGATTAGTTGTAGCATTAGCTTTAAGTTCAAGCTTCTTGCCCTTGTTAACCCGCTATTTAATCAACAATGACCGTCGGATGTTTGTTAAAACGAGTCAAGTTTTCCTTCGATTGACCTGTGCAATTGCAGCGGCAGCTTCAATTGGATTAGCGATGTTGTTGCCGTATGTGAACTATGCGTTATTCAAGGATTATCAGGGAAATGCCACGCTAGTGCTATTTGTATTCGCGATCTTTCTTATGGCGATGGTACAGGCTTACCAAAGTATTGCCCAGAGTCAAAATGAATACCGTAGTTCGTTGCAAGCAGCAGGCGTTGGATTGCTGTTAAAAGTTGTGACAACAGGGGGATTAACGAATCAATTCGGCACAATTGGTGCTAGCTTATCGACTCTGCTGGGGTTAGCAGTCGCTTTATTTGTTTTACATTATGCATGTAACCGTGAAACCCGCGCCTATGGAAAGCAACGACACTTTATGCGAAATCTTTTTATTTGTTTAGCGGGGATGATCATCGTACTCTTATGTTATTATGGCGGTATCAGCATTATCTTTGGTGCTATTCAAAAAAGAAGTTTTGCTTTAGTTGCAGCCATTTTTGGTGTAGGAATTGGAGGAAGTGCTTTTTTGATGCTGGCCATTCAACTACGTTTGTTAACCATTAGAGAGTGGCTGATGTTGCCATTTGGCAGCAAATTATTAAGAATAAATTGGAAAAGGAGATAGTTCATGCGATTAGATAAATTTTTAAAAATAGCGCGTATTATAAAACGTCGTACGGTAGCGAAAGAAGTAGCTGACAAGGGACGAATCCAAGTAAACGGAAAGTTAGCAAAATCTTCAACAGATATAAAAGTGGGAGATGAGCTTCGCATTCAATTTGGTAACAAAGTCCTAGAAGTGGCGGTAGAAGAGCTGCATGAGTCGACAAAAAAAGAAGATGCAGCAAAAATGTATCGGATCATTCGTGAGACACGAGTGGAAAATAACGGGAATTAAGGATAATTCAAATAGACAATTATATCCTGAATTGATATAATAGTAAAGAATTTCATGGTAAGGAGCGAGCAGGAATGAATGAAAACGAGACGCAGAAAATTGCTTCGTTAGATACGCCGTATGCAAAAGAGCAATATCGCAAATTTCAAAAGCAGCACCGTCAATTAATTTTTAAGCGTCGTCGTCTAGCAGCATTATTTGCTGTCGCAGCTTTTGCCGCTATCGTCATGGGAGTTCAAATCTTCAACGAACATCGTCATTTGAACGAATTGAAGCAAATTAAGGTTCAGACAGTAGCCGAATCTGCTAAAGTGGATGATCAAGTGAATGGGTTAAAACAAGATGTAAAATTGTTGAAAGATGATAACTATGTGGCAAAACTAGCTCGTAGTCGTTTCTATTATTCAAAAGATGGGGAATTGATTTTTGTTTTACCAGATTCAGCAAATACGCCTAGCAAAGACAAACAGTCTGCTGACGAAGTTGTAAAGTCCGAAACTGCTAACTAATATAAAATCGCAGTTTTAAAATAAATTGGAAAAAAATTAGGAGGAACATTTTTTTTATGTCAATCGAAGTAGGAGCTAAGCTGCAAGGAAAAGTATCAGGGATCACCAATTTCGGTGCCTTTATCGACTTGGGAGAGGGCAAAACGGGCTTAGTCCATATCAGTGAAATATCTAATGGTTTCGTCAAAGACATTCATGATGTTTTGACTGTCGGGGATGAGGTAACGGTAAAAGTTACGTCAGTTGGAGACGACGGCAAAGTAGGTCTTTCAATACGTAAGGCCCAAGATCAACCACAACCAGAAAAGAAACCTTTCAAACGTGAGTTTCGCGACAACAACCGACCAAGACCAGCGGCTAAAGGCAAACCCCAACAAAATAGCGGCAAACAAGACTTCGATTCATTGATGAGTTCCTTTTTAAAGGATAGCGATGATCGCTTGTCATCGATCAAACGCAATACCGAAGGAAAACGCGGAGGCCGAGGCGGCCGTCGTAGTTAAAATAGGGAAGCTGAAATTCTTTTAGGATTTCAGCTTTTTTTATAGTTGTCACTACTATTTTTAAAAATGAGGAATTTAATATGGAACACGCTTTTTTTAAAGAGAATCCAGAGTTAATGGAAGGGAAAAAAATCTTAATAGCTGTCTCGGCTGGAGTCGATTCAATGGTATTGCTACATCTGCTAGAACAAAGAAAGCTGAAAATAGGTGTCGCACACATAAACCATCAGTTACGTAAAGAATCCAAAGCAGAAGCAGCTTTCCTGCATGCGTATTGTGAAAAACAGCAAATACCGTTTTATTTAAAGGTCTGGGAAAAGCCAGCAGAGAAAAATGTAGAAGCGGAAGCTAGAAATGTTCGGTATGGTTTTTTTAAAGAAATTATGCAGAAAGAAAAGTATGATCTGATTTTAACAGCTCATCATGGCGATGATCAGCTAGAAACGCTATTGATGCGTCTGACTAGAGGCGGTTCGCTTGCAGGCCATGAAGGAATAGCGCGTCAACAACGATTTGGTAATGGAATTTTACTACGTCCACTGCTGCTATTTTCAAAAGAATCATTATACGATTACGCTGAAAAAGAAAATGTCCCTTATTTTGAAGATGGAACAAACACGTCTCAAGATTATTTTCGTAATCGTATAAGACAAAATGTTGTCCCTGAATTAAAAGAAGAAAATCCCCAAGTCTTACTGCACGCGCAACAATTTCACCAACAATTGACGTGGGCTAACCAGCTGATCAATGAAACGCTAAAAGAAAATTTAAGAAATGTTGAATTTGACGGTCAACGGTGGTCATTTTCCTATGAAACTCTTCCTCAGGAGACGGGCGCTCGTTATTATTTTCTTTCTTCGTTTTTTCAACAGGCTAGTGAACAGAAGACGCTCGCGGTCTCACAGCGTCAACTTTTTTTACTGTTAGATAAAATGGAAGATTTTACCAGTCAATGGCTAATAGACATCGGCAATAATTGGCAATTTGTACGTCGTTATCAGCATTTTTATCTAGAGCAGAAATCCCTGGTGGATAAAGAAGTTCTTTATTTAGATGAAGGTGAAGAGGCTGGGCTGTCTGATGGTGCAAGGATTGCGCTTAGAAAAAGCAGCGAAGCTTCCAATAAAGAGGGGTATCAAGTTTTCCTGCCCGCAACAGTGAACCTCCCGCTAAAGATTCGCAAGAGAGAAGCGGGAGATCGCATTCAATTAAGTGGGCGTTTGAAAAAAAGGATAAATCGTTATTTTATTGACAAGAAAATCCCAACAGATGCACGTGATCGCGCATGGGTGGTAGAAGATTCTGCGGGAGAAATCGTAGCGCTTTTGCCTTTTGTCAATTCCTATTTGAGTATTACAACTGAAACTGATAGAATACACTACATACTTGACTATACGCTTCAGGTAGCGAAATGAAAGGAGTTTCCACATGCTAGCAAAAGATATTGAAAAAATCTTGATTACTAGAGAAGATATTCAAAAGCGCTGTGTTGAATTAGGCGCACAATTAACGACAGATTACGCCGACAATAATCCATTGGTGGTTGGTATTTTAAAAGGTGCTGTACCTTTTATGGCAGACATCGTTCGTGAGATCGATGCACACTTAGAATTGGACTTTATGGATGTTTCAAGTTACGGTAACCAAACCGTTTCATCTGGTGAAGTAAAAATCATTAAGGATTTAGACACAAATGTTGAGGGCCGTGATTTGTTGATCGTTGAAGATATCATCGATAGTGGTCGAACATTGGGTTATTTGGTGGATCTGTTCAAATACCGCAAAGCCAAATCAGTGAAAATTGTCACATTGTTGGATAAACCCGAGGGTCGTGTAGTTGATATCCATGCGGACTATGTTGGCTTTGATGTGCCAAATGAATTCGTTGTTGGTTATGGACTGGATTATGCAGAAGCATATCGCAATTTACCGTATGTAGGCGTATTAAAGCCTGAAATTTATCAATCAAATTAGTGACCGAAAAAATCACAGTGTGATATACTTAAAAGGTCAAAATTGATAAAACTTTTTTTACAAGCTAATAAGCTAATGAGCTAACAAGCGCGAGGAGGACGCAGATGAACAAAAACAATAAGGGAGTAAAAAATGCTCTCTATTATATTCTCGTCATCTTGGCGATGGTTATGGTAGTGTATTTCCTTTTCGGGGATAACAAATCAGCTTCGCCAGATATCGAGTATTCAACCTTTACAGAACAAATGCAAGAAGGCAAAATCAAAAATGTTAAAATCCAACCTGCTGGTGGTGTGTACAAAATCACTGGGGAGTACAAAGAGAAGCAAGAAGTTGCAAACTCTGGTGGATTGAGCATCATTGGTTCGACCGATTCTACAACGACTCATTTCTCAACTATTATTTTGCCTAATGATTCAACGTTGAGCCAAGTTAATGATCTAGCAAAAGAAAACAATGTAAAAACAGAGATCGATGAAGAATCTAGCAGCGGTATGTGGGTGACATTATTAGTCAGCTTCTTACCAATCCTAATCATGATTTTCTTCTTCTATATGATGATCGGACAACAAGGCGGAGGAGGAGGCGGCAATGGTCGTGTCATGAACTTTGGCAAGTCAAAAGCGAAAGAAGCAGACAAAAAAGCCAACCGTGTAAGATTCTCTGATGTGGCCGGAGCAGAAGAAGAAAAACAAGAATTAGTAGAAGTTGTAGAATTCTTGAAAGACCCGCGTCGTTTTGTCGAATTGGGCGCTCGTATTCCTGCCGGTGTTTTACTAGAGGGACCTCCAGGGACCGGTAAAACATTGCTTGCCAAAGCTGTAGCCGGTGAAGCAGGCGTACCGTTCTATTCAATTTCTGGTTCAGATTTCGTGGAAATGTTTGTAGGGGTCGGGGCTTCTCGTGTCCGTGACCTATTTGAAACAGCCAAGAAAAATGCTCCAGCAATCATTTTCATTGATGAAATTGATGCTGTTGGTCGTCAACGTGGCGCTGGTATGGGCGGGGGTCATGATGAACGTGAACAAACCTTAAACCAGTTACTTGTTGAAATGGATGGTTTTGATGGAAACGAAGGCGTGATCGTCATCGCTGCAACGAACCGTTCAGACGTATTAGATCCAGCGTTATTACGTCCAGGTCGTTTTGACCGTCAAATTTTAGTTGGGCGCCCGGATGTTAAAGGTCGTGAAGCGATTTTACGCGTTCATGCTCGGAATAAACCGTTAGCAGACGACGTTGATTTGAAAGTTGTTGCACAACAAACACCAGGTTTTGCTGGTGCGGACCTTGAGAATGTTCTGAATGAAGCAGCCCTAGTAGCTGCTCGTCGAAACAAGAAGAAAATCGATGCTTCAGATGTTGACGAAGCAGAAGATCGCGTGATTGCAGGTCCTGCTAAGAAGGATCGTGTCATTAGCAAGCATGAACGTGAAATGGTCGCTTATCATGAAGCAGGCCACACAATTATTGGTATGGTATTAAACCGTGCGCGTGTTGTTCACAAAGTAACTATTATTCCTCGTGGACGCGCTGGCGGTTATATGATCGCTTTACCAAAAGAAGATCAAATGTTGATGTCGAAAGATGATATGTTTGAACAAATCGTTGGACTGTTGGGTGGACGTACTGCTGAAGAAATCGTGTTTAACGCACAAACAACAGGTGCTTCAAATGACTTCGAGCAAGCAACGGCACTCGCCCGCAGCATGGTAACTGAATACGGAATGAGTGATAAGCTTGGACCGGTTCAATACGAAGGAAATCATCAAGTCTTTGTTGGCCGTGATTACGGTCAAACAAAAGCTTACTCTGAACAAGTTGCTTTTGAAATTGATGAAGAAGTTCGTAGTATCTTAATGAAAGCTCACGAAAAAGCACGTGAGATCATCGAAACGCATCGTGATCAACATAAATTGATCGCTGAAAAGTTACTGGAATTCGAAACATTGGATGCGAAAGCAATCAAATCATTGTTTGAGACAGGGCAAATGCCAGAAGGCAAAGGCACTCCTTATCCAAGTGAAAAAGCTCAAGCACAAACCTTTGAAGAAGCAAAACGTGCTTTGGAAGAGAAAGATGCTGAGAAACAAGCAGAAGATAAAGATCCTGAAGAACACAAAGACTCAGACAATAAAATCGAGCCAGATGATACAAACGACAATCAAGAGTAAAATGAAACGGCATGTCCTTGGGCATGCCGTTTTTCTATTCTTCAGCTTTACAGCATTTGAGAGAACAAAGAATTTCGTTCGTTGATTTTCGAGTATTTAAAAAGTTTCAGACAATCTCTTTTTACATCTCAAAATGATAAAAAATTAATTTATCGTTGATTTAAATGTATTTTGTTGGTCTATAGGTTATCTAGGCGTAAAATGATTTTAAAGAGGTGGAGAGCATGAAACGCGACGAAAAAACTAAACAAATGATGGATCAGATTAGTTGTGCTTACGGGGATGAGTTTGTAAAAACGAGTCCAGAAATCAAAAAAATGTTGTTTGAGAATGCGCAAGTACTTGAAAAAACGGAAGACTGCGGTTTAGTTGCAACAAAAATCTGTAAGGAAATCGCCCTTTATGCACTGTCTCATCAACAGGATTTTCCTGAGGCGCTAGGCACCCTACACAACCAGTTGAAAAGCGAAGCGATGAAGTATGATGCTACTGCAATGACAGCTATTTTATTGCCTTTGTGTTTTTAAGAAGCAGACGAAAATTCGTCTGCTTTTTTTGTGTTTAGTGAATATCACTTTGTTAAGCTTTTCCATTATGCAGGCGCAGAGAAGTTGAAAAAAGTTGAAACACCTAGTATGATGCAATCACGAGTAAAAAATGAACCACTTTAAAAAAATGAATGAGGGTCTTATTTTTTTAAAAATAAAGTAAGAAAACAGATTAGACATTCTGAGGAGTGTTTCAGTAGTAAATAGTTCATTATTAGGGATAAGGAGCAGGTAAATGAGTGATTATTTAGTAAAAGCATTAGCTTATAGCGGATTTGTTCGAGCATACGCAGTAAACGCAACGGAGACGATTGGTGAGGCACAGCGCCGTCATGATACATGGAATACGTCCTCTGCAGCATTGGGTCGCACAATGATCGGTGCATTGATGTTAGGAGCCACGTTAAAAGGCGAAGATAAAATGACTGTCAAAGTAGAAGGAAACGGTCCTGCGGGAGCTATCGTCGTTGACAGCAATGGTAAAGGCGAAGTGAAAGGATATATCAAGAATCCACATATCAGTCTACCATTAAATGAGATTGGCAAAATAGATGTGCGTGGAGCAGTTGGAACAGAAGGCATGTTCACTGTAATCAAAGATCTAGGGCTAAAAGAACCATTTTCTGGTCAAACACCTATTGTTTCTGGTGAAATCGGAGAAGACTTTACCTATTATTTGGCAGTATCCGAACAAATTCCATCTGCGGTGGGAGTATCAGTCTTAGTCGATACAGATGATTCTGTCAAAACAGCGGGTGGTTTTATGATTCAAATTATGCCAGGTGCAAGCGATGAGATCATTGATCAAATTGAAGAACGCTTAAAAGAGACAACACGTATTTCAACCTTGCTAGACGAGGGTCAAACGTCAGAAGAAATTTTGCAAAATTTATTAGCAACTAGCGATGTTGAATTTTTAGAAAAGATGCCTGTTCAATTTAAATGTGATTGTTCAAAAGAAAAATTTGCTTCTGCGATTCTCACATTGGGAGCCGACCAAATTCAGGAATTAATTGATCAAGATCATGGTGCAGAGGCGGTTTGTACTTTTTGTAATAACAAATACGAGTACAGTGAAGAAGAACTTTACGAACTTAAACAAGAAATTTTGGGGGAATAAACGTGAGACCATTGAATGGTACGTGGAAAATAGGCGATGTGGAGGTACCTAATCGGGTGGTTGTAGCTCCAATGGCAGGCATCTCGAATGCTGCTTTTCGAGTGACGGTGAAGGAGTTCGGAGCAGGTCTGGTCGTGTGCGAAATGATCAGTGATCAAGGAATCCACTTTAGAAATAAAAAGACGTTGGAGATGCTGTATATAGATGAACGGGAACATCCGTTAAGTGTACAAATATTCGGTGGGAACAAAGACTCATTAGTAGAAGCAGCGCAATTTGTCCAAGAAAATACGAAAGCTGACATTATCGACATCAACATGGGTTGTCCGGTAAACAAGGTTATTAAAGCAGAAGCGGGTGCTAAATGGCTGTTAGACCCAAATAAAGTTTATGAAATGGTAAATGCAGTTTCGTCGGCTGTAGATATTCCCGTAACTGTTAAAATGCGTGTAGGCTGGGATGAACAGCATATCTTTGCAGTAGAGAATGCTTTGGCGGCTCAAAGTGCGGGAGCTTCAGCCATTGCAATGCACGGAAGGACACGAGTGCAAATGTATGAAGGCAAAGCAGATTGGGCTGTCTTGAAGCAAGTAGCTGATGAGCTAACGATTCCATTTATGGGAAACGGCGACGTCCGTACGCCAGAGGATGCGAAACGAATGATTGATGAAGTCGGTGTGGATGCGGTGATGATTGGCCGAGCGGCTCTAGGCAATCCTTGGATGATCCATCAAACCCAGCACTATTTAGAAACAGGTGAATTAATTCCTGAACCAAGTGCAAGAGAAAAAATAGAAACAGCCAAGCTGCATTTAGAACGCCTAATTCAGTTGAAAGGCGAAACCATCGCTTGTCGTGAATTCCGTCAACATGCAAGCTACTATTTAAAAGGGATTCCGCGCTCTGCAAAAGCTAAATTAGCTATTAATCAAACAGAAGACAAACAAGTGATCGCAGATTTATTGGATCAGCTTGTTGAAAAGACTGAAGCGAGAGAGAAAATCAGTTGATCTTGAAGCCGAATGAAGAATTCGGCTTGATTTTTTGCTTATTCATTGGCATTATAAGAAAGAGTAATTACATTCTGAGGAGGAACATTCGTGACTGAAGAACAATCAAATTTAACAGAAATGAACGATCAGATGCGTGTTCGCCGAGAAAAAATGGAAACCCTTCGTGAAGAAGGCATTGATCCATTCGGTGCACGTTTTGAACGAACAGCAAATTCAAAAGAATTACACGAAACATATGACGAAAATACTAAAGAAGAGCTTCAAGAAAAACAATTATCGGCAAGCGTGGCTGGTCGAATGATGACGAAACGGGGAAAAGGGAAAGTCGGCTTTGCTCACTTACAAGACCGGGAAGGCCAAATCCAAATCTACGTACGTAAAGACGAAGTCGGGGAAGAACCGTATGCGATCTTCAAAAAAGGGGATCTAGGTGATTTCTTTGGTGTAACTGGTGAAATCATGAAGACGGATACTGGCGAAGTCTCCATTAAAGCGAAAGAAATTACATTGTTGTCTAAAGCGTTGCGTCCACTTCCAGAAAAATATCATGGGTTGACCAACGTTGAACAACGTTACCGTCAGCGCTATTTGGATTTAATCAGTAATCGTGAGAGTTTTGATCGTTTTACTAAACGTAGTCAAATCATCAGTCAAATCCGACGCTATTTAGATGGACTCGGTTATATCGAAGTAGAGACGCCTGTGTTGCACAATGAAGCAGGAGGGGCGACTGCTCGTCCGTTTATCACGCATCACAATGCTCTTGATATGGATTTATATCTCCGAATCGCATTAGAGCTTCACTTGAAGCGTTTAATCGTTGGCGGAATGGAAAAAGTATACGAAATTGGTCGTGTATTTCGTAATGAAGGGATTGATACTACGCACAATCCTGAATTTACAATGATGGAAGTTTATACTGCGTATCAAGATTTCTTAGATGTAATGAATTTGACAGAAGGAATTATTCGAGATGCCGCGCAAAATGTTTTAGGGGAAACTACACTTTCATATGATGGTCAAACGATTGACCTAGGATCTGAGTTTAAACGTATCCATATGGTGGATGCAATCAAAGAACAAACAGGGGTAGATTTCTGGCCTGAAATGTCTATTGAAGAGGCTCGTGCGCTAGCTAAGGAACACCATGTTGAAATTAATGATAACATGGAAATTGGGCACATTATCAATGAGTTCTTTGAGACCTTTGTGGAAGAAACGCTGCAACAACCGACATTTGTGTATGGTCATCCAGTAGAAGTATCTCCACTTGCGAAGAAAAATGCAGAAGATGGACGTTTTACAGACCGTTTTGAATTATTTATCGTGGGACGCGAATTTGCGAATGCCTTTACTGAGCTAAATGATCCAATTGATCAACGTGAACGCTTCGAAGCGCAAGAAAAAGAGCGGGAACAAGGAAACGATGAAGCACATGGTGTAGATGAAGACTTCTTAGAGGCGTTAGAATACGGTATGCCGCCGACTGGTGGACTAGGTATCGGAATTGACCGTTTAGTTATGTTACTGACAGATGTTCAGTCAATTCGAGATGTTTTGCTATTTCCGACCATGCGTTAGAAAAAAATTTCAAGAGACGTTCAGCTATGCTGACGTCTTTTTTTTTGTATGTTTGAAAAGGTTTATTAGAAAATGATGTCATCTCCAGAATTAAAAATACGGCAGTTTGTGTTTTGAAAAGGAAATTTTCAATCAGCTTTCATGTTATTTACGAACGTTTGCAAGCAGGTTGCGAAGTATTGGTCAGTATTGAAAAAAAGTTCCGAAAAATCAATATTTCTAATTGACCAGATAAGATTATGTTGGTATATTATTTAATGTTCCAAGGCGAGGGAATATCGCTTAAAAAAACTTCAAAATTGTTATTGACAGATGGCTGACTTTCAGTTATTCTATCAAAGTCGCATAAAGCGATGACGACAACTTCTTCGGAAAAAAACTTCAAAAAAGTTGTTGACATTAAAACGGCAATCTGTTATGATTTAAAAGTTGCTGAAACAAAGCGACAAACAACGTAGACCTTTGAAAACTGAACGAATAAAACAAACCAAATGTGTAGGGCGCTTCTATTCTATAGAAGCAAACAACATAGCAAGCAATATGCTAGCAAGTCAATTATTAAATTGAGCTTAACAATCGCAAGATTGTTTCAAACACTTTATATGAGAGTTTGATCCTGGCTCAGGACGAACGCTGGCGGCGTGCCTAATACATGCAAGTCGAACGCTTTTTCTTTCACCGGAGCTTGCTCCACCGAAAGAAAAGGAGTGGCGAACGGGTGAGTAACACGTGGGTAACCTGCCCATCAGAAGGGGATAACACTTGGAAACAGGTGCTAATACCGTATAACAATAGAAACCGCATGGTTTCTATTTGAAAGGCGCTTTTGCGTCACTGATGGATGGACCCGCGGTGCATTAGCTAGTTGGTGAGGTAACGGCTCACCAAGGCAACGATGCATAGCCGACCTGAGAGGGTGATCGGCCACATTGGGACTGAGACACGGCCCAAACTCCTACGGGAGGCAGCAGTAGGGAATCTTCGGCAATGGACGAAAGTCTGACCGAGCAACGCCGCGTGAGTGAAGAAGGTTTTCGGATCGTAAAACTCTGTTGTTAGAGAAGAACAAGGATGAGAGTAAAATGTTCATCCCTTGACGGTATCTGACCAGAAAGCCACGGCTAACTACGTGCCAGCAGCCGCGGTAATACGTAGGTGGCAAGCGTTGTCCGGATTTATTGGGCGTAAAGCGAGCGCAGGCGGTTTCTTAAGTCTGATGTGAAAGCCCCCGGCTCAACCGGGGAGGGTCATTGGAAACTGGGAAACTTGAGTGCAGAAGAGGAGAGTGGAATTCCATGTGTAGCGGTGAAATGCGTAGATATATGGAGGAACACCAGTGGCGAAGGCGGCTCTCTGGTCTGTAACTGACGCTGAGGCTCGAAAGCGTGGGGAGCAAACAGGATTAGATACCCTGGTAGTCCACGCCGTAAACGATGAGTGCTAAGTGTTGGAGGGTTTCCGCCCTTCAGTGCTGCAGCTAACGCATTAAGCACTCCGCCTGGGGAGTACGACCGCAAGGTTGAAACTCAAAGGAATTGACGGGGGCCCGCACAAGCGGTGGAGCATGTGGTTTAATTCGAAGCAACGCGAAGAACCTTACCAGGTCTTGACATCCTTTGACCACTCTAGAGATAGAGCTTCCCCTTCGGGGGCAAAGTGACAGGTGGTGCATGGTTGTCGTCAGCTCGTGTCGTGAGATGTTGGGTTAAGTCCCGCAACGAGCGCAACCCTTATTGTTAGTTGCCATCATTTAGTTGGGCACTCTAGCGAGACTGCCGGTGACAAACCGGAGGAAGGTGGGGATGACGTCAAATCATCATGCCCCTTATGACCTGGGCTACACACGTGCTACAATGGGAAGTACAACGAGTCGCGAAGTCGCGAGGCTAAGCTAATCTCTTAAAGCTTCTCTCAGTTCGGATTGTAGGCTGCAACTCGCCTACATGAAGCCGGAATCGCTAGTAATCGCGGATCAGCACGCCGCGGTGAATACGTTCCCGGGCCTTGTACACACCGCCCGTCACACCACGAGAGTTTGTAACACCCGAAGTCGGTGAGGTAACCTTTTGGAGCCAGCCGCCTAAGGTGGGATAGATGATTGGGGTGAAGTCGTAACAAGGTAGCCGTATCGGAAGGTGCGGCTGGATCACCTCCTTTCTAAGGAAATAGTTCATCTTAGATGAACGTTACGGAAACTACACAGGCTTGCTTTTATTCGTTCAGTTTTGAGAGGTCTACTCTCAAATCGTTCATTGAAAACTGGATACAGAAACAAAATGTTAAACAAACCGAGAACACCGCGTTGAATGAGTTTTTTAATAAGTTCAATTGCTTATTTATTACTAAGGAACATGATCGCTCATGGAAATTAGTAAGACCCTTGACGCAAGTCAAGATAAGGTTAAGTGAATAAGGGCGCACGGTGGATGCCTTGGCACTAGGAGCCGATGAAGGACGGGACTAACACCGATATGCTTCGGGGAGCTGTAAGTAAGCTTTGATCCGGAGATTTCCGAATGGGGAAACCCAGCATCTTTTATAGGATGTTACTTTTCAGTGAATACATAGCTGAATAGAGGTAGACGCAGAGAACTGAAACATCTAAGTACCTGCAGGAAGAGAAAGAAAAATCGATTCCCTGAGTAGCGGCGAGCGAAACGGGAAAAGCCCAAACCAAGAGGCTTGCCTCTTGGGGTTGTAGGACTCCAATATGGTAGTTCAGTGAGATAGTCGAAGGACCTGGAAAGGTCTGCTAGAAAGGGTAAAAGCCCCGTAGACAAAATTTGACTGGCACCTAGGAGGATCCTGAGTACGGCGGAACACGAGGAATTCCGTCGGAATCCGGGAGGACCATCTCCCAAGGCTAAATACTCCCTAGTGACCGATAGTGAACCAGTACCGTGAGGGAAAGGTGAAAAGCACCCCGGAAGGGGAGTGAAATAGATCCTGAAACCGTGTGCCTACAACAAGTTAGAGCCCGTTAATGGGTGATAGCGTGCCTTTTGTAGAATGAACCGGCGAGTTACGATTACTTGCGAGGTTAAGTTGAAAAGACGGAGCCGCAGCGAAAGCGAGTCTGAATAGGGCGAATGAGTAAGTGGTCGTAGACCCGAAACCATGTGATCTACCCATGTCCAGGTTGAAGGTGCGGTAAAACGCACTGGAGGACCGAACCCACGTACGTTGAAAAGTGCGGGGATGAGGTGTGGGTAGCGGAGAAATTCCAAACGAACTTGGAGATAGCTGGTTCTCTCCGAAATAGCTTTAGGGCTAGCCTCAGAGTAAGAATGATGGAGGTAGAGCACTGTTTGGACTAGGGGCCCATCTCGGGTTACCGAATTCAGATAAACTCCGAATGCCATCCATTCATCTCTGGGAGTCAGACTGTGAGTGATAAGATCCATAGTCGAAAGGGAAACAGCCCAGACCACCAGCTAAGGTCCCCAAATAACTATTAAGTGGAAAAGGATGTGGGGTTGCACAGACAACTAGGATGTTGGCTTAGAAGCAGCCACCATTTAAAGAGTGCGTAATAGCTCACTAGTCGAGTGACCCTGCGCCGAAAATGTACCGGGGCTAAATAGTTTACCGAAGCTGTGGAGCACACCATGAGGTGTGTTGGTAGGAGAGCGTTCTAAGGGCGTTGAAGGTAGATCGTGAGGACTACTGGAGCGCTTAGAAGTGAGAATGCCGGTATGAGTAGCGAAAGACAGGTGAGAATCCTGTCCACCGAATGACTAAGGTTTCCTGGGGAAGGCTCGTCCGCCCAGGGTTAGTCGGGACCTAAGCCGAGGCCGAAAGGCGTAGGCGATGGATAACAGGTTGATATTCCTGTACCCGTTGTTTTTGTTTGAGCAATGGAGGGACGCAGGAGGCTAAGGAATCAGACGATTGGAAATGTCTGTCCAAGCAACAAGTCTTGATGTGAGTCAAATGCTTACGTCTCTAAGGACAAGTTGTGATGGGGAGGGAAATATAAGTACCGAAGTTCCCGATGTCACACTGCCGAGAAAAGCTTCTAGTAAGAAAACAATGGCCCGTACCGCAAACCGACACAGGTAGTCGAGGAGAGAATCCTAAGGTGAGCGAGAGAACTCTCGTTAAGGAACTCGGCAAAATGACCCCGTAACTTCGGGAGAAGGGGTGCTGATCTAACGATCAGCCGCAGTGAATAGGCCCAAGCGACTGTTTATCAAAAACACAGGTCTCTGCAAAATCGAAAGATGACGTATAGGGGCTGACGCCTGCCCGGTGCTGGAAGGTTAAGAGGAGTGCTTAGCGTAAGCGAAGGTACGAATTGAAGCCCCAGTAAACGGCGGCCGTAACTATAACGGTCCTAAGGTAGCGAAATTCCTTGTCGGGTAAGTTCCGACCCGCACGAAAGGCGTAACGATTTGGGCACTGTCTCAACGAGAGACTCGGTGAAATTTTAGTACCTGTGAAGATGCAGGTTACCCGCGACAGGACGGAAAGACCCCATGGAGCTTTACTGCAGTTTGATATTGAGTGTTTGTACCACATGTACAGGATAGGTAGGAGCCGTAGAAGTCGGGACGCTAGTTTCGACAGAGGCGCTGGTGGGATACTACCCCTGTGTTATGACCACTCTAACCCGCACCACTAATCGTGGTGGGAGACAGTGTCAGATGGGCAGTTTGACTGGGGCGGTCGCCTCCTAAAGAGTAACGGAGGCGCCCAAAGGTTCCCTCAGAATGGTTGGAAATCATTCGCAGAGTGTAAAGGCACAAGGGAGCTTGACTGCGAGACCTACAAGTCGAGCAGGGACGAAAGTCGGGCTTAGTGATCCGGTGGTTCCGCATGGAAGGGCCATCGCTCAACGGATAAAAGCTACCCTGGGGATAACAGGCTTATCTCCCCCAAGAGTCCACATCGACGGGGAGGTTTGGCACCTCGATGTCGGCTCGTCGCATCCTGGGGCTGTAGTCGGTCCCAAGGGTTGGGCTGTTCGCCCATTAAAGCGGCACGCGAGCTGGGTTCAGAACGTCGTGAGACAGTTCGGTCCCTATCCGTCGCGGGCGTTGGAAATTTGAGAGGATCTGTCCTTAGTACGAGAGGACCGGGATGGACTTACCGCTGGTGTACCAGTTGTCTCGCCAGAGGCATCGCTGGGTAGCTATGTAGGGAAGGGATAAACGCTGAAAGCATCTAAGTGTGAAGCCCACCTCAAGATGAGATTTCCCATTTCTTTAAGAAAGTAAGATCCCTGAGAGATGATCAGGTAGATAGGTCAGGAGTGGAAGTGCAGTGATGTACGGAGCAGACTGATACTAATCGATCGAGGACTTAACCAAAAAAATTGATTCACGGTAGTTTAACTGTTTCTGATCCAGTTTTGAGTGAACGACGTTTACTCAGATAAAGCATAGTGTGGTGGCGATAGCGGGAAGGATACACCTGTTCCCATGTCGAACACAGAAGTTAAGCTTCTTAGCGCCGATTGTAGTGAGGGGTTGCCCCTTGTGAGATTAGGACGTCGCCACGCGAATTCCATCCTTTATGTGGGATGGAATTTTTATTTCAAAAGTAATGGTTTCTTGTCATAGAATTATTTTTTTTGATTGACAAAATGCTATTGCTGGTTATAGTGATAAAAGCAACGTATTTTTGAGTTTGGACTGATAAACAAAATTCGTTAAATGAAACTATTGACACTTTTATAGTATTAAGTTATTATAACTAAGTTACTGAAGGGTTAATCATAGTTTTGAACAAACTTCAAAAAAGTTGTTGACATTCACTCAGTAACCTGTTAAGATGTAAAAGTTGCTGAAACAAAGCAACAAACAACGTAGACCTTTGAAAACTGAACGAATAAAACAAACCAAATGTGTAGGGCGCTTCTATTCTATAGAAGCAAACAACATAGCAAGCAATATGCTAGCAAGTCAATTATTAAAATTGAGCTTAACAATCGCAAGATTGTTTCAAACACTTTATATGAGAGTTTGATCCTGGCTCAGGACGAACGCTGGCGGCGTGCCTAATACATGCAAGTCGAACGCTTTTTCTTTCACCGGAGCTTGCTCCACCGAAAGAAAAGGAGTGGCGAACGGGTGAGTAACACGTGGGTAACCTGCCCATCAGAAGGGGATAACACTTGGAAACAGGTGCTAATACCGTATAACAATAGAAACCGCATGGTTTCTATTTGAAAGGCGCTTTTGCGTCACTGATGGATGGACCCGCGGTGCATTAGCTAGTTGGTGAGGTAACGGCTCACCAAGGCAACGATGCATAGCCGACCTGAGAGGGTGATCGGCCACATTGGGACTGAGACACGGCCCAAACTCCTACGGGAGGCAGCAGTAGGGAATCTTCGGCAATGGACGAAAGTCTGACCGAGCAACGCCGCGTGAGTGAAGAAGGTTTTCGGATCGTAAAACTCTGTTGTTAGAGAAGAACAAGGATGAGAGTAAAATGTTCATCCCTTGACGGTATCTGACCAGAAAGCCACGGCTAACTACGTGCCAGCAGCCGCGGTAATACGTAGGTGGCAAGCGTTGTCCGGATTTATTGGGCGTAAAGCGAGCGCAGGCGGTTTCTTAAGTCTGATGTGAAAGCCCCCGGCTCAACCGGGGAGGGTCATTGGAAACTGGGAAACTTGAGTGCAGAAGAGGAGAGTGGAATTCCATGTGTAGCGGTGAAATGCGTAGATATATGGAGGAACACCAGTGGCGAAGGCGGCTCTCTGGTCTGTAACTGACGCTGAGGCTCGAAAGCGTGGGGAGCAAACAGGATTAGATACCCTGGTAGTCCACGCCGTAAACGATGAGTGCTAAGTGTTGGAGGGTTTCCGCCCTTCAGTGCTGCAGCTAACGCATTAAGCACTCCGCCTGGGGAGTACGACCGCAAGGTTGAAACTCAAAGGAATTGACGGGGGCCCGCACAAGCGGTGGAGCATGTGGTTTAATTCGAAGCAACGCGAAGAACCTTACCAGGTCTTGACATCCTTTGACCACTCTAGAGATAGAGCTTCCCCTTCGGGGGCAAAGTGACAGGTGGTGCATGGTTGTCGTCAGCTCGTGTCGTGAGATGTTGGGTTAAGTCCCGCAACGAGCGCAACCCTTATTGTTAGTTGCCATCATTTAGTTGGGCACTCTAGCGAGACTGCCGGTGACAAACCGGAGGAAGGTGGGGATGACGTCAAATCATCATGCCCCTTATGACCTGGGCTACACACGTGCTACAATGGGAAGTACAACGAGTCGCGAAGTCGCGAGGCTAAGCTAATCTCTTAAAGCTTCTCTCAGTTCGGATTGTAGGCTGCAACTCGCCTACATGAAGCCGGAATCGCTAGTAATCGCGGATCAGCACGCCGCGGTGAATACGTTCCCGGGCCTTGTACACACCGCCCGTCACACCACGAGAGTTTGTAACACCCGAAGTCGGTGAGGTAACCTTTTGGAGCCAGCCGCCTAAGGTGGGATAGATGATTGGGGTGAAGTCGTAACAAGGTAGCCGTATCGGAAGGTGCGGCTGGATCACCTCCTTTCTAAGGAAATAGTTCATCTCAGATGAACGTTACGGAAACTACACAGGCTTGCTTTTATTCGTTCAGTTTTGAGAGGTCTACTCTCAATTTTATATCGGGGCCTTAGCTCAGCTGGGAGAGCGCCTGCTTTGCACGCAGGAGGTCAGCGGTTCGATCCCGCTAGGCTCCATTGATGACATTGGTCATCATTCGTTCATTGAAAACTGGATACAGAAACAAAATGTTAAACAAACCGAGAACACCGCGTTGAATGAGTTTTTTAATAAGTTCAATTGCTTATTTATTACTAAGGAACATGATCGCTCATGGAAATTAGTAAGACCCTTGACGCAAGTCAAGATAAGGTTAAGTGAATAAGGGCGCACGGTGGATGCCTTGGCACTAGGAGCCGATGAAGGACGGGACTAACACCGATATGCTTCGGGGAGCTGTAAGTAAGCTTTGATCCGGAGATTTCCGAATGGGGAAACCCAGCATCTTTTATAGGATGTTACTTTTCAGTGAATACATAGCTGAATAGAGGTAGACGCAGAGAACTGAAACATCTAAGTACCTGCAGGAAGAGAAAGAAAAATCGATTCCCTGAGTAGCGGCGAGCGAAACGGGAAAAGCCCAAACCAAGAGGCTTGCCTCTTGGGGTTGTAGGACTCCAATATGGTAGTTCAGTGAGATAGTCGAAGGACCTGGAAAGGTCTGCTAGAAAGGGTAAAAGCCCCGTAGACAAAATTTGACTGGCACCTAGGAGGATCCTGAGTACGGCGGAACACGAGGAATTCCGTCGGAATCCGGGAGGACCATCTCCCAAGGCTAAATACTCCCTAGTGACCGATAGTGAACCAGTACCGTGAGGGAAAGGTGAAAAGCACCCCGGAAGGGGAGTGAAATAGATCCTGAAACCGTGTGCCTACAACAAGTTAGAGCCCGTTAATGGGTGATAGCGTGCCTTTTGTAGAATGAACCGGCGAGTTACGATTACTTGCGAGGTTAAGTTGAAAAGACGGAGCCGCAGCGAAAGCGAGTCTGAATAGGGCGAATGAGTAAGTGGTCGTAGACCCGAAACCATGTGATCTACCCATGTCCAGGTTGAAGGTGCGGTAAAACGCACTGGAGGACCGAACCCACGTACGTTGAAAAGTGCGGGGATGAGGTGTGGGTAGCGGAGAAATTCCAAACGAACTTGGAGATAGCTGGTTCTCTCCGAAATAGCTTTAGGGCTAGCCTCAGAGTAAGAATGATGGAGGTAGAGCGCTGTTTGGACTAGGGGCCCATCTCGGGTTACCGAATTCAGATAAACTCCGAATGCCATCCATTCATCTCTGGGAGTCAGACTGTGAGTGATAAGATCCATAGTCGAAAGGGAAACAGCCCAGACCACCAGCTAAGGTCCCCAAATAACTATTAAGTGGAAAAGGATGTGGGGTTGCACAGACAACTAGGATGTTGGCTTAGAAGCAGCCACCATTTAAAGAGTGCGTAATAGCTCACTAGTCGAGTGACCCTGCGCCGAAAATGTACCGGGGCTAAATAGTTTACCGAAGCTGTGGAGCACACCATGAGGTGTGTTGGTAGGAGAGCGTTCTAAGGGCGTTGAAGGTAGATCGTGAGGACTACTGGAGCGCTTAGAAGTGAGAATGCCGGTATGAGTAGCGAAAGACAGGTGAGAATCCTGTCCACCGAATGACTAAGGTTTCCTGGGGAAGGCTCGTCCGCCCAGGGTTAGTCGGGACCTAAGCCGAGGCCGAAAGGCGTAGGCGATGGATAACAGGTTGATATTCCTGTACCCGTTGTTTTTGTTTGAGCAATGGAGGGACGCAGGAGGCTAAGGAATCAGACGATTGGAAATGTCTGTCCAAGCAACAAGTCTTGATGTGAGTCAAATGCTTACGTCTCTAAGGACAAGTTGTGATGGGGAGGGAAATATAAGTACCGAAGTTCCCGATGTCACACTGCCGAGAAAAGCTTCTAGTAAGAAAACAATGGCCCGTACCGCAAACCGACACAGGTAGTCGAGGAGAGAATCCTAAGGTGAGCGAGAGAACTCTCGTTAAGGAACTCGGCAAAATGACCCCGTAACTTCGGGAGAAGGGGTGCTGATCTAACGATCAGCCGCAGTGAATAGGCCCAAGCGACTGTTTATCAAAAACACAGGTCTCTGCAAAATCGAAAGATGACGTATAGGGGCTGACGCCTGCCCGGTGCTGGAAGGTTAAGAGGAGTGCTTAGCGTAAGCGAAGGTACGAATTGAAGCCCCAGTAAACGGCGGCCGTAACTATAACGGTCCTAAGGTAGCGAAATTCCTTGTCGGGTAAGTTCCGACCCGCACGAAAGGCGTAACGATTTGGGCACTGTCTCAACGAGAGACTCGGTGAAATTTTAGTACCTGTGAAGATGCAGGTTACCCGCGACAGGACGGAAAGACCCCATGGAGCTTTACTGCAGTTTGATATTGAGTGTTTGTACCACATGTACAGGATAGGTAGGAGCCGTAGAAGTCGGGACGCTAGTTTCGACAGAGGCGCTGGTGGGATACTACCCCTGTGTTATGACCACTCTAACCCGCACCACTAATCGTGGTGGGAGACAGTGTCAGATGGGCAGTTTGACTGGGGCGGTCGCCTCCTAAAGAGTAACGGAGGCGCCCAAAGGTTCCCTCAGAATGGTTGGAAATCATTCGCAGAGTGTAAAGGCACAAGGGAGCTTGACTGCGAGACCTACAAGTCGAGCAGGGACGAAAGTCGGGCTTAGTGATCCGGTGGTTCCGCATGGAAGGGCCATCGCTCAACGGATAAAAGCTACCCTGGGGATAACAGGCTTATCTCCCCCAAGAGTCCACATCGACGGGGAGGTTTGGCACCTCGATGTC